>JAYVXI010000268.1:0-30447 GCA_043785305.1 Limnoglobus sp. | reverse complement strand
CAGCGAATCGAATCGGCACGTTACTACCGCTATCGCAGACGTAACCTGCCGCCACCATTAAAGAACGAGCAAAAACGATAACGATACAGTAGAAGTATGCAACCCACACGAATACAGTTAGTCAAAAAATCGCAGGCGATGGGACGTAAGTCGGAATTCGTGTCGTGCGCAAACTGACCGGAAAGTGTCGCGAAATGACATAGAAATGTCGCGTCCGGTCGATTTTGTGTCGGGTTCGGTCGATTTTCGGTCGTATTTGGTCGATTTTCGACCAGTCGTTTCGGCTGATGCGAAATTGTGAGCATCGACATAACCCACGACAGGAACGCAGGATAACGCAAATCACCCCGAAACCGATCGGCGATTGGCGATCAAAAAGTGTCGTTTTGAGACCGAAAAACACCCCAAAAACCGGTTTTGGAGCGTCCGCAATTGTGACTTACGTCGATTTCAGGAGAGCATTTTGCCGTTCGCGAGCAGCCACTGGAACATTTCCGCCGTCAGTTTGCCGCCGTTGTCCATGCGAGGGACTTTGCCCTGGAAGTCGAAGTCGCTTTTGCGGGCTGCCATCATCGCGCGAAAGCCACCGGGCCGTACGGCGAGAACCTCGGGGATGAGCATCGTCAGATCGTTCGCACGATGGGCTTCGTAGTCTTCGTTGAGGCGGATCAATTCGCGGTCGAGTTCCTGTGCGAAGCGGGCCAGATCGGGCGGTGGGCCGTTGAATTCGACGAGATACCGGTGGAAGCCGGGCTTCTTCGGCTCCGTTGGGAACACCGGCCCGACGTGGTGCTCGACGGCGAACGTCCCGCACGCTTTCGCGGCATGGGCGATGCCTTTTTCGACTTCCTCGCTGATGAGGTGCTCGCCGAACGCCGAGAGGAAATACTTCGTTCGCCCCGTGAATTCGAGCAAAAGCGGCGTGCGACTGACGAACCGCACGGTATCGCCGACGAGGTAACTCCAAACCCCCGCACACGACGTCAGCACCACGGCATAGTTCACGCCGAGTTCGAGGTTCGCAACCGTATGGCGTGCCGCCCGCTCTTGGCCGAGTTCCGCCACTGGGACGAACTCGAAGAAAATGTCGTGATCGGGCACCAGTCGCAGCAACTTGTGGCGCGGGTCTTCGGTCGCGATAAACCCTTCGGAACAGGGGTAGACTTCGCAGAACTGAAAGCGATCCCCGCCGATCTCTTTCTGAAACAGCTCGCGGTACGAATCGAACTTCGTCCCGCCATGAACGAGCAAGCGAAACTCGGGCCAGATCTCGGAAATCGTCGCTTTCCCCGTGATTTGCTTCATCTGGTCGAACAGCAGTACCATCCACGAAGGAACGCCGCTCATCGCGGTGATTCGTTCCTTCACGGCCACTTCGGCGAATCGGCGGATCTTCTCTTTCCAGTCTGGAATGCGGCTCAATTCGAGTGGCGGAAACGTGTACGGCCGCACCGCTTCGGGGATTTCGCGTGCCGCAATCGCGCTGAGATCGCCGTACAGGCTGCCGTTCGGGTGCGTCTTCATGTCGGTGTTGCCACCGAGGAAGAAGAACTTGCCGTTGAATATCCGGTGCTCGGGGTAAGTGTGCCGAAACAACGCCATCGTCGTTTGGGCGGCCTTGCGGTTCGACTTCACCATCTCATGGCTAACGGGGATGTACTTCGTGCCGCCGGAAGTCGTGCCACTCGAGAGCGCGTAGTACGGGATTTTGCCCGGCCAGGTGATGTCGTCGAAGTTCGGGTAAGCGTCCTTCCAGTACGTGTTCCAGAAGTATTCGTACTCGCGGACCGGCACGCGGGCCTGATAGTCCGCCACGCTGCGAATGCGGCCGAAATCGTGATCCTTGCCGAAACGAGTATTTTTGGCGTAGCGAACGAGTTTGGTTAAAATGTTCGCCTGACAGCGTGCTGCATCGAGTCGATCGAGTTGACGAACGCGATAGTGCGCCAATCGCACGGAAGCGGCATCCGCGAGATTGCGTACGAGCCGGTGATTGGCGACGGGTGCGAGCCAAGCCGTGCGATCCATAACAATCGGCTCCGATGGAACGAAAAACGGCTCGCGACGAATCGCGAGCCGCTGTGAGTAGTTTACGAAAATCGCCCGTTTCGGTTACTTGCCGTTACTTTCGGCGTTCGGCTTGAAGCCTTTGCACAAGTAAACCCCCGCCGGTGGGAAGTTCAACGGGACGAGCTTGAACGTCACATCTTCAAAGTAATTACGGTAGAAGTTCCAGTACACGTACGGCATCACGGTCAGTTGTCGAAACACGCCGTTCGGCCCCATGCTCCGTGCGGCACTGGCGAGGATTGCCTTGCGAATCGGGTGCGGAATCGACGGCAATGGCAGCCCAGACACGACGTGATCGACCTGCGAAATCCCGCGATCCGCAAGCAGTTGATCCATATGTGCGGCATCGCCTTGGATGATGTCCGCGTTCGGGAACCGACGGCGCAACCGTTCGCAGAACTCGGCTTCGATCTCAACGATCAGCAGTTTCGTGTGCGGCTTCACCCGCTTGATCAGCGCTTCGGTAATCGGCCCCGTACCCGCACCCAGTTCGACGATGACTTTTGCCGAATCGAAGTCGATCGTCTTCAGCATCTCGCGAACGAGATAGCGACCGCTCGGGGCGGGGGTGGCAATCGCGGTTCCATGTTTCAGGAACTTGCGAAACACCATCCAAAAGTCGCCGCGGTCGGTGTGTTTCGTGCTGGTGCGTTGGTCGATCGGGGCTGGCGCAGGGGTCATTTGGTTACTCGGGTAGGTTTGACTAGGAGTTGCTCCGACCAGCGCGGATGTGCGGTCGGGATTTCGGATGTTAGAAACACCGTCACGCGACGGTTAATCAAGCGGAACTTCTCGATCTGCGGGGCATGGCCACACTTCGGTATCGCGAGGAAGTGACCGTCTTTCAAGTCTTTTGACGCTTCTTCGGCCGTCTTCGGATCGCAAACGCGATCTTTCATACCCGTCACGAGCAATGTGGGAGCCTGAATGTCCTTCATGCGCGCCCGAACCGATGTTTCCGTGGTGCCTTTCACCGTGCGGAGCACGCCGGTTTTCCATTTCCGGTTCGTCACGGCGTTTTTGTAATAGCGAACGATCTCGCGATCGACGTAGCGCGTGCGATAAAACACGCTTCGGACGACGCTATTCCAGTCGCTCGAACGCACGCCTTCCATAATGGGAAGTTGTTCCTTGTCGCCCATGCCCGATGGGCAGAGCAACACGAGACGATTGACGAGTTCCGGGTATTTCGCGGCAAATTCGATCGCAATCTTCCCGCCGAGGCTACTCGCAACAATGTGGTACGGCGGTGTCTGGACGAAATTGGTCAAGTACAAGTGAAGTTGCTCGACGAGGAAATCGACGGTGATCGGCTTCTTTTCCGCGATTCGCTTGTGGAGGATTTCGCCATCGTAAACGAGGATATTCGGAGCGTAGACTTCAAAATACCGGCTCCAAAATCGACGGTTTTTGAACCACGACTCGGCTTGCTCGGCGAGGCCGTTAATCAAAATCAGCGGTTGACGACGTCCGTAAGACTTCGGGCGAAGGCGGTCGAATATCCCGTTCCAAGCAGGCATGTGGCCGACTCCGCAGGTCGAATCGAACTCGATGTACCAAGTCAACTTACTACAAATCGTTCGTAAATTGAGTAAAAATCGACAAACCGATCGACAATGAGACCGTGACTCGATTATATCCGCAATAACTTACCCAGAATACCGACCGAAACAAGCAACAAATATTGGCGAAGCGGAAATTCGTCGAAAAGACAGGCGAGTGAAGTCTTTCGACATTCGATTTTTGAAGCACGGACAGCGAAAGGAAATTACTCACTTGCAATCGCGCCGGATTTGGGTTGAGATTAAGCAACTACCTCAAACGTTCGGTGCGCAGCCGACACCCGGTAGTTGTTCGTTCACCGCCGGAGGCGGTCATGGATCTCGCTCCCAACTTCTTCGATGCTCAAACCCGGAATTGGCGCGGCCGGCTGGCCATCAGCGTCGATGTCATGCGGGAACTCAGCCGCTACTCCGATCCGCAAGACATGCACCGGATCTTCACGCATCGCCTCGGCCAACTGTTCCCAACTACGCGGCAATTGACGTTGTCGCGGCGCGGCGTGGAGAAGCCACACGCCCGCATCACCCGGTTCAATTTGTGGTCGGATACAACGAACCCGTACACGCACTGGGATCGCTTCCCGATCGTCTCCGGCGGACTACTTTCCTCGTTGCTCTACTCCGACGAGCCGCGCCTGATCGACGACTTGATCCTGTTCCCGAACGACCCAGCGCGGGAGTATCTCGAAGGCCAGCGTTCGCTGCTTTCGATACCGATTTTCGAACATGGCGTCGCACAAAATACGGTTGTGGTCACCCGCGAAGAGAGCAATGCGTTCCCGCCGGAACAGGTACCGGAACTCGTCTGGATGACGAACCTGTTCGGCCGGGCCACGCAAACGTTGGTGCTATCGCAGGCTCTGCAAAAAGCGAACGAAACCGCCGATGCGGAATTGCGAGACATTGCCGAACTGCAACAGTCGCTGTTACCCGCCAAGCCACCGACAATGCCCGGCCTCGACGTTGCGGTGTATTACCGCGCGGCCTGCCTAGCGGGTGGCGATTACTACGACTTCTTCCCACTGCCCGATGGCGCGTTGGGCATATTGGTTGCCGATGTCAGCGGGCACGGCAGCCATGCCGCGGTGCTGATGGCGATCACGCACAGCATCGCACATGCTTCGGGCGCAAACCCCGCCCGACCGGGGCTGTTTCTGACGCACCTGAACGCGAATCTCGCCGGGCGGTACAACCGACACTCCGGCGTGTTCGTGACCGCATTTTATGCCGTGTTCGACCCCAACAAGAACACGATCACCTACGCCAGTGCCGGGCACGTTCCGCCACGATTGTGCCGTTGTTCCGATGGTTCTCGCGTAACGCTCAACCGCGTCCAGCGACTACCGCTCGGCGTCAGTCCGCCGGGATTGATCTACCCCGAATTCGTCGTCGATTGGCAACGCGGCGATCAAGTCGTCGTCTTCACCGATGGCGTGACCGAAGCGGTCGATAGCAATGGCGATGTCTTCGGCACCGAGCGAATCGACGAACGATTGGCATCGTGCCCAGCGACTGCGGATGCACTCCGCTCGGCGATTCTCGGCGAACTCGATCAGTTCACGAATCGCCGCCCCCCGACCGACGATCGCACGCTTGTCGTGGTGCGACGGATGTAGTTTCTCTCTCCCTCATGAATCGGAGTTTCTGATGAATCGGCGTTGTTTTTGGGCGATGTTACTTTTGTCGGCGTTCGCGCTGCCGACGCTTGCGGCGGATAAACCGAAGCGGGTGCTGTTGGTGACGCACAGTGGCGGGTTCATCCACGATTCAATCGGTTTCGCTGAGAAGACTTTGAAAGAGATCGGGCCGAAGCACGATCTCGACGTGAACTGCTTCCGATTCACGGGCGACCCGGACGCAAAGGTGAAATACAAGCCGAAGAAAGACGGCCCCGAAGTCGAAACGACCGCACTCGCGAAATACAGCGAAGACTATCGCGCCCGTACCGGCACGACCGTCGAGTTGAAACACTGCGGGCGGATCAACGCCGAGACGCTGAAGAACGTCGATTGCGTGCTGTTCTTCACGACGGGTAACCCGATGACGAAAGACGAACTCAAAGACCTGAGCGCGTGGGTGAAAGCGGGCGGCGCGTTCGCCGGTACGCACTGTGCGACCGATACGATGTACGGCGAACCCGCGTACGGAGAACTCATCGGCGCGTACTTCCGCAGTCACCCACCGGGTTTCCAGAAGCTCAAGATGAACGTGGAAGATACGAAGCACCCCGCCGCCGCCGGATTCGAGCAAGGCATGCCGTACGAAGACGAAATTTACATCTTCAAGGATGCCCCATACAGCCGCAACCGTTTGCACATCATCCTCAGTGCGGAAAAAGGCACGTTCGACCCGGCGAAAGTCGTGCGGGACGATGGCGACTACGCGATTTCCTGGTGCCGTGAGGAAGGCAAAGGCAAAGTCTTTTACACGTCGCTCGGGCACAAGAAAGAAGTTTGGAAAGACGAACGGTTCCAGAAGCACCTCGTCGGCGGGCTGAAATGGGCGATGGGCATCGTCCCCGGCGACGCGACACCGACCGGCAAAATCGCTAAATAAGCGTCACGGTATTCGCACACGTCATTCGACGGGACAACTGTAGAACTCATGCAAAATCTCACGTTCCCATGTTCGCACTGCACGAGGCGGATGGGCGTCGGTATGGAACTCCTGGGGCGTCATGTGCGATGCCCCCATTGTCGCGAGGTCGTCGTCGCGCCGTCGGCGACGATACCCTCGCGGCTGACCCCTCATCCGGAAATCGTTCCCGACGACATCGCCCCACCGGTATCGAGTTGGGACGAAACCGGCGTCGGCCTCGGTAACTCGAATCGCTCCGACGATGCGCACGATTTCCCGCAGATCCGGCAGCAACCGCAAGAAAGCCAAGAGAGCATTTTCGCCGAACCGGGCGAAGAGGACGACAGCGTATTCGGCACGGGAAAGAGCAGTCAAATCCTAACGATGCCCGAAATCGTTGACTCGACGCAACTGACCGAACCGGTTCCGCAACACCCCGATTTCCTACTTCCGCTACTCGACGACCCGATCGCCGCGAATCGGCTACGTATCGAACAAAAAACCGACAATCTCGAACTGGAACCCGACCCGATCCCCATCCCGCGAGTCGTTTACAATTCAAACGTCGTGGGTATGGACACGTCCGATTCCAACAACATCCCCCAACCGATCTTCGGGTTCGACAATCCGCCATTCGCCGAGAATATGACTACCGAGTCTCGCAAACTCCCGCAGACGTTCGCGAGCAAACCCGAGCCGACAATCGTGGAAACCGTACCGCGAAAACCACTGCGAGTCGAGCCACCGAGTAGCTCCAAACGTATGCCGAGTTGGCTGTACTTCGTTGTCGGCTACGCCATCTTCATGTCGATCTTGGCCCTGTGGGGCTGGTTGCGAACGTCGGATCGCGGACATCCGCTATCGAACATCCCGGACTTTTTCGGCGAGTATCGCAAAGCGCAACGCGATAAAGTTTCGATCCTCAACGTGAATTTTGAAACGGTGCCACCCGAACTGCGCGTACCGATCGGCGGTCGGCTCGTCGTCGGCGACTTAGCGATCGAACCGCTTGCCGTGCTGGAAGAGAAGCCCATTCGCGTGACGATCTACGAAGGAAATGGTCAACTCGATAGCCGACAGCCCAGCAAACAGCGTTGTCTCGCGCTCAAGGTTCGCTTGCACAATCTGTCGAAGGATGTCTCGTTTCACCCGACCGACCCTGCATACAACCGCAAAGAATATCCGCGGACGCCAATGCCACTGACGGGGCTGATCGTCGGTGCGAAACGCTTCGTGGGCGGCCCGATCCCTTGGCCGTTTTCCCACGGCGTGAAACGAACGTACTTCGTCGGTCAGGAACACGATTCGGAACCGCTGTTGCCAGGGAAATTTCGCGAAACAATCATCGTCTCCGCCGAAGGCAGCGAAGTCGTCGCTGCCGTGCTCGCTTCAAAATCTCCCCTACTCTGGCAGATCCACTTCCGACGCGGATTGACTACATTCGCAGGCGAAGACGTCTCCGTCGGCACACTCGTCGGCATCGCATTTGAACCGAAAGACGTGAAGCGACTACCTGCCGAAACGATCCAGGCCAGCGAAGGCACCCCCGGATAGTCGCGTCAGCACCATTCCCCAGTGCCACGAGCAACACGATAGGTCTTCGTCGCGCAGGAACTGGAAGCCCGCTTGCTCGGCCCATACGCGGCATTGTTCGGGTTGCGGACGAATTGACATCGACGGCCCACGCGGCGTGGCGAGGTCGGTCTTCCAATGGATGATGCCCAATTTGCCACCGGGTGCCAGTACCCGATAGGCTTCCCGCAGCAATTCGACCGGCTCTTCAATGTGCAAGATGTTGAACGCCATCGCGTAGGTGGCACTGCCATCCGGTCGCCCACATCCGTCGGCGAGAAAGTCCCGCTCCTGCGCGACGACATTCGCGAGACCCGCATCGACGGCATGGGCTGCGGTTGCGGCCACCATGTTCGGGTCGATGTCGAGCGCGAACACATTTCCCGAAACGAGTTTGGCCGCCGCAATCGTGAAATGACCGTATCCGCAACCGAACTCGACCAAGTCGCCCGCGCCGGCGCAATCGAGCCGCGCAACGATGCACTCCGGGTTGAAGAACGTCTGCCAGTACGCCTCGTCGGGCATCCCACTCTCGCGGCCCTTCGCCATCGTTGCACCTCTTTCAACTCTCAACTACGAACGATTCACTACTCGACTAAACGCATCTCGCGGCCGAAGATGATCGTAGCAAGCCCATGCGTTGTGTCAGATTGCCTCGGGGCCGCGTTCGCCGGTGCGGATGCGGAGGCACTCTTCGAGCGGCAAGATAAAAATTTTCCCGTCGCCGATTCGGCCTTCCGGTCCGGTACGGGCGGCTTCCATAATCGCGTTGACCGTCGGTTCGACGAAGTCGTCGTTGACGGCGATTTGCAGTTGCACTTTTCGCAACATGTTTACCGTGAGTTCGTGCCCGCGATAAATCTCCGATTGCCCTTTCTGCCGTCCGAAACCTTGCACGTCGATGACCGTGAGGCGAAACACTTCGACTTTGTTCAGGGCTTCCTTCACCGCTTCGAGTTTCTCCGGCTTGATGATCGCAAGGATGAGCTTCATGGTCATTCTCGAAAGACGCGATTCGTGGAATACTCGCAATGCTAATGTAGGTCACGCGACGTGCGCTGCGTATCCCGCAGAAATCGCTCGTTGCGCCTTGCGACCGACCCCTTCGGCTGTTACCTTCAAAAACATGAGGGAATTCCGAGAAATCGCACGGCACACCACCATGTTGATCTGCGCACGTTGGCTGGTTTGTATCGCGTTCGCCGGTTGCGCATCGTATGCCGTGGGCGCGGACAGCCTTGCGGTTGCGATGCAGAAGGCCGACGAGCGACGCGCGCAGATTCTGGTCGAACAACTCGGCTCGCCCGAATATCGCGTGCGGGAACAAGCCGGTCGCGATCTCTCCGCGATGGGCGGTCGTGCGCTACCAGCGATGAAACGCGCCTTTGCTGAAACCGATGAGCCAGAGATCGAACGTCGGCTCGAAGTGCTGGTCAAGAAGATCGAATACGACCGACTGGTGAAGCCGACGCGGATATCCTATCAGGTCAAGAATGCGACCGTGACGCAACTGATCGAAGTGATTATCAAACAGTCTGGGTATCGGCTTTCGAGTGGAATCCCTGCGGAAGCCGCGAAGATTAAAATGTCGGTCGAATGGAAAGACACGCCGTTTTGGGAGGCGCTCGATGCAGCGTGCGAAATGGCAGGCATCATCGCCAACCCGGACGACAACGAAGACGGCAACTCCGGCATTAGCTTGTATGGGAACGATTCTTATAATCCACACGTCGGGTACAGCGGCCCGTTTCGATTCGTGGCCACCAATATCGGTATGAACCGCAATCTACAACTTTCCGGGTTACCGCGTCGTGCGTTAGCGCCACGCCAGTCGGAGTATCTCAACTTCAACTTTCAATTAATGTCAGAGCCGAAGAACCCGATTCTCGGCTACCATCCGCCCACAATCGCGAAGGCCATCGACGACAGTGGCAACAGCTTGTCAATTTCCACTGGCGATGAACATCGCAGTTATTACACGCCAAATATGTATCGTTCGCACAATCAGTACGTCGGCCTGAACCTCGGTACGCCGAATCGCAATGCGAACTCGATCAAGGAACTGCGCGGAAAAATGACGGTGCTCATGCTGTCGGATACGCGACCGGAAATCACCGTGGAAAAGATCCTGACAGTCAAGAAGAAGACGTTCGTCAGCCGAACGACGGAGTTACTGATCGAGAACGTCAGCGATAGCGAGGGAGCGGTGACGATTACGCTGAACGCGAAGCAGTTGCACCCGAATCCCGAAGATTATTCGTGGGCGAACACGATCTACCAACGGCTGGAAGTGTACGATGCAAAAGGGGTGAAGTTCACGCCGACGAGCACAAACAACCAAAATCAGGCACCCGGCACGATATCGATGACCGTCATTTTCAGTTCGCCCGAAGGCAAGAAAGCGGGCAAGCCCAGTACGCTCGTGTTGGTCGAGTGGATTGCCGTTCAGAAGGAAATCGAGTTCGCGTTCAAAGACATCCCGCTGCCGTAAGGAAATGTCTGCGACGATCGACGCGGAGCATTTCCGGTTTCCATCTTCCAGTTTGGCACGTCGATTGCAGATCATACTTCTTGTTTCACACTACCCATGAAGGAGTCCCGATGAAACGCTACATTTTGGCCGCGATGCTGGCCGTATTGTGCTGGGGATCGAGCGCGGATGCGCAAATGTTCTATATACAGCAATGGAACGGCCGGTTACTTTCAGAACCAGACTTTCATTGCACCCGGCATCATCCAGGCTGGCGCGTTCAGCTACTCACCGTACGGCAACACGAACCAGCAGTATTACAATAACTACAACAACGGTAGCTACAGCTACTCGAATTCGTCGTATAGCCCTTATCAGGGTTATAATTACAACTACGGCTACAATAACGGGTACAACAATTACCGACCGTATAACTCGGGATATTCGTACGGCTACCGTCCCTACTACAATGGGAACTACGGTCGTTCTTACTGGCGGCGATAAAATCGACGTTTGGCACGTATGATGCATCTCTCTGTCGTACGCTTTCACTCTGAAAGTCACCTTCAAAGGAGATCATCAATGTTGACGAAAACCATGCAACGTACCGCCAAGATTCGCTACGGCCTCGCGGCACTTCTGATCGGCCTGCCGCTTCCCATCGTGCTGATCGCGTTTCTCGTCGGCGGTTGCCGATAACCAGGATGCGCCCGCTGAAACCCACGGTTATGCCGTGGGTTTTTTCGTTAGTATTTCGCTATTGCTTCTGTTACGCTGCGATTCCTGCCTGAACTTCTGCCTGCCTTTCGGGGTAAACACACCCATGATCCGATTACTCGGCCATGCGTCGACCGCATGTGACGGCCTCACTCGTCGCGATCTGCTCCGTGCGGGTTCGCTCGCACTTCTCGGCAATGCGCTTCCTGCCACCGCCCGCGCGAAGTCCGAAACGCAATCCGCACGTGCGAAAGCGATCATTTTGATCGACTTGTTTGGCGGACCATCGCACATCGACACGTTCGACCCGAAGCCCGATCAACCGGAGGAAATTCGCGGCGAGTTCGGCGTTCGCGCCACGTCGATTCCCGGCGTGCGCGTCTCGGAACCGATGCCAGAACTGGCGAAGCGGCTCGACCGTACGACGCTGATTCGTACGGTGTCGCACGGTTACAACAGCCACAATCCGTACGCGGTCATGACGGGTTACACGGGTGGGCAAGATCAGGTCGATTATTTCTCGAAGCCGACAAACCACCCGAGCATCCCTTCGGTGTGCCAGTATTTCGGCGTCGGTCGCGGTGGCGAACTTCCCGGTTACATGATGCTGCCCGCGCTACCGGGTTACAGCCAAGGGTTACACCGCGCTGGACCGTACGGCGGCTACCTCGGGCCGAAGTACGACCCGATGTTCAGCACGTGCGAACCGAAGTGGGCGCGCCCAGTGAGTGCGGCCGATTTCTACGAGCACACGCTGATACCGATGGGCGAACCCGAGTTACCGAAGCTCGATGGTATGTCGCTGGATGCCTTAAAAGGCAGGCGAAAATTAGTCGAACAACTCGACTTGCAAGTCGGCCGTCTCGACCGCGTTGCGGCCACCACCGAGATGAGCGACAAGCGCCGTCGCGCCTTTGAAATGCTCTCGTCGCCGAAGTCGAAACTCGCGTTCGATCTCTCCAAGGAAGACCCACGAACCCGCGATCGGTATGGCCGCGACCTCTTTGGTTCCAGCGTCTTGCTGGCGCGGCGGCTCGTCGAAGCGGGCGTCTCGTTCGTGACGGTTCACACCGAAGCGGCACAAGCGAGCGGCCACTGGGACACGCACAATAATAACTTCAAACTGCTGAAGCACGTGATGCTGCCGTTCCTCGATCGTTCGGTATCCGCGCTGATCGACGACCTCACGGAGCGTGGCTTGTTCGACGATGTCCTCGTGGTCGTTCACGGTGACATGGGGCGGTCGCCGCGCGTGAACAAACAAGCGGGGCGCGACCACTGGCCGCAGTGCGGGTTCTGCCTAATGTTCGGCGGCGGCGTGAAAACTGGCTACGTTCACGGCACCACCGACAAGATGGCGGCGTTCCCGAAAGATCACCCCGTGACACCGGGCGACATCGCCGCCACGATGTACCACCTCGCCGGCGTCGACCCCGAAGCGACGGTGCCCGACCAAACGGGGCGACCGATCCCGATCAACCACGGCGGCAGTGTCATTACGCCGATCTTGATGTGATCGCAGAAGTGCGATTGTCTCGAAAATGCGCTCGAAAGCTCAACTTGAGATCCGCGTTGGTGTATGCTAAACCGTGCAAGATAGCGGAATGTGCCATTGGGGAAGAATCATGCAGACCATCGCACTCGTCGAACAATCGATTGGCCGAGCACGTCGCCGCTTGGTTTTCCAGCAGATATTGGAATCGGTTTCCACGTTCGCAAGCGTTGGGTTGGCGTGCGGCCTCGTTTGGTTTCTTGCCGAACCTTGGCTGATCGATTCGCCACCCGAATGGCTGCGTTGGACGGTACTCGGCGTTGCGGCCAGCCTCGGCATTCTGGCCGCGCTCGTTTGGTCGATCTTGCGAACGCCGACCCGCGAGACGGCGGCGCTCGAACTCGACAAGCGCTTCGACCTGCGCGAACGGGTGACGACGGTGCTGACACTTCGCCCCGAAGAACGCAGCACGCCGGCCGGTCATGCGGTGCTGAACGATGCCCATTCGCACGTCTCGAAGCTGGTTGTTGCGGAAAAGTTCCCCGTGCGGCCGGGTCGGTTCGCGGCCGGTGTGCCGGTGTTACTCTGCGGCGTCGCACTCGCGTACTTCTTCTATCAGCCCGATGTTTCCGGTGCGGCCGAGAGCGAAATGGCAATCACGGAAGCGAAGAAGAAAGACCCCGAGAAACGCGCCGAAGCGGAAGCGCTGAAGAAGCCCACGCAGCCGTTCACGAAACAAAAAGCGAACGATGAGATGGATCGCAAGAAGTCCAAGGAACTCGAAAAGCTCGAAGCGGATCTCGATCAATTGATGGACAAATGGCAAAAAACGCCTGCCGAGACAGAGGAAAAGAAACGCGAGAAGGTCACAGAACTGACGGCGATGGAAGAGAAAGTTCAGAAATTCAAAGAGCAGGAATTTCAGAAACTCAAGGAAATCGAGAAGCAACTCCAGCAACTCGACCGGATGCAAAAAGAGAAAGAGTTCCCCGACGGCCCCGCGAAAGAGTTCAAGGAAGCCCTGGCGAAAGGCGACTTGAAGGCCGCGATCAAACAGATCGACGAACTGCAAAAGAAGGCCAAGGATAAAAATCTCGACGCGCAAGACCTGAAAAAGCTCGACGCGCAGATGAAGGAGATGAAGAAACAGACGGAAAAGGTCGCAAAGAATCAGGAAAAACAGGATCAGTTACAGAAGAAGATCGACCAAACGAAAAAGGACGGTAAAGATGCGGAGTCGCTCGAACGCGAACTGGAGAAGGTGAAGCAAGACGCGAAAGAGTCGTCGGAGATGATGGAACGCATGGCGGAACGGATGGAGAAAATCCGTCAGGCCGCGCAAGATGGCAAGATGGAAGAACTCGCCGAGGAGATCGGCAAAATGGGCGGCGACTTGAAGCAACTTGAGAACGAACTCCAAGACCTCGAATCGTCGGATGAATATCTGCAACGGCTAAAGGAAGAATGCAAGAACGCCTGTAAAGCGTGCAAGGGCAACAAAGATGGCGACAAGCTGAAAGAGTGCGACAACTCACCGTGGACGCCGTTCTCCAACCCCGGGACCGGCAAGCGTGAGGAAAACAAGAACGCCAAGACGAACTCGCAAGACGAGCGAATTCGCGGGCTGTTCGACCCGCGCGGCAAGAAGAGCTACGGCGGCACCGTTCGCGGCCCGGCGTTCACGAAACGCTCGGCCTCCGAGATGGGCCAGGACATCAAACAAGCCGCACAGGAAGCCCCGCAAGCGATCGACACGCAACGCCTGCCGCGCGATGCCCAGGCCGCCGTGAAAGAGTACTTCGAGAAAATCGGCGGCACCGACGGCAAAAAGTAACTCTGACACCGTCGCGGAAACACACTCTCGCCCGTAGCAAAATGGCTACGGGCGTTTTTCTTCCGTTGCCGTCTTCCGCCACAGTTCGACAATACCAGTTAGGCGCAACCGCTCTCACGTGGAAATCGAACCATGATTAACAGCTTCGCGACGCGATCCGAACTCACCGTCGGTGCCAAAACGTACACGATCTACAAACTCGCCGCCTTCGAGCAACAGTTCCCCGCAGCGAAAAATCTGCCATTTTCGCTGAAGATCCTGCTCGAAAACTTACTCCGCAACGAGAACGGCCTCTCGGTGCGCAAGAAGGACATCGAGTCGTTGGCCAACTGGAACCCGAAGCTGGAGCCGGACGCGGAGATCGCCTTCAGCCCGGCCCGCGTGTTGCTGCAAGACTTCACCGGCGTGCCGTGCGTGGTCGATCTCGCCGCGATGCGCGACGCGATGCGGAACCTCAACGGCGACCCGGCGAAAATCAACCCGCTGATCCCGTGCGAGCTCGTCATCGATCACTCGGTGCAAGTCGATGTCGCGGGTTCGCCATCGGCGTTCGCGGAGAACACGAAGCTCGAATACGAACGCAACCAAGAGCGCTACACGTTTCTGCGCTGGGGCCAGAACGCCTTCCGGAACTTCCAAGTCGTGCCGCCAGAAACGGGGATCGTCCACCAGGTGAACTGCGAGTTCCTCGCGCGTACGGTGTTCGTGAACGACGAGGGCGTGGCGTACCCCGATACGCTCGTCGGCACCGATTCGCACACGACGATGGTCAACGGCCTCGGCGTGCTCGGCTGGGGCGTCGGTGGCATCGAAGCCGAAGCCGCGATGCTCGGCCAACCGGTGACGATGCTCATCCCGCAAGTCGTCGGCTTCAAACTCTCCGGCAAGTTGACCGAAGGAACCACCGCGACCGACCTCGTGCTGACCGTCACGCAGATCCTTCGCAAGAAGGGCGTCGTCGGTAAGTTCGTCGAATTCTTCGGGCCGGGCCTCGTGGAACTCGCGCTCGCGGATCGCTTGACGATCGCGAACATGGCCCCCGAATACGGGGCGACGTGCGGCATTTTCCCCGTCGATGCCGAGACGCTGAAGTACTTGCACCAGACCGGCCGCAGCGACGAACAACTCGCACTGGTCGAAGCCTACTGCAAGGCGCAAGGCTTGTTCCACGATGCGACCACGCCACCCGCGACGTACACCGACGTCCTCGAACTCGACATGGGCACGGTCGAATCGAGCCTCGCCGGGCCATCGCGGCCACAAGACCGCGTCGCAGTGAAGGACGTGAAGAAATCGTTCCGCGAAGCGTTACCGAAACTGAAAGCCGCCGCGAAGCCGAAGGCCGGTTTACCGAAGGCCGGTTTACCGATGGTCGCCGAGGTCGATAACACGGCGGCGAGCATCGGCGAGTTACGCGATGGTTCGGTCGTGATTGCGGCGATCACGAGTTGCACGAATACGTCGAACCCATCGGTGATGGTCGCCGCCGGTTTGGTCGCCAAGAAGGCCGCCGCGAAAGGGCTTTCGACGAAGCCGTGGGTGAAGACGAGCCTCGCGCCCGGTTCCAAAGTCGTGACCGATTACCTCACGAACTCGCAGTTACTCCCGGAACTCGAGAAGCTGCGTTTCCACGTCGTCGGCTACGGCTGCACGACTTGCATCGGCAACAGCGGGCCGCTGCCGGAATCGGTTAGCAAAGAGATCACCGCGAACGGCCTCGTCGTCTCGGCGGTGCTTAGCGGTAACCGGAACTTCGAGGGCCGCGTTCATGCCGAGGTACGGGCGAACTACCTCGCCTCGCCGCCACTCGTCGTCGCGTATGCACTGGCGGGCAAGGTCGATATCGACTGGGACACCGAACCGGTCGGCATCGGCTCCGATGGCAACGAAGTGTATCTGAAAGAGATTTGGCCTTCGCAACAAGAAGTCCAAGCCGTCATCGATCGTTCGATTACGCGGGAAAGTTACCAGCGGACGTACGCCAGCGTGTACGACGGCGACGCGAATTGGCGTGCCCTCAGCGTGCCGACGGGGAACCTCTATTCGTGGGAAGCGAACTCGACGTATATCGCGAATCCGCCGTACTTCGTCGGCATGAGCACGACGCCGCCACCGGTGACGGACATTGCCGGGGCGCGCGTGCTGGCACTGCTCGGCGATAGCATCACGACCGACCACATCAGCCCGGCGGGGGGCATCAAGAAAGAATCGCCGGCCGGCAAGTACCTGATGAGCAACGGCGTCGATGTCAAAGATTTCAACCAATACGGCGCACGGCGCGGGCACCACGAAGTGATGATGCGCGGCACCTTCGCCAACGTGCGCCTGAAGAACCTGCTCGTTCCCGGCGTCGAAGGTGGCGTCACCCGGCACTTGCCGACCGATACCGAGATGTCGATTTTCGATGCGGCGATGATGTACCAAGCCGAGAAAATTCCGCTCGTCGTGCTGGCGGGCAAGGAATACGGCAGCGGTTCGAGCCGCGACTGGGCCGCGAAGGGCACGAGCCTGCTCGGCGTGAAAGCGGTCGTGGCCGAGAGTTACGAGCGGATTCACCGGAGTAACCTCGTCGGCATGGGCGTGCTGCCGTTGCAGTTCCTCGCCGGTGACAGTGCATTGTCGCTGGGCTTGACCGGTGAAGAAGTGTACGAGATTCCCGGCGTGCAAGAGGCACTGAACAAGGTCGCCGCCGGGAAGGTGTACGTCACCGTGAAAGCGGGCAGCAAAACCTTCCAGGCGCTGATGCGGGTCGATACCCCGCAAGAAGTGTTGTACTATCAGCACGGCGGGATTCTGCCGTACGTGCTGCGGCAGTTACTGGCGAAGTGAGAAGTCGCACGATGCGTCGTGCTGTGGTAAATGAGAGTGGACGCGAGGATAAACACCGATGACCGCACTGCTACCCCGGACGCTCGTTCCCAAGCGATTCGTGCCTGCGCCGCATCGGTGGACGTGCGAGGAATTTCACAATATCGGCGACTCGGGGATGCTCGAAGGCCGTTCGGTGATTCTCGTCGATGGGGAGATTCTGGACACGCCAAACCCGAATCCTCCTCATGCAACAGCCACCACACTCGCGGACTATGCGTTAAAAGATCTGTTTCGCGTCGGGCATTTCGTTCGCGTTCAAACGGGCCTTCCCACGACGGAGAACACGGACCCTGCGCCCGATTTGGCAGTCATCGCCGGTTCGCCACGGGACTTCGCCACGACTCACCCGCGTACGGCAGTGTTGGTCGTCGAAGTCTCGGATACGTCGTTCGATTACGATGTCGGTGTGAAGTCGAACCTCTATGCCGCGGCGGGGATTCTCGACTACTGGGTGATCGACGTGAATGGCCGACAACTGATCGTCTTCCGCGATCCGATCCCCGATGCCGCCGCCCCACGCGGGTTCCGCTACAACACGACGCAACTGCTCAACATCGGCGATACGATCGTCCCACTCGCCGCCACGACCGCCATCGCGGTGGCCGATCTCATGCCGTAAACGAGGATAAACATTATGACGGCACTCCTTACCCGACCGCTTGTCAGAAAGTCTTTCGTTGCCGTTCCGCATCGGTGGACGTGCGAGGAATTTCACAATATCGGCGACTCGGGGATGCTCGAAGGCCGTTCGGTGATTCTCGTCGATGGGGAGATTCTGGATATGCCGAACCCGAATCCGCCCCACGATAGCATCGTCGGTATCGCCGATTACAAGTTGAAGGAAATCTTCCAACCGGGTTACTGGGTCCGCATTCAATCGGGTCTACCGACCGCGCTCAATACCGACCCGGTGCCGGACCTCGCCGTCGTTCGCGGTTCACCTCGCGATTATTTCACGCAACACCCGCGTACGGCGGTGTTGGTCGTCGAAGTCTCGGATACGTCGTTCGACTACGATGTCGGTGTGAAGTCGAACCTCTATGCCGCGGCGGGGATTCTCGACTACTGGGTGATCGACGTCAATGGCCGACAACTGATCGTCTTCCGCGATCCGATCCCCGATGCCGCCGCCCCACGCGGGTTCCGCTACAATACGACGCAACTGCTCAACGTCGGCGACACGATCGTCCCGCTCGCCGCCACGACCGCCATCGCGGTGGCCGATCTGCTTCCATGAAACCAATCCGTCGCGGTCCAAGAATCGGGAAATCAGATCGTTTCTTCCCACACGGTCGAATAGGCTCCGAGCGTTTCGCAGAACGTGAGTAGCCGTTGATAGAACGGCTCGTTCGCGAGTGTGGCGCTGTCGCCGATCATCAACAGCTTGCGTTTTGCGCGCGTCATCGCCACGTTCGTACGGCGTATATCCTTTAAGAAGCCGAGTTCGCCTTCGGGATTCGAGCGAACGAACGACAGGATCACGACTTCTTTTTCGCGGCCCTGAAAGCCATCGACGCTGTCGATCTCGACGCCCGTGCCGGTTAATAATTCGCGCAGCCAACGCACCTGCCCGGAGTACGGCGTGATGACGGCGATGCCTTCTGCGGGTACGCCAGAGTCGAGGAGTTCGCAGACTTTGTGAACGACGAGTTTCGCTTCCATCGGGTTGCGGCGGCTCGATGTGTCTTCTTCGTGCTCTTCGTCGTAGCCCGCGCCGGCGGTGTCGATGAACTGCACGATCGTTGCCGTGGAAGGGAAATCTTGCACGCCGGGCAGGTCGGTCAGGCGGTGGCGAATCACCGATTCGTCGGCAATCAGCGTGCCTTCGTAAAACTCTTCCGATGGAAACTGCATGATGTCCGCGTGCATCCGGTACTGCACCGTCAGCCGTTTCGCGGCCTGCGCACCGTGTAGCCCGATGATGCGTTCCATCAGGCTGATGCCGAGGCCGCCATCGACTGCCTCGCGGGAAAGCACCGTCGGCGGCAACTGGCACGGATCGCCCGCCAACACGATTTTGTTCGCGCGCAACAGTGGAATCCAGCAGGCCGGTTCGGTACTTTGGCACGCTTCGTCGATCACGGCCAGATCGTATTTTCGCTGTCCGAAGACGTCCGAATCGATCCCCGTGAGCGTCGCGCAGACGATCTTCGCTTCGTCGAGAATCTTGTCGGCGGCTTGCTCTTCGCGCTTGCGGGCCTCGGCGAGAAGTTCCCGTGCCTCGGCTCGCCACGCGGTCTTCTCGCCGGGTTCGGGTTTGTCCTTCGTCCACTTGTCCGCCTTGCGAAATAGCTCGTTCGCGTCGCGGCTGAGTTTCTTCGCCTGCCGTGCGTCCGGGTGGCGTTCGACGAGCATGTCGAGCACGCGCTCCCGCAAGCGAACTGCCACGCGGGCCGGGTGGCCGAGGCGGACCGGTTCTTCGCCGATGGCCATGAGTTTTTCGAGGAGGTTATCGACGGCGGCGTTGCTCGGGGCACACGCAATCACGCGCTCGCCACGTGCCACGGCACGGCGGATGAGTTCGACGATGGTCGTGGTCTTGCCCGTACCGGGTGGGCCGTGAATCGCTGCCACGTCCTTTGTCGCAAGGGCAAACGCGACCGCTTCGTTTTGCACCGCGTTCAATTTGTCCGAATGTTGCGAATCGTCCATCGTCGCGAATCGCGGTTGGCTTTCGCCTAATAGCACTTCGCGAAGTTCGGAAAGCCGATCCTTTTCAGCGGCCTGCGCACGGTACAACGCGGCTTGTTGGCGTTGTCGCGAGGCTTCATCGGCCGAGAGATCGAGCCGCCAGTTGGCATCGTCGGGAATGTCGTCTTCGGGTTCCTCGAACGCGGCCGTCACGATGCGATCCGAGCGTTCGACGAGGACGCCGCGCAGGCTGAGCGGTCGTTGCACGCCCGTCTGCGTGAGCATGATCGGTGAACCCGACTGCAAGCGGTTCGGCGGTAGCGGATCGACGCGGCCCTTGCGGGTGAGTTGCACGACGAGACGCCCACCGAGGCCATACTCGGCATCGGCGATCATCAACCCCGTAAGGCTCGCCCCGAACGGGTCGTCGACCTGGCGATTTTCCTTCGCGAGTTCCTTCGTACGCCGACGTTCTTCCGCCGATTCGATTTCCAACAGTCGCAGTAAATGATCGAAGTGATCGGGCGCGGTCGGGTTCCGCTTCTCCGGCGGCACGGCATACCGCGCCCGGACGCGCCGTTCGCGGAACACCGCACCATCGAGTGCGGTAATCACCTTGCGGGCGTGCGAATCGGTGATCTCGACGATCGACGCTTTGGCGAGGAACGAGATTTTGCCGATGAACTTGCCATCGATACCGGACGCACTCGCGATGAAGCGGAGCACCTCGCTGGCGGTGGCGTTGCGTGGGATCGGTTCAAACTGAATGGTGGCCATACCACCAGTTTAGGAGAAGTGGCGTTATCGTTGCACGACCAATTGACGCCAGTGCCGGGCCTGGTTCGTCTGCCAACGCTTGCGTGCGGCTTCTTCGTTGTGGCTTTCGGGTTCGTCGTCGGTTGCTTCGACGTGCGTAATCGTGCCGTCCGCGTGTGCGGAATTGCCCGTTCGCAGAACGATCCACGAACCGACGACGACGACGAGCATCGCAACCAAAATCAAACGTAGGCGAGTCATTCACGGCCCTCCATGGCCAAGTTCGCAGACAGTACCCAGACATCGCCCCGGTGTAAAGAGCGTTTGGAAGTTCTACGAGCCACGAGCCACCGGTCTCCCGCCGGGTTGAATCCGCCAGGTCATAGGCGAAGTTCGCCGAAAGCGAGGGCCGCCAGTTTTCGCCGCGTTCGCCAGTAGACGTCTTCCATGAGGATGTGTGCGAACTCGCCGTTGCGGCCGATGCTGTAAAGCCCGTCGATCCCGGTCGATTCGCCGAACGCCTTTCGGTCGGCTTCGTACTCGTTCAGGTACACGGGATAAGCGATCGGCGTGCGGAGTACGCGGCAGCCCAGGTAGCGCTCCTTCACGTCGGGGATCATTTCGCGTAAGGCTTCGACGCACTTTTCTCCGAGCGCATCATCTGGCGTTTGCCAAAGTTCATCGTTGACTTGGCAACCGATGTCGGCGGTGATGAGCGTCTTGCCATCGGGCACCAACCACGGCAAGCCGGTGCCGATCTCGCTGAGCCGAAAGAACGGATACTGCTTCTCGGGCGTCCAGGTAACGACGTTCGGTATCAAATCGCGGCCACGGAACCGCAAGTTCACGAAGATCATCGGCCGATAGCGAAAGCGGGCCAGATGATCGAGCCGGTTCGTTCCCTTCACGATCTTCGGCAGCACGTGCAACGGAGCGGTGGTGATGACCGCCGAGGCGTCGATGTCCTTATCCCCCACGCGAACGCCGGTTACGCGGTCGTCGGTCACGTGGATCGACTGAACTGGCGATTCGAGCGAAATGCACGATTTCACCTCGTCGGCCATGCGTTCGCAGATCGCGCCGATGCCGCCATTCGGGTAGACGTGCCAGACGTGCGGCGACTCGGGCACCGACGACGAATAGCCGACTGCGACCGTGCGACCGGTGAAGCGCGCGGCAGCGTGCAACAGCATTGTGTGCGGCAAACTGCTCGTGAACTTGTCGCCGACCGAAGGCGCGAGTTCGGCGGCCGGCGCACCCGACCACGCCTCGGTGATCGGGATGGCGATCTCGCGGGCCAGCTTGTTTCCGTAGGCGTTCTCGTACCATTCGGCGGCGTTAAGGGGTTTGCCGCGGAACGAACTCGTCACTTTCTTTGCAAACGCACTCGCCACGAAACGCGGTTGGCGCATCAGGCCGAACGGGTACGAACTGCTGCGGCCGTTCTGCCAGACGCTTTCCCCGTAGCGAGGCATATGCCGGCAAATCGCCGAGACACCCACGGCCGCCGCGAGGCGATTCGTGATGAAATGCGCACCGAAATCGTACGTGAAACCGTCCGCATCTTGGAAGCTACGAGCGAGACCGGCAACGGCTTTGCCCGCCTCGAAAACGCGCACTTTCCGCCCGTGGCGCTGGAGGTACGTGGCCGCCGTCAGGCCCGCAAGCCCCGCCCCAATTATGACGATCGGCGCGGTGGCACTCATGGCTGCACCTGCGATTCCGCTGGCCGCTCGAACACCGCCTGAAGGATGCCACCGCAGCCGAACAGATTCAAAAATCCATCCCACAGCGTGAATGTCGACAGCGCGACGATGCCCTTTAAACTGAAATGATTCACGCACCACTTGGGGAATCCCCAATCGTCGAGCAGATTGCGAATCGAGTACACCCAGTTCACCGGACTCATCGCCGAACGAACGCGAACGGGGGCCAAACCGGCCACCCGCGCGAGACCCGTAAGGTTGTGCGAATTGAACAAATACAGGTGCCGTGGGAAGTGATACCCGCCCCAGTGCCGCCCCCGGAACAACCACGCATCGGGCGAGGCGGCATTGTCTGTCACCACGACGAGGCGACCGCCCGGCTTCAGACAATTGCGGATCGCAACGAGCAACGCCTTCGGATCGGGCACGTGCTCGATCGTCATGATGAGCAGCACGAGATCGTACGTTTCGCGTGGAATATCGAGCGTTTCAATCGTGCCTTGGCGAACGTCCAAACCCCGCGCATGACCCGCTCGAATCGCGCGTTCGTCCGCATCGATTCCGTCGAGCGTCCAGTATTTGGAACCGTAGTCGCGCAAGAGGCTGAGGTGAAAGCCGTCGCCGCAACCGACATCGAAAATGCGCGCATTTGCAGGCAAACCGCGACACCATCGGAGCAACCGTCGGGCTTCGAGTCGGCGACGGATGCGGTATACGAGGCCAAACTCCGCCGCATCGAACTGGAAGGCGTGGTAACGGTCCGGATAAATTCGCGCCATCGCCGAAAGTGCGGGCCGCGGGTTCAAATACACCATCTGGCAGCGTCGGCAACGGACGGCCAAGAACGAATCTGGGCTGGTGCGATACTCGAAGTCTTCGCCCACCGCCACGGGGTCGGCGTCCTCGACCCCGCAGAGGCAGCACAGCGCCGGTTCCAAGTCGAGTCCGACACCAGCCTCGTTCATTTTAGAAGAATCTCAAAGAGTCGATTCGACGGTCGTTGCGTACCTCAGATAAATAGTTAGCACGGAAATTTCCGCGAAGAGTGCTGGCCGCGGTCAGAAATCCGTACCGTTTCAAAAAAAGCGACGACGCCTCGCGGCGAAATCGTTTATACCGGTGGTGGCTCAACTAAGTTTCTGGAGCAATATCCGTGGCTGCTGCGCGCACGTTCTCGACCATCAACCTCGTCAACGGCTCGACGGGCGACCCGGTGCTGTACCTCGATTATCCGGGTAGCACGAACGCGATGCTCTTCGATGCCGGCGAGAATCATCGGCTCTCGAACGCGCAACTCGGCGACCTCGAATGTACGTTCATCACGCACCATCACGTCGATCATTTCATCGGTTTCGACCGCATCGTTCGCGCGAACATCGACCAGGATAAGACACTCCGTGTGTTCGGCCCCATCGGCACGATTCAGAAGGTTTACGACCGAATCCATAGCTACGAATACCCGTTCTTCCCGTTCCAGAAAATCGCAATCGAGATCAACGAACTGGGTGCGGGGACGATCCGCACGGGGTTGCTCGAATGCACGAAGCGGTTTCCGCCACCGACGATTACGGAACGCGCATGGAGCGGCGGCACTTGCTACGAAAACGAACATCTGCGGGTGGAAGCGGCCCCGGCCGACCATACGGTGCCGTGCTGGTCGTATGCGCTCGTGGAGAAATCGGGCTACCACCCCGACCCGGCGAAGCTGAGTGCGGGGATGCTGAAACCGGGCGAGTGGGTCGCGCAGGTGTTGCGGCAATTGCGTAGCGGCGAGAGCCTCGACACGCAAATTGAAATTCGCGGTGGGCGGTTCACACTGAAGACGCTGGCCGAACAATACTTCGCGGAATCGCAAGGGGCGCGGGTGGCGTTCATCACCGATACGCTGTATTCGGAAGCGGTCCGACCTGGGTTGATACGATTGGCGAAGGGCGCGTGGCGACTGTACTGCGATAGCTTCTACGCGACATCGCACCTAAAACAGGCGCAGAAGCACAAACATATGACGGCGACGCAGGCCGCCGAATTGGCGAAAGCCGCGAAGGTCGAACATCTGGAACTGATCCATTTTTCGACGCGCTACGCCGGAAATTATCAGCCGCTCATCGACGAGGCCGCCGCGATTTTCCCGCGCGTCTCGGCGACGCTCAACATCGAGTAAGGTGAACCATGTCCGAAGAGAATTTCGTTCCGGAAGTCGAAGGCGAAGACACGAGTGTGCCGAAGGGCGAACTCACCGTCGAGCAAGTTCACTCGCTCATCGCCGAGGGCAAGACGGTCGAGAATGCGCGGATTCGCAAGCTGAAATTTCGCGGCAACTACGATAAACCAATCGCGTTCCGGAACTGCACGCTCGTGCAACCCGAGTTCAACGGAGCCACCTTCGCGGCCGAAGTGAAATTCGTCGGTTGCACGATCGATCGCCCGCATTTCAACAAGCAGGTGACGTTTGAAAGCAATCTTGCCTTTAGCGGCAGTACCTTCAATAAAGCCATTTTCTATCGCGTCACCGTGAAGGGCGAGTTCTGGGCATCGGGTACGGTGTTCAAGAACAAGCTCGGCTTCAAGGCGTGCAAATTCGAGAAGAAGGTCACGTTCTGGGAAGCGAAGTTCCACGGCTGGGCGGAGTTTACCGAGTGCGAATTTCAGTCGATGGCGGATTTTCGGAGCCTGCACGCTGATCAGGGTCTCGTGCTCGTCAAGTGTCAGTTCGCGAACGACTTTCTGTTTCGCGGCTCGTCCGTATCGAAGAAGTTCGCGCTCGATGGCAGTCGCTTCGAGGCGCTGCTGGACATCTCGAAAGCGAAGTTCCAGGACTTCGCGTATCTGGAACAAATCGAAGCGGGAACGAAGATGCGGCTGGCCTGCCAGAACGCCATCGGGGAGCGTATCCTGATTCAACCGAAACAGATCGAAGGGCGGTTACTATCCGAGGAAACCGGCAACCACGAACAAGCGATGCAAGAGTACGGCCTGCTGAAGAAGTGCTATTCGACGCAACACCGCTACGACCAAGAAGACTGGGCGTTCTATCGCTTTAAGGTGAATCAGCGTCGGGCAAGGCCCGCCAGTTGGTCGCGACCGTGGACGAAGTGGCGCAGTTTCGGCGAGTGGCTGTTCCTCGACATCGGCTGCGGTTACGGCACGAATCCGATCCGCGCCGTGCGAATGGCCTTCGTCATCATCCTCAGCTTCGCGATCGTCTACGCGCTCGGCGTCGATCAGTTTTATGCCGAGAAAAAGCCGTTTCCCGATGAAGAAGTGGCGAGCATTGCCAACCGAACGATGATCGGCCTGACGACGAGCGTATCGGTGTTCACGTCCGGCATGGGAGGCATCCGCGAAGTGGCGAAGGGCTGGATGAACATCCCGGTGATGATCGAATCGGTGATGGGCACACTGCTCTTCGGCCTGTTCATCGTCGCCTTCAGCCGCAAAGTGATCCGCTAAAGTGGACGGGATTTATCCCGGCTCGGCGGGTGTGTTGCGCGCTAAAATCTCGGCGAGTGCGAGTTGGGCGCGTTTACCGAATGCAATGAGCGTGGCTCCGACTTCGAGGATCGCATCTCCGGTCGGTGCATAAATGACATCGCCATTCGGCCGCATAATACCGACGACTACGACGCCGTAATTGTTGGACAGGCGCGAATCGCGTAGCATTACCCCCGCTAACGCGCTCCCCGCCTCGACGCGCAGTTCTTCCATTCGCAGATCGATGAGATCGGAACGAGTCGCTTGATCCATGAAGTGCTGCACCGTCGGTTTGAACACCGCTTCCACGGCACGATGGCCGCCCACGAGGTACGGCGAAATGACATTGTTCGCGCCGACTTTCCGCAACTTCGTTTCCGCCTCGGCTTCCTCCGCTCGCGCCACGATTCGCAGTTTCGGACTTAGCAACCGGGCGCTTAACGTGATGTACAAATTGCTCGCGTCCGAACCCACGACGGTAATCAGCGCTTTCGCTCGCTCGATTCCCGCTTTCCTCAGGAACTCGTCCTCGGTGGCGTCCCCGTGAAGCCGTAACCCTTTGCGGTAGCTCCATTCGGTGCCGGGATCGGCGGTATCGAGCACCACGAACGGTTGTTCGAGGCGTTCGAGTTCATCGCAGACGATCTTGCCCATACGACCGAACCCGCAAACGACGGTATGCCCGGTCAGATGCTTCAATTGATCGTCCATACGTTCCTTCCCGAGCATGTCTCGCAGTTCGCCGGTAACGATGCTTCGGATGATGTCGGTGGCGAAGTAGAAGAGCACGAAAATCCCGCCGAGCGCCAGTAACATCGTGAACGCGCGACCTGGCTTCGAGAGCGGTTCGGGAATCTCGCCATAGCCGAGCGTGGTGAGCGTAATCACCGTCATGTACAGGCCGTCGAAGAGCGTCCATTTCGGGCCTTCGATTGCCGGGTACCCAAACGTCCCGACAACGACGATGCCGATCGGAACGAGCATCATTCGCCGAATGCGTCGCGGCAGCATCCGGCGAAAAATGCGTCCCGGAGTCCGGCACCAGAGAGCGAGCTTCCGTTTCATGGAATCAACTTACGAGACGACGGCAACGGCGAGAGTTCGACCAATCGTTTTCAATCCTGTTCATCCTGACCAAATCTCATGGATCCTCGAATCGGTAAGAATTGCAATTGCCGCATCTTCCTTGCCGAATTGTAAAAGCTACACGCCGCGGTCCGCGTCACCGGCGTTCGTGGCATACGCGCCCTAAGCCTGAAATTCTAAGCCTTCTGCACGTTTGAAGGCACATTCCACCCGGAAGAACGAAACTTTTCCCGCCCGGCATCCGGGTTGCGGTTACAGTTCTTTTGCTCGTAGACTCCACCGGCTCGACCGGGCTTTTTTGTGTTGCGGAGGTCAAGGGAATGACGCTTCGTTGGAATCGGCTGCTATCAGCCACCGCCATTCTGCTCTGCATCGTCGTACGCCCTGTTTTGGGGGCCGAAGGCGAGTTCGACCGGGATGGCTCTTACAAGACCGCGAACTTTCGCGTCGTGGCAAGTAGCCGCGATCTCTCCGAGAAATTTGGCGACCTCGCCGAACATTATCGCCGCGAGAAAGCGATCGAGTGGCTCGGCCGCGAGATGCCAACGTGGCCACAGCGTTGCCCGCTCCGCATCGAGATCAACCTCAAGCAATCGGGTGGCGCAACGACGTTCACCTTCGGTGCGGGGGCATCGGGCCGCTCGTCGGTTCTGTCGCAGGAAATGAAAATCTGGGGCGAAACGAAACAGCTCCTTTACAGCGTACTCCCGCATGAAGTGACGCACACCGTGCTGGCCCAACATTTTGGGCAAGCCGTACCACGCTGGGCCGACGAGGGCGGCAGCGTCCTTAGCGAGAACGAAGACGAGTGGTTCAACCACGACATCCGCTGCCGCGAAATCCTCAACGCGAACCGGGGCATTCCGCTACGGATTCTGTTCACGATGAAGGAATACCCACGCGATATGATCGTCGTTTACGCCCAAGGTTATTCGGTCTGCGATTACCTCATCAACCAGCATGGCGGACGCAAGAAGTTCCTCGAGTTCGTCGGCATGGGCATGAAGAAAGATAACCGCAACTGGGAGGCCGCCGTCCGCGAATTCTACGGCTTCGAGAGTGCGGACGACCTGCAAGAGAAGTGGATCGACTCGCTCCGCACGCCGCCACAACGCGCACGCAACAAGGGTGGCCGCACCGATTCGACGACGCTCGCCAGCCGCTCCGGTGGCAACCGCAGCGAAGTCCGAGCCAGTGCATTACCCGGCGTGCCGCTATTGGAAACGGCCAGCATCGCTCGCGGCGTCGCATCGGACCGCGACGAACGCCGCCCCGCCAACATCCCCGAAGCCAAGCCCGTCGCGAGACCCGACCGCAGCCCCCCACCAATCCCACTACTATTACCGCCCGAACCGATCGGCCGATAACCTTCGCCCATCGACAAACGAGCCGCGCCGATAACCTCGGCGCGGCTCGCGGCATTTCAAGGGATTTGAATTTGCGACACGATCTGCCGCGGTTACGATAGCGTATATTGCGAATAGGAGTGCCATGTGACCAAAGTACGCCCGATGGTTCGCTTCTTCGCGGTCTGTGCCGACGCGGTACTGAGTGTGCCGAAGTCGATGGATCTCCTCGACGGTTGGTGGGAACTGCACAACGTGCTGCACACGGTCTGGATGCCACCCGGTGTGACGAAAAACTTCTGCGTGAAAGAACTCTTCGTGTATGCTCAACTCACCGACGATGTCGGCGAGTATAATTTGGGTGTCACGGTCGAGGAAGCCGATCTCGCGAATCCGAAGCGCAATCGCCTCATGGGACGTAGCGAGCCGAGTATGGTCCGCTTTAAGGACACTTGGGAAGTGGCGGAAGTCATGGTGACGCTGTTTCGCATTCCGTTCACACGCCCAGGACAGTATCATTTCAAGATGATGGAAGGTGGCGAAGAACTCTCCGGCGGAAGCTGTTTTCTGTGTGTGATGAAAGGAGAAACGACATGAGCGAAAAGAATTTTACTTACGGCAAGTTTGTCACCAAGAAACAGACGAATCCCGCGATTGAGGTCGATTGCTCGAAGTGGGCCGATACTACGACCGGCGATTGGACCTTCGGCTCGTTCGTTACCAAGAAGCAGACACAACCCGCGATTGAATCAGAACTGACGATCCCGTATCTGCGGTTGAAGGTGTCGTTCATTCGGGGTGTGTCGTTGGAATCACTCACGGCAATCACGAAGGCGATGATCGAGACACTGTGTGCCATTGCTCCCGACTTGAACCTGACTTACGACACGACATTATCGGGCCTAAGTACCGATTCTCGCGGCGCAACGATTGCCGTGATCGCACTCCGACCGCAAACGCCCGGTGTGGATATCGATCAAAGGCTCTCGCAACTGATCGAGGCCGCACGCGCCACCGCAAAAAAAGCCGAAATTGAAGACCTAGAACTGACTCTCGCGAGTTGAGTAACATGGCCGAAGTCACGATACCGACAGAAGAAGAAATCGAGCAACTGCCACGCTGGGCCAAATTGGCTTTTGCGGCACGATGCGCACGTCGTGTTTTGCCGCTCTTTACTAAGTATTGGCCAGATGCACCGAAAGAACACGTTGATGAGTTAGCTTATGCAGTCGAAATAGCTGAAAAAAACGCTTCTATCGCTTTTGGCATAACTGATGCGCAAGCAGAAACTGCTGAATCTGATGAAGCTTCGTTTCTTTACGATGCAGTACAAGACGCTGCCATTGCCGCTACAAAAGATGCTAAAGCTGATAGCAGATCATCCCATGTCGCTTACACGGTTTTGTACGCCTTTACGGAAAATTCATTTACGGAAAATTCATCACGTGCTGACATATCCGCCGCAGCTGCTGACAAGAGTTCGATATCATCTATTCGTTCAGATTTTACAAGAATTTGGAATGCTTCCCGTCAGAATAAGTGGACCGACGACACCCCCGTTCCGCCATCCGTATTTGGCCCACTCGACGACATTGAAAATGACGAACATGTGGTGATGGCGTTGCGGGCGTTTGGCGAGCCGGGCGTGTCGGCGTCGATATTGGCGGATCAGATGTTGGCGGTCTACAAGGCGCTGAATGTGTATACGCTTGCGAAGTATGGCAAGCATTTGTCGCTCGGCGAGTTTCGTCGGCTGGTTCTCCAGAATGCGGGGGTGCCCGCATGAAATCTTTCACACACGAGCCACGCGCGATGGAAGTGGAAGGTGCTGAACTGCAACTGAGCGGTAGTTTTCCGCCCGGTGCGTTCGCACACTTGCAAGCGATGCTCGCTTCGATGTATGCGGAGGCTGCCAAGACTCCGAAAGTGAAAGAACGCCAGCGTTTGGAGCGCATTCCAGACGTGGTCACGCAGTCGGCTCTGGAAATGTGCGATCAAGACATGGCAGAAGCCGAAGAGCAATTCCAGCGGGAAGAATCCGCGATTGAGGCAGCCGATGGGGTGATTGCCGAACATGAACGCAAAATCGCGGACGCACTTGAGACGTTGCGCGAAGCCATCGAAAACGCCGAGGCCGCTGGCATTCGCTTCATGCTCGATAAAGCCGACTGAGCAAGCGAGCCACGCTGAGTGACTGTCCCATATGGGGCGGTTGGGTGAGTATAATGGTACATGAGAACCCAAACGTACCCGAGCGATGTCACCGACGAGCAGTGGCGGTTGATC
>JAYVXI010000267.1:0-30479 GCA_043785305.1 Limnoglobus sp. | reverse complement strand
GGAAACCCACAAAACGCAACACGTTATCGCGCCAGCCCCGAACTCACCACGAATCACACGAAAAGGAAAACGCAATGAGGAAATCGTTCACGGCGTTGACCTTCGGGGTCGGGAGAATGGCGAACGCAAACCCCAGGTGCGCGAAGCGCGACCTGGGGCTAATGGCTTCAATCCCTCCGGGATAAAGACAACGCTCAAGCCATCTGCGGAAATCCCGGTTGAAATCGGCAGCATCGCCGAAACAAAAATCGGTACAAAACTGTTGCGAAAATGCGACAGAAAGGCCAACTTCACGTCACTTGGGGGTGCCACTATGTGATGAAAACCAACGTACCTGTTCATCGAGTGATTCATTCCACCAGTCGCGGATTTGCCCAGTTCACGTCGGCGCGAATGTCGCCACCTGGGCCGAAATCGACTTCGAGCGTCAGACGTTTCGCCTTCGTAATATCCACCCGCACGTTACCCGCATTCTGCGAGACGGCTTTTGACTCCCGCACCTCGCCATCGACGAGAATGCGAACGACAGCCGAACCGCGCGGACCGGTGATCGGGTCGAGGCCGATGGTGGCGTCGAAACGGCGATAATTGCCATCGAGTGCGTACGTTCGCACGGCGTGCGGGTGGGTGCCGAAGCCGCGGTCGAAGGTGCTGACGCCGTCGGCGGTCTTCAGCCGAAGCGGTCGATCCTTCGCACTGCGGTTCGTCGCCCACGGCCACGTCACTTCGCCGAACGGCTGCAGTTTCTCGGAAAATGGTCGCAACTCGGTGAGGTCGATTGCCTTCGGATTCATGCCATCGAGCGCGACGACTTCGCCGAGCGGCACTTCGATTTTTGCACCGAAAACCGTTGTGCCGCGTAGTGTCGTCGCATCCGCGGTGATTGCGGTCAGTGTGAATCGCGAGCCGTTGGCGGTGACCAATCTCGCGGTCCGCCCCTTCGGTTTACGTGCCACCGTCAAGCTCGGATTGAACGCGACGGCGGCGATACTACTCGCTTCAAACGCGACCGATTTTCCCGCGACTAACAGCTTCAGCGATCCACCATCGCCGAGTCGTTCGATGTCGCCGATCTGCACGTCGCCATTGCGTAATAGCACGAAATCTTTTTTTCGCTCGGCCGGTAGCCACGGATAACGATCCGGAAACGCCGACAGATCGCCGGGGATCGGCGTGTACCAGATCACTTGCACGAAGCCGAACGGCACGCGCAGTTCCGCCGTGGCTCGCAATCGCACCGCGGTTTCGTCGCCACCGATGATTTCGCCACCGATCCGGTCGCCATTCGCGAGGATCACGCCACTGCGCGAAGGGTAACTAGGCCGCGGCATTTTTTGTTGCTGAATCGACAAGACATCGGCTGCCGGTATCGTTGTGATGGGGTCGCGAAAGTGGACTGCCCCCGTCGCGTCGATGCGGTCGATAATTCCCGTACGTTCGCCGTCCGAAATCGTGTCTACGACGAACGCCGGGGCCGAAGGCGGTGCGAATGCGATGAGATGCAGCACGATTGCGAGTATCATTTTTTACTTCCTCGCCTTGCGTTGTGCGGGTGTGGGTGGGACGACTTCGACGATGTCCTCTCCTAAATTTGCACCCGGAAGATTCGCACCGAAATGTACGCACTGCGTCTTTCCACCGTCGTCGACGAGGTCCGGACCGATGCTCCAGAGGATCGCCTGACCGGGCAATATCTCGCGTTGTTGTCGCCGACTCCAATTGAATGGAAGTGGTCCAACCGACCCTCCACCGAAGTCGATTACGTTTTGCTCGCCGAAAGGGCGGAATGGCCACAGCACGACACTGCCGGCCACGGCTGCGACGGCTTGGAGATCCAGCGTTTGATTTTCACTCTCTGCCATACCCGGAATGATCATCGGCTTGGGCAATTGAGGCAGTTGTCCCATTGCCAACATTCCACCACCGATTGCTACGTGTGCGAGCCATTCGTCATCTTGTACCAACCCAAAACCCGGCAGTCTTTTTGAATTGAGCTCGTACTGCGATTCAAAGTCCCCCTCGATCGTTTCCCCCGTCGAGATGCGATAGCGGATCGGCTTGCCGTCGTACGGGTCGAGTGGCACGGCAGGCAAGTACTTCGGCACGAGTGCGTCGAGACTGGGCGGCAATGAACCGACCTCCGCACGGTATAAACAGACCGCAGCGTTCGTCGCTTGCATTCGCGCACGGGTCACGACGAGTTGACTGCTGATGACTCCGTAAGGCGGATACCCACCGATTTCAAACGCGAAATTGTCGCCCGTGAAACGCGCCATCTCGGAGATGCGAACCAGCTGATTTTTATGATCGTTCCCTAAGCCGATGATGCGATGTAGCCGTTCGCGTTCCCACGGTACCACCCACGAAAACGAGAGCAGATTCGCTTCGAGATCGGCACGCGCTTCGACGGGTGATTTTTGTCCCGAGCGATTCGCGGGGTGCATTCGGTCGATCAGAGTTTGCTTGAGCCACTGGCTCGGCGCATTGAACGTGTTGCGGGCGATCATGCGTTCGACGGTGAACATTTCCATCGATTCGGGTGGCCGCGTCGCCGTGTGGTGATCGAGAATCGCGGTCAGCTTTCGCAGTAAATCCGGTCGACCATCGAGCCGTTCGAGCCAACTGCTAATCGACATTAACGCATCGTTTTCCCCTGCGATGCCGATGCGATGGCAGTAAGAAGGTTGCTGCGTTCGCGCGTTGCGGGTGATCGCGAGCGCCGTTTCGAGGCAGGTGAGGTATGCTTCGGGATCGCCGGCCGCCTGTTTCTGATAACCGCGAGCGAGCAAGGAGATGATCAACTCGCGCGAATCGGAAATATCGCGAATATGTGTCAAGTGAATGAGTCCACGCGGGTTCTCGATCGGCCCGAGCGGCTTCTTGACAATCTCGCGGGCCTCGACATCCCATGCGTTCGCGAATTGTTTATCCATCCACGCTTCGAGGTCGGGACGATTCGCGGGCCAACCGTACTTGATGACGGAATGAATTTGCGACTGATACGGAAGGACGAATTGTCCGCTTAAGTTATTGCTTTCCGCAACTTGTGGAAACAACGGGCGATCCGGTTGACCGAAGTTTTTGCTTTCCCGATACAGCGAGACAACTCGACGGTAAACGCGGCCGCCGTCTTCGCTGTCGAGTTGCGGGACGGTTGCCGCGAACCGGATGTCGTCGTCGGTTTCCGGCAATAACGGGACTTCGATTGCACGATACATGACCGCGAACGCGGTGAAGGCAATCATCGCGACGCCGACGCTACCGAGCGCGACGAGTGGCCGTCGCGTGCCGAGTCGATCCGATGCCCACGTCCGCATGAGGAAACGAGCGGCGAATAGTGCGAGTAACGGCACGATGAATAACTGCCAGCCGTGGACCCCACCCGTGAGCAGCGATGGCAGCCAGAGTAACGCGAGTGGCCCTCCCACCAGAAATCCGACGCCGACGGCTACGACGGTTTTGCGAAACAGCAGCCCCGCTACCAGCCCGAAAGCGTATCCGTGCAACATAAACATCAGCAGGAAATAAACGAGCGACCAAACGTCGACGGTGAATAGTCCACTCCGCAACACCCCGCCTGCGCGTTCGCTGCGATCTTCCAATGCGTATCGCAAAATGCTGGGTAGCGCGACTGCAAACGACCAGACCAACGTGACCGCGAACCCGCTTGCGATCTTGGCGAACCAGAGTCGCCCCGTGGGAATGCGTCGCTCGCCCCAATAGGCCCACGAACCAGCGGTTTGTTCGTCCGACCAACCGAGAACGGCCGCAATTACACCGGCGAACAGCGTGGCCGACGGCCAGACGAACAACATCGGCACATCGGGGTGTAATGCCAGCGCGCCGACCGCGAGGCTGAGAATGAAGCCGATAATCAGCGGCCAGCGCATCTGCCGGAATGCCAACCACGCGAGGGCGCGAAACCCAAACCGGAGCCGCCGTTTCACAACCTGGCGTGCGGATTTCTGTGCCGTGCCGATCAACCCCGGTGTCAGTTCCACTGCAATTCGCAACCGGTCCGGCTTAGTGAACACCGCGTACGACATGACGATAGGGATCAGGATTTGCAAGTAGGCGCTGGCGTGGATCGGAAAGTCCATCGATTCCTGATCGCCACCGCGAGCCAGTCCCGTCGAAAGAAACACCACCGATACAAACGGGAACACGAACAGCCCCACAAGCGTGGCGAACACTAATCCGAGACCACACGCGGCGAGCGTCGAATTCGAGAAAGAAGAGCCGAACGTGCCCCAACCGAACGCACCCACCGCGAGCACCAACCCCCAAAACACCCACGTCATTTGCAATCGCCCACTGCCGAAGACACCCGCAAGTAACGCGGCCATCAACAGTGCCATCGCCACGATCACGACGAGTACGAAACCGGCGATCATCTTCGCTCGCCACACGCGCCAGCGGTTCGCGGGGAGTTGTTCGAGGAAATGGAACGTGTCGTTTTCCCGTTCGCCCGCGAACAACGCCCCGCCGATAACGACGCCGGCCGTGAGGACGATCGCCATCGCGGTCAGTCGCGGTGCATTGGATAACGAACGGAGACTCAACGCGCCTTCGTCGGCATTGCTCGTTCCACCGAACGCCGCCGTCGCTGCGATGATCCCACAGCCCATCAGAACGAGCGCGATCAGGATCGCGCCTTGCTCGCGGATTTCTTTCCAAAGTACGGCACGGGTCATGGCTACACCCCTTCTTCGTACAGTTCGTTTTCCAGTTCTTCGCCCGTTCGCAACCGCACCGGCGATGGCTTCCGTCGCGTGTCGGCCTTCGCCATCAGTGCGGCATACACGTCTTCCAAATTCACGGCGGCTTCTTCGGCATCGGTCAAATCTTCGCGGTGGAGGAACGTACCCAAAGCGTCGGGATCGGGGTTTTGCAACAGCACCTGCATGAACTTCCCGACCCGCTTCGTTTGCAACACTTTGCCGATCGACGAGAGATCGGGCATCGTTCCCTTCGCGCGGAATTCGACTCGACGAAAGTTCTTACGCAGATCGTCGAGCGGGGCCGCGAGCGACACCACACCATCTTGTACGAATGCGGCATGGGAGGCGAAGCGTTCGAGTTCGGAAATCGAATGGCTCGAGATGAGGATCGTTCGGCCTTCCGCGGCGAGTTCGACGAGGCTCGAGAGGAACTCGCGGCGCGTGAGCAAGTCGAGGCCCGATGTCGGTTCGTCGAGCAATAATACCTGCGGATCGGCCGCCAGCGCGAGTGCTAAACCGACGCGCGCGTATCCGCCCTTAGACATTTCTTTCAGCCGCTTCGATGGGTCGATCGCCAGTTTTTCGACCCACGCGGAATAGAGTTCGCCGAACCCCGTGCGGTGAAACGAAGCCGTGAACCAGCCGATCTCTGCGACGGTCATCCAGTCGTAGAATCGCGGTTTTTCGGGGACGTACCCGACGCGATGACGGAGTTCGTAAGCGCGCGACCAGCAGTTCAGCCCGAGGATTTCCGCGTGACCCGAATGCGGTTGCACTAAGCCCGTCAGGACTTTCATCGTCGTCGATTTGCCCGCGCCGTTCTCGCCGAGGAGCGCGAACACGGAGCCTTTCGGCACGGTGAGCGAAAGCCCGTTCACTGCGGGCTTCCCGCGATACCGTACCAGCAATTTCTCGATGACTATCGCATCGCCGTCGATCATGGCTGCCCCTTTCGCGTAGGTGAATTACTTGGCTTGGCCGTTGCGGGTGGAGTTCAACCGCGGCCATTCGTCTTCGACCATTTTGCAAACGTCGACTGCCGACAACCCCGCAGAAGCGGCCTCGCGGAGTGCCTCGCGCAGTCGGAGCAGGACGAGCGCACGCCGTCGTTCGCGGCAACGCTTCGGCCCCTCTGCGGTAATTTCCATGCCCAGCCCACGCTTGGTTTCGAGGATTCCCGCCCGTTCGAGTTCTTGATAGGCACGCACGACGGTGTTCGGATTCACGACGAGTTCCGCCGCCAGATCGCGAACGCTCGGCACCATCTCACCGGGGCTGAGGTCGCTCGCCGCCACGGCAAAGACGATCTGCCCGATGATCTGTTCGTAAATGGGCACCGGAGATTCCGGCCGCACGCGGATGGTCATCGCACTCGCACATAGAGTGTTGGTGTATCAGTTGACTAGTACGGTAACGCCAGTCGGTACACCGCGTCAAGCAAAAACTATCCATTTTCCCACCGGCGAGTTTCGCCTCACCTGCGCGCGAATCGTTGTCTGCGACAGATACCGTTGACACGATTGGAAACCGCGTTATAAGACGTGACGCAATCGGCGAATTGGGAGCGGCGAATGTCCGACGAGGTGACTCCGGTATCGGTGTTGATGGGGGAAATCCGCAGGTTTGCGGAGGTCCGGGGCTGGGAGCCTTACCACTCGCCGAAGAATCTGGTGATGGCGCTCGCGAGTGAAGTGGGCGAGCTTTGCGATTTGTTTCGCTGGCTGACACCGGAAGAATCGCGAGAGATCGTTCGCGACCCCGCCCGTCGCAGGGCCGTGGCCGATGAGATCGCCGACGTGGCGAATATCGTGCTGCTGTTGAGTATGCACGCGGGGATCGACCTGACGACGGCGATCCGCGAAAAGATGGTCGATAACGCGAAGAAATATCCCGCGCCGGGTGGTGCGGAGATGGGTTTGCCGAGCTGAGTGGGAGTTCTCAGCAACCGGTATCGTTCTTGGGGAAGAGCGGCACTGGTGTTCATATTTGCCTTGTTTCGTAGGGGGGCGGTATCATGCGCATTCGACCGATTTGGGTCTTGGTTCCGTCCTTCGCCGCAGCTGGCGTCTTCACGTATTCCGTCGTGTCCGCACAAGAAATACCGCCACCATTCGGTTATTATCCACCGAAGGTTTCGCCCTCGACGAACACGAACGGTCAAGGCCCCACGTACATTCGACCGCTGAACGGGCCGGGCCAAAACTCGTACCCCGCACCGCCCGCCGGCACGGCCGACTACGGCTCCGCGTTGCCCGCGCCGACGGTGACTTACCCCGACGCGGCAACGGGTCGAACGAAACTCACGCAACCCGTCACGGCAGGCCCCACAGGCAAGACCGCACCGACGGTTCGCCTCGCATCGGCTACGGAACCCGTCGCGAACGTGCCTTCGCCGAAGTTCACCGTCGAGCCACCCGCACCGACTCTCAAGATGATCCCGCCAGACGCGAACCTCGCACCGCGCGTTCCGTCACCGACGTTCGGTACGCCACTGCCGCCACCGAAGTTGACGGTCGAATCGTCGATGCCGACCGAACCCAAACCACTCCCGTTGACGGCACCGATCCAATACGGGCCGACACCGCTGATCCCCGTTTTAACGGCACCACCCGTCGTTACGGTCGTGACGCCACCTTCACTGACGCCGCCGAGTGTGCCGAGCGGCCCGACGATGCTCACGCCGGTGCCGAGCATGGCCGCCGAGCCGCTCGAAGCCAAAGCACCGACCACCCGAACCGCCTCAAGCCCGTTCCCGACGACGCCACAATCGGCCAAAAGTTCGCCGACGATCGGCCTCGAAGTGATCGCACCCGAGACGATCGGCGTCGGGCAAAATTTGACGTACGAATTGGTCGTTCGCAACTCGGGCACCACCTCCGTGGCGAATGTTCGCGTCGAAGAAGAGATCTCGGCGGGTGCGAAATTCGTATCGAGCGACCCGAGCAGCGAGCGTTCCGGCGAGCGCCTCACTTGGACGCTCGGCGACATCGATGCGGGCGGGGAAAAACGGATCAAGATTACGGTCAAGCCTGCCGATGAAGGCGAAGTCCGCAGTCGTGCGATCGCCACATTCACGACGGCAACGGAAGCCCGCGTCAAAGTCACGCGGCCAAAAATTGGCCTTTCTGTCAAGGGAATCGAGTCGGCCCGCGTCGGCGACGAAGTCGCCTTCCAGATCCGCATCGCGAACACCGGAACGGGCACCGCCGCGAAGCTGATGCTTCAAGCGAAACTGTCCGACGGGTTGCACCACCCGCAAGGTGGCGTGATCGAAGCGGAGATTTTGAACCTGACCGCAGGGGAATCGAAAACGATTACCCTCCGCGCACTGGCCACGAAAGCGGGTGCGCATTCTTGCTCGATCGTGGCATCGGCCGATGGCAACCCGGCGGAAACGACGCAAGCCACCACAACGGTCGTCGAACCGATATTGCAAGCCAAGCTGACCGGCCCCGCACGCTGCATGGTACGTGGGGAGCCGGAGTTCAAGATCGATCTCGCAAACCCCGGCACGACGGCGACCGATCCGGTGCAAGTATGGGCCGTCGTTCCCGAAGGCTTCGAGTACATTCAGGCGAGCGACGGCGGAAACTATCAAGCCGCGAGTCGCACGGTGATGTGGAAACTCGCCGCGATGGGCACCGGCTCGACGAAATCGCTGTCGATGAAACTACGTGCGGCGGCGGCGACCGAAGCAACGATTAAAATCGTTGCCCAAGCGGCCACACCCGTTCCGAACGCGATGGAAACGAACGGCGTGATTCCAGCGGGTGGACGTGGGGCGGGGCGGGTTCTCGAAGCGAAGGCGGAAGCGTCGGTGAAAGCCGAAGGTGTACCCGCGATTCGATTCGAGGTGATCGACATCGAAGACCCCGTCGAAGCGGGTAAAGAAGCGATTTACGAAATCAAAGTGGTCAACCAAGGCACGGCGGCTTGCACGAATGTCGTCGTCGCGGCCACGCTCGCAGACGGCACGGCGGCAACCGGGGCGACGGGGCCGACACAAGCTCGCGGCCAAGGGCAAAGTCTCAGCTTCGATGGAATCGCATCGTTGGCACCGAAACAAGAGGCCACGTTCCGGGTTCGCGTCAAAGGCAACCTGGCGGGCGATTTGAAATTCAAAGTTCAGTTGACGTGCGACGAAATTCGCACGCCGATCGTGAAAGAAGAAAACACGCGATTCCTCAAGGAATAGCGGTGCGATGGTCTGACTCGACTCGTTTGGGGAAGCGAACGGGGCTGACCTTGAGTGATGGGGAGTGAGAATGTTACTATCCGGCGGCACGACGGGGACACGTCGGCACAGGCCGCACGGAACGGAATTCATTGCCATCGGCGGAACTTGTCGGGAAGCACCGCGGCTGGCAGGGGGAGGGAGTCCGTTTATGAATGCGACGCGAACGATGCCATTAGCTGAGACCGTGAAAATTCACATTCGCTGGATGATTCGCCGCGATATGGCGGACGTTCTGAAGGCGGAGCAGGAGAGCTTCGATTATGCTTGGACGGAAGACGATTTCCTCCGATGCCTTCGCCAGCGAAACTGCATCGGAATGGTTGCAGAGAATAAAGAGCGCGTCATCGGCTTTATGATCTACGAACTGCACAAGAACCGGTTGCACGTGCTGAACTTCGCAGTGGCCCCGAATTTCCGGCGATCCGGAATCGGCTGCCAGATGGTCGGGAAGCTGATCGGTAAACTTTCCAGCCATCGACGGTCGAAAATTACGCTGGCGGTGCGCGAGCGAAACCTCAGCGCGCAATTGTTCTTCCGCCATCAGGACTTCAAAGCGAAGCGGGTACTGCGGAAGTACTACGAAGACAGCGGCGAGGATGCATTCCTGATGGAGTACCGCATCGACGACAACATCGAAGAAGCGATTGCACCGTTCAACCGGATCGCGCAGTATGAAGAGAGTTGAACGGCTGTCACACAGTGAAATCGAAATCTCCAAAAACGGCCCGGTCGGGAGCACGATGCGTGCGACCGAACGGGCCGATTGTATAAGCAGGCTTGTTTTGTAGTGGGAAATAGGATCGGACCGAGTGGGAGAGAGCAATCATGAACGCAATGGGGAACCGAACGATTCGACGGGTATTGGCAGCGTTCGTCGCGGTGGCGCTCGTCGGTTTCACCGTACTCGGTCGGAATCGCTTGGCGTACGCGGACCCTGTGCCCGTGATTGTTTTGCCATCGGCACGAAATGCCGAGCCGCGGATCGACACCGCAATCATCCAGTCGCGGGCCGTCGTTCCGCCATTACCCGCTCCGCCGATCATTCGCGCCGACGCGATCCCGAATCGTGCATCCGACTTGGCATTTCCCGCGCTGAAAGTACCAGAATTACTCGCACCGTTACCCGCACCGCCCGTGAAGAAAGTGGCGGAATTGTGGCCGGTCAAGAAGCCCGAACTACTACCGCCACCGCTTGAAATCGTGCCGATACCCGTGCCGGTGCCAATTCGTACGGAACCGATTGCACCCACGATTTCGCCGCTCGTCGTTCCGCCGGTCACGCCCAGTATTGTGATACCGCGACCAGAACTTCCGTCGTTGTTCGAACCGACGCAACCCTCGTTGCCGAAGAATCCGCTACCACTCGTCGAACCGACAAACCTTCCACCGCCCAATTACTCCTTGCAATTGGTAAAACCGCAGCATATTCTCAAGCCAATGGAGCCAGTTGCGCCGTTCGTTGCCATCCCTTCGACGCAAGTGGCGGAAACGGCACCCGCACCGAAGCCAGTGCCCGTAGTAGTATCGAACACCAAGACGACACCTGGAGAATTCATCATGCCACTATCACTTCGCAGAATCGCACTGTCGACCATCGTGGGAGCCACACTGATGGTCGCCCCGGCGTTTGCCGACAACCTCGACAAAAAAGACGACACCACGAAGCAAGAGTTGGAGAAAACCAACGCGATGATTGCCGAGTTAAAGCGCGATCTGGCAGACCTGAAAACGAAGGAACTCGCGAGCATCAAGAAGGAAATCAACGCACTCGTCGAATCGAACAAACTGACGCAGATCTTCCTCGAAGGTAGTAGCGACAAAGGATCTGCAAGCGATGGCCTCCTGAAGAAGTTGAGCCGCCTCGAAGAAACGCTCGCGGCTGTCGATAAAAAGCTTCAGTTACTCGATACGAAACTGTCCGCAAGCACGCGAACGGCGAGTTCCTCGCCGGAGAGTGCGAAGGCGATCGTCGAGACGGGTAGTGTCAAGATCGTCAACGATTACGAAGTCGAAATCTCCATCGTTGTCAACGGGAAAGCGTTCCGCATCGAGCCGAAAGAAACGAAGAACATCGACGTTCCCGTCGGCTCGTTGAAGTACCAACTGCTCGGGAGTGGTTCATCCGAAACCACGCGAACGGTCAAGGATAAAGAAATCGTCACGCTGTGGGTTCACTAAACGCGAACCAGTAGTTTCGCCTTGTTTATGACACCTACGAGGCGAACGCGATGACGATCACAATCGATGGCTACGCAGGTACGGGCAAATCGACGGCGGCGAGTTTATTAGCCGACGCACTCGGTTACGAACTCCTTAACACGGGTGCGATGTACCGTGCGATTGGCGAAATTCTCGAGCGTGAGGGTATCGATCTCGAACTCGCTTCGAGGGACGCGACGAAGATACGGAATATCGTCGAAAAATGCCACTTCGAGCTACGCAACAACGTCGTGTTCATTAACGGCGAAGATCGAAACGCACACCTTCGCACCGAACGGATGAACGCGCTCGCTAGCAAAGTCGGTACGATTCGCGAAGTGCGAGAACACCTGAAGGCCGAGCAGATTCGCATCGCCACGGGCAAACAGATCATCTGCGAGGGCCGCGACCAAGGCACGGTGGTGTTCCCGAAAGCGATACTCAAATTCTTCTTCACCGCCAACGCTGAGGTGCGTGCGTTACGACGGATGCTCGATCTGGAAAAGATCAACAGCCCCGCGAGTTATCACGAGGTGTACGACCAAATTATTGCCCGCGACCTGCAAGATGAGACGCGCGAACTGGACCCACTTAAAGAACCGGCGAATGCGGTGCGGATCGATACATCGGTGATGAAAATTGACGAGGTACTCGAGCAGATGTTCGCGGCGTGTGAGGCTGCGAACATCCACCAACGATAACCGGACTGCTTACGGCGATTGCGATTCCACGGCCACTTTCGGCACATTGTTAGCGGGCAACTTCCAAAACTTCGCATAAACCAGCCCCGCACCGAGTATTATCGATGCGAGCAAAATTGAGACTAACGCGAGGTTGTACACCATATTGCTGCGTTGCGGTCGCGATTGAGGGGCCATCGGCAATGCCGGGTTCTGATGCGGCATCGGCTGCGGCGAATACGGTAGCGGCGTCGGTTCGATCGGCTTGTGTAACTGGCTACCGAACGGCGACGGTTCTGGCCGAGGCTTGGCTGCGAACGGTTTCGATGGCGTGGGAGCCGGGGCAACGGCGGCCATCTGCGGATACTTCAATGGCGCGGAAGCGGCCCCAACCGCTTGCGGCTCGAACGATTTTCGCGTCGGCGCACTGAACGGATTCGCAGCGGCTGGGTTACCGAACGGCTTTTGCGCAGGTTGCGAACGCATGTCGGCGGCCAGTTGGCTGATGAGTTTACTGCGTGTGACAGAACCCATTCCGACGGCGGCCGCTTCGGGAATCGGCGAGTGGGTCGCGCTCAATTCGACCATCGGTGCCATCTCCATGCCTTCGAGCACGGCGGGGCACAATACGGGCATCTCCGATACCGACGGCACCAACTTATCGGTCGTGATCCACGGCGTGATCGCGTTGACGATCTCTGCGGGTGTCTGATAGCGCACGGCCGGGTCTTTCGCCATCATCTTCGCCAAGATTGCGGCCAAGCCTTCGGGCACTTCGGGGCGGAGTTGACGGATCGGCGTCGGCTCTTTCGTGCGGTGCCACAGCAACTTCTGCGAGACCGTGCCGGTCGGGAACGGCGGGTGGCCTGCCAGCAAGAAATATAACGTCGCACCGAGTGCATACACGTCCGCACGCACATCGACCGCATGGCTATTTGCGACTTGTTCCGGAGCCACATAGTCGGCGGTACCGAGTACGATCTTGTCGTCGTACTTCACCGTCAGCATGTCGGATTGATCGTTGAAGAAACGTGCCAAGCCCAGGTCGAGGACGCGGGCCAGACCTTTGCGATCGATCAGGATATTACCCGGCTTCACGTCGCGGTGGATGACGCCACTTTTGAACGCGAAATCCAGCCCGACTGCGACTTGTTTCGTGTAGTGTGCCGCACGCCCGCAGTCCATTGGGCCGAACTTCTTGACGATCTCGAGGAGGTTCGAGCCATCGACGTATTCCATCACGATAAAGTGCAGGTTACCATCTTGGTCGATGTCGTGCGTACGGACGATGTTCGGGTGTTCGAGCGAACCGGCCGCGCGGGCCTCGCGATAAAATCGACCGAGCGCCGCAGGCTGTTCGGCCTTGGCGGGCGGTAGCACTTTGATGGCGACGCGGCGCTTCATGAACATGTGTTCGCACAGGAACACCTGCCCCATGCCGCCAACGCCGATTCGTTCGAGTAGCTTGTATTTTCCGATACTAAAGCCACGCCACTTTCCGAGCAGGAACTGCTCGGCTTGGAAGTTCGTGAGTATCCCATCGCTAATCATGTCATCGGTCGCTTGTCGCGGATCGGCCGACAATCCGCGACCTTTCTGACGTCGCGCGATATACGCAGTCAACCGAGACTCATCCACCATGCCGCTTTTCCGGATGAGTTGAATCAGTTCTTCAAACGAGTTCGGCACAGACATACGAACACCATGATGGTGGCGATTGGGCGGTTGCGAATACGACGAAAAACTAGAACGACTTCACGCCAGACGCAAATCGATCTATCGGCGTTTCAGCGGCGCATCGAGTCGATCCGTTTGGAAACGAAGGATCGGAAATGGTTCGTCTGCACTGTTGAGTCAATCTGGAGAACATGCCTGGTCCACAGATTGGATGACTTTATGCTCTCGCGCGAACATCGAATCAGGCTAAAATTCCCTTGATGATTTCGCCGTGAACGTCGGTCAATCGAAAGTTGCGACCGGCGTGGGGGTATGTCAGCTTCGTGTGATCGAGTCCGAGAAGGTGAAGAATTGTAGCGTGAAGGTCGTGGAAATGGACTTTGTCTTTGACGGAATAATAGCCGAAGTCGTCGGTTTCACCGTAGCTGATCCCCGGTTTGACGCCACCTCCGGCGAGGAACATCGTGAACCCGTGGGGGTTGTGATCCCGGCCATCTTTGCCTTGTGCCACCGGAGTGCGTCCGAATTCGCCACCCCAAATTACGAGCGTCTCTTCCAACATTCCTCGTTGTTTCAAGTCGCCGATGAGTGCTGCGATGGGCTGATCGACTTCTTTCGCATTTCGCGAATGGTCGACTTTCAGATTTTCGTGTTGATCCCATTTGTAACTGTGCGTGCATTGGATGAATCGAACGCCGGATTCTGCGAACCGCCGAGCTAGTAAGCACTGACGGCCGAAATTCGCAGTCGTTGGCTCATCCATGCCATAGCGATTCTTCGTGATGGCCGTCTCCTTCGAGAGATCGTGTATGCTCGGTGCGGCGGCTTGCATACGAAATGCCATCTCGAACGATTCGATTCTGCCTTCGATGGCGGGGTCCGGTCCGAGTTGCGCTAATCGCTCTCGGTCGATCTCCGCAAGCAAGTCGATTTGCCGTCGCTGTTGCTCGGTCGGAGTCGATCCTTTGATGAAAGGCACTTTCGCCCGATCCGAAGGAATACTCGCGTTACCGAGTGGCGTGCCCTGATAGATCGCAGGTAAAAACGCGGAAGAATAGTTATTGACTCCGCCGTGTGTGAGCGTCGGGCAGATCGTAATGAAGCCCGGGAGATCGCGATTTTCCGTACCGAGGCCATAACTGATCCACGATCCCATGCTGGGCCGCACGAAAGTATCGCTCCCGGTATGCAGTTCCAACAGTGCCCCGCCGTGCCGCGAATTGGAACCGTACATCGACTTGATGAAGCAAAGGTCATCGACCGATTTCGCGATGTGTGGAAACAACTCCGAAACCCAGGCACCACTTTGTCCGTACTGTTGGAACTTCCAGGGCGATCGAAGTAAGTTCCCGGTCGGACTCGACACAACGCGAGGCTTGGGGAATGGCAGTGGCTTCCCATCGTATTCTTGCAGTTTTGGCTTGTAGTCGAAGGTATCGACCTGACTGGGGCCGCCGTGCATAAACAGAAAGATCACACGTTTGGCTTTGGGCGGGAAGTGCGGCCGTTTCGGGGCGAGAGGATCCCCACGACCCTCGGCGCGGCTCAACATATCGGCGAGGGCCAGCCAGCCGAAACCGATGGACGACGATTGGAGTAACTGTCGGCGACTCAATAAGGGTGTCATACATCACTCCACAAATGCGAATTCGGCAGAGGCCAGCAACACGCGACAAAATCCACTCCAAGCCAGAAGTGTCGTATCTGCGGAAGGCTTCACACCTTGCGTCGTAGCAAGATAGCGTAGCGCTCGCGTCACATCGGCGTCGCTGGCCGTACGGCCATATGCCCGCAAGTACGCTTGCTGGATGCGACTGCGATCATCGAGAGGCATCTTGACGAGAATTCGCGCGAAGGCCAGCGATGTTTCATCGGCAAGATCACTGTTGAGCAAAAACAACGCTTGTGCCGGTATGGTTGTAACAGATCGCACGCCAGCGGGTGTCGACGGATCGGGGAAATCGTTCGCTTGGAGAACATCGTAAATCGCACTGCGAATGATCGGCAAATACACGGTGCGGCGCGTGGTCACATAATCGTTGTGCGCTCGATTCGTGGTATTCGTGACGTACTGCCGATTCGGTATCGTCAAAAGCGAACCGCCCGCTTTGCGGTCGAGCAAGCCTGCGATCGCGAGCATACCATCTCGCTGTTCTTCCGCATCGAGGCGACGACGGTGAAACCGCCACAGAAGGCGATTGTCGGGATCGATCGCGTCGGCATCCGGATCGTACCGCGTACTCATCTTGTATGCGTGCGAAGTCAGAATCAGCCGATGCAACGATTTCAAACTCCACCCCGACTTGATCAATTCGGACGCGAGGTAATCGAGCAACTCCGGGTGTGACGGTCGGTCGCCGAGTTTACCGAAGTTGTCCGGCGTCCGAACGAGTCCGTTACCGAAGTGACCGAGCCAGATTCGATTCGCAATCACGCGCGGCGTGAGCGGGTTGAGTGGATTCACGAGCCAATTGGCGAATTCCTTGCGTCCGCTACCTGCAACGATCGTCGGTTGGCCTTCGAGTGGCAAAATCGTGAGCGTTCTTCTCGGAACCTCGGCTCCGAGTGTCATGTGATTCCCGCGCAAGTGAATGCGCAGGTTTTCCGGCGTATTTTCTTCGACGGCCATCACCTCGACGATCTCAGGTTTGGTTTTTTCGATGACCGCGAGCTGTTCCTTTGCCATCTTCGCCAACTTCATCAACGCAGTCGGTTCGCCATCTAAATTTGGTAGCGTCGGGAATGGGCCGTTGGGGTCGGCCGCAATCCGTGAAAGTTCTTCAGTCGATGGCGGCGTCTCTTTCCATTTTTCTGCCAAGGCGATCCAGCCTCGCAACAAGGACAAATTGAGTTTCTGAGCGATTGCAATTTCTTCGACCGTCGGTGCCAGCGTTTTCGCTCGTTCGGGTACGAGTGGGAGGAGTGCGATTTTGTCGAAGTGCGGGAACGGTCCGTCTCGTTCGAGTCGTATCGTCGATTTTCCACGTACGAGCGGAACGATGGCCTCAGCCGACCAAATTTGTTTGTCCGGATTCCACGAGCCGGTCGCGGCACTCGCAGCATCGGTCCGGACTCGTTTCGCACCGATCGATAAAATCGTCGGGCGCGGGTCGGCGGCCGCGTAGCGAATTGCAATCTGGTATTTGCCATCCGCAGGCACCTCGACATCGTACTCTGCGACGTTCGGCAAAATTCCCGCGTTGATGATGACGCCGATCCCTTCGCCGTAACCATTTTTCAGTTTGAGTACATTCCCTCGCGTGTAATCCTCTGCCTCGACGATGACACTCCCGGCGAGTTTCGCTGTCGCAGGATCGGTAACGAGCAGCGGGATCGAACGATTTCGGGCGATGAATTGTCGAGCCGCCGCAACGTACACATCGGTCCGTTTGCGTTCGATTTCGGTAATCGCTTTCCATTCTTCTCGCCATTTGCGTTCGGCTATTCGCAAGGCATCCGCCGCCGCAGTACGCTTCTTTTCAAACTCTGCGAGGAGTGCGATGTTCTCCGACGTTCCAATCGGTCGCTCGTGCCATTTCGCAACGACGCTATAATTTTGCATCGTCTTCGTGGAGTAGAAAATCCCCGCCAGTCCGTAGTAATCGTGCGTGGTGATCGGGTCGAACTTGTGGTCGTGACAACGCGCACATCCGAACGTCAGTCCGAGAAACGCTTGCCCCAGGGTGTCGAGTTGCTCGTCGACGATGTCCATCCGCATTTTGGCGGGATCGTCTTCCGCGAGCATTTTCGGGCCGATGACGAGAAATCCCGTTGCCATCAAACGGTCCGCTTTCTCGCGCTCCGTCCCACCCGGTATGAGATCGCCCGCGATTTGTTCCATCGCGAACTGATCGAAAGGCTTATCGGAATTGACCGATCGGATGACGTAATCGCGATATTGCCACGCATGGCTATGAGCGAGGTTCTCGTCCATCCCATTGCTGTCCGCATAACGTGCGACATCGAGCCAACGCCTTCCCCATTTTTCCCCGTACGCAGGCGAGGCTAACAGGCGTTCGATCAACGTGTCCCATGCATTCGGCGAAGCATCCGCGAGAAATGCTTCGATCTCCGTTGCGGTCGTCGGTAGTCCGGTCAGATCCCAGGTCACACGCCGAATCAACGTCCGTCGGTCGGCTTCCGGTGCAGACTTGAGTTTCGCTTGCTCGCGCCGCCGATTCAGAAATTCATCGATTCGATTCGATCCGGGAATCGCCGCCCGATTCGCCGACTGGATCGGCTGGAATGCCCAAAATGCTTTTTCTTCGATCGTGAACGATCGAGGGCCAATCGATTTCGATTCGGGAGGAGTTGTGCTTTTTGCGTCGGGCCAGACGGCACCGTCTTTGACCCATTCGGTTAGACTCGCAATCTCCGCTTCGCTCAACTTATTCTTTGGCGGCATCTTCAATTGTTCGCTATGACGAACCGCCAACACGATTGGACTTCGATCTGGTTTGCCGGGTACGACCGCAGGGCCACTTTCGCCACCCTTTCGCATATCCGCAAGCGAATCGAGACGCAACTCACCCTTTTGTTTCTCAGCACCGTGACAACTCCAACAGTGCTTTGCCAACAGCGGGCGAATCGTTTTTTCAAATTTCGCCGTCGAATCGAGTGGGGCCGATTCCGCACGCATTCCGACGCACGCGGACAACGCGAGAACGATAATAGCGCATCGAACGTGACCCATCGCGAGTTGACCCTCGAAAGTTCCACACGGCACGGAGAAATCGGGCAGGTTGGACCTTTAGCATGACAAACCGAACGCCAACCCGCAAGTAAGAATGAAACGAGTATCGATAAAAATCTTAATAAAGCGCAACTTTCCTCTCGCTTCGACGAAAAGATAAAGTTATCATTCCAATAGAGGTTCACCTACCAGTGCCACGTCCCGTGGCCGAACCCAACTTAAAGCATCAGAGGGGTCACCATGCCTTCCCTCCGTTTTCTGGCCGCAATGGTCAGCACGGCTCTCGCTACATCGACGCTATATGCGACACCGCCAACGGATGCGGACAGTCGCAAAGAATGGGTCGGGCAACCGCTTTCGTTGCAAGTCGCGCCGAACTCCATCGTACTCAATGGCCCGCGCGATGTGCGACAACTCGTCGTCACCGGAATGTACGACAAAGCCCGGCTCCGCGACCTCACGCACGCGGTCGAAGTCTCAGTTGCTCCGGCAGGGATCGTCGAACTCGGCGAAGGGTTGTTCATTAACGGTTTGAAAGACGGCACCGCAATCCTCACCGTCAAAGCAGGTGGCAAAGTCGCAACCACGTCGATCACCGTCGCAAAGATGACGGAGACAATCCCCGTCAGTTATCGCAACGACGTGACTGCCGCGATGAACGTCGGCGGCTGTAACATGGGAGCCTGTCACGGCACGCCCAGCGGTAAGAACGGCTTCAAACTTTCGTTACGCGGATTCGATCCGGCTGCCGATTACCTGCAACTCACCCGCGAACAATTCGGCCGGCGTTCGGACAAACACGACCCGATGGGCAGTCTGATACTTTTGAAGAGCCTCGGCCGCGTGCCCCACGAAGGCGGCGCTCGTTTCGGTGCGTCGAGTATTCCTGCCAAGATGTTAGCCGGTTGGCTCGGCGAAGGGATGCAAGACGACCCGAGTACGCTGGCGACCGTCAAGAAAGTCGAAGTGCTGCCGGGCAACCGCGTCCAACTCGCACCCGCGAAGTGGCAACAACTCTCCGTAGTCGCGACCTTCAGCGATGGTAAAATTCGCGACGTCACTCGCCTAACCAACTTCAGCAGCAGCGATCCGGCCACCGCCGACGTGAACCCGAACGGCCTCGTCGAATTCAAGCGAGCCGGCGAAGTCGCTGTGTTATGCCGCTACCTCGAAGAGTTGATTTCCGTCCGCCTGACGTTCCTCGAACCGCGCGAAGGGTTCGCGTGGCCGAACATCGCCGAGGCGAACTACGTCGACACGCACGTGTTCAACAAACTGAAACTGATGACGATTCTGCCATCGGATTTAGCGACCGATTACGAGTACGTTCGCCGCGCGTACCTCGATTCGATTGGCCGAATGCCGACCGATAAGGAAGCGAAGACGTTCCTCACCGATGCCTCACCGACGAAGCGGACCGCGTTGGTCGATCACCTTCTGACACAACCCGAGTTTGCCGACTTTTGGACGCTCAAGTGGGCCGATGTGCTGCGTTCGAGCCGCAAGACGATTCAGGTGAAAGGCTCGTACGCATTCCACGAATGGCTGCGTAGCCGCATCGCGGACAACGCCCCGATCGACGGCATCGTTCGCGAGTTGCTGACCTCGAATGGCAACACGTTCAACAACCCGGCCGCGAACTATTACCGCATCGCAAAAGATCCGATGTCGCTCGCCGAGGGTACCGCGCAACTGTTCATGGGCGTGCGGATGCAGTGTGCGAAGTGCCATAACCACCCGTTCGAGCGGTGGACGCAAGACGATTACTACGGCTTCGCGGCATGGTTTGCCCGTGTGAAACAGAAGCCCGACCCGAGTGCGAACGGCAAGCCGAATCCACCCGTCAACGGTGCCGAGGTCGTGTACATTTCCCGCGATGGCGAAGTGACGCAACCGCGTACCGGTAAGCAGATGAAACCGCGCTACATCGGTGTCGGCGATGCCGACGTGAAGCCGGGCGACGACCGCCGCGATGCCCTCGCCGACTGGTTGACTTCGCCGGGCAATCCGTTCTTTGCGAAGTCCGTCGCCAACCGCGTTTGGTTCCACATCATGGGTAAAGGGATCGTCGACCCCGTCGATGACTTCCGCGACTCGAACCCGTCGAGCAACGACGATTTGCTCGATGCACTCGCCAAAGACTTCGCCGCGAAGAAGTTCGATATGCGTCACTTGATCCGCACGATCATGACTTCGCGAACGTATCAACTGTCGGCCGTGCCAAACGATACGAACAAGGAAGACGCGAAGTACTTCTCGCACGCCGTGACGAAGTTGTTGACGGCGGAGCAACTGCTCGACGCCCTCTGCGATGTGACGGCGGTGCCGGAGAAGTACGCCGGGCTACCGACCGGAACCCGGGCCACGCAACTCGTCGATGGCGAAGTCAATCACCCGTTCCTAAAGGCGTTCGGCCAACCGGCACGCGAACTCGCTTGCGAGTGCGAACGCGAAAGTGATGGCAACCTCGGTCAGGCGCTGCAACTCATCAACGGGCCGACCGTGAACGAGAAAGTCCGCAACCCGAACAACCGCCTCGGTACGCTGATCGCGGCCAAAAAGACCGACGTCGAGATCCTCGATGGCCTCTACTTCGCCGCCCTCGCACGGTCGCCATTCGAAGACGAAAAGAAAGTCGCGCTCGCGCACATCGCGAAAGGCACCGACAAACGCAAAGCCTGGGAAGACATCCTCTGGGCACTCATCAACACCCGCGAGTTCTTGTTCCGACACTAAGTCGGTAAATGTGCAGTGACAGTTTCTGAATGATCGTGCTCGGTTCGGGTTGATCCCGTTCTGAGCACGATCATTTTTGGTTGAACTCACCTTGCGTCAACTCAGCACACTTCAATTTACATCACTGCGGGCATACTCTCGACGTGGCGATGGCCCCAAGTTTTATCGTCGTGTTGCGGGAAATCGCTACGGAAGTGCGTCCCGCGCGATTCCTCGCGCGTCGTCGCCGCATCGATCATCAGCCGCGCGACGGTGAGCAGGTTTTGCAGTTCCCAGCCCTGGCGTTTGTCGAACTCGCGACCGAGCACGTAGCGGCACCAGAAATCGACATCGCGCCGTGCTTCATCGAGCCGGGCACGATCTCGGACGATGCCCATTTTTCTCACCATCAAGCTACGCAGCGAACTCGTCAAGTCTGCGACATCGAGGTGATCGTCGGGGTCGTCGTCGCGCACGGTGTAATGCAACGGCAACGCTTGCAACGGGCGAGAGTTCGCCTCCAATGCGCGCATCGCGCCGCGACCGCACGATGCACCGTACACCAGCCCCTCGATGAGGCTGTTCGATGCGAGTCGATTCGCACCGTGCAACCCGCTCGAAGTCACTTCGCCCGCCGCCCACAAATTCGGCAACGACGTACGCCCCTCGGCATCGACCGTGACGCCGCCCATCATGTAGTGCGCCCCTGGTCGCACGGGGATGCGATCCTTCGTGATGTCCAGCCCGAACCCGCGGCACACCTTGTTAATGCCGGGAAACCGCGTGAGCACGAGGTTGCGTTCGAGGTGCGACAAATCGAGGTACACGTTCGAGTGCTGGGTGCGTTCCATCGTGCGGAAGATCGCCCGCGATACGATATCGCGCGGGGCCAACTCGGCACGCGGATCTTCGTTCGGCATGAACCGCACGCCGTTAATATCGCGTAAATACGCCCCTTCGCCACGCACCGCTTCGCTGACGAGGTAACGCGCGGAACCGGCCACGTACAGCACCGTCGGGTGAAACTGCATGAACTCCATATCCCGGAGTGCCGCCCCCGCACGGTAGGCGATCGCCATACCGTCGCCGGTTGCCACGGGCGGGTTCGTCGTCTCGCGGTAGACCATACCGCAACCGCCCGATGCCAAAATCACCTGCTTGGCCCAGAGCAAAATCGTCCCCATGTTCGGCCGCCACACGACCGCACCGACGCACGCGCCTTCGTGCGTCAACAAATCGACCGTGAACGTGTCGTCCCACATCGTGACGTTCTTCGCCGCCTTCGCCTTCGCGATAATCGCCCGCATCACTTCGTGGCCCGTCGAATCGCCGAGCGCATGAACGATACGCCGGTGGCTGTGGCCACCCTCGCGTGTGAGTGCGAGTTGGCCGTTCTCCTGGTCGAAATTCGTGCCGAACTCGATGAGCTTTTCGATCTCGCCGGGTGCTTCGCGAATGACCGTTTCGACGACAGTGCGATCGCAAAGCCCATCGCCAGCCACCATGGTGTCATCGACGTGATTCGCGAAATTATCCTCTGGGGAAAGCACGCTGGCGATGCCGCCCTGCGCGTACGAGCTATTACTTTCGGTGATGCGATCTTTGGTGACGACGTGTACTCCCGTCGTGTTGGAAATTTCCAGTGCCGCGCGCAAACCGGCAATCCCTGCCCCGATGACGAGCACATCGGTAAACCGGTGAAGTGCCGTCCGGCTATCGAAACTCAGCAAATATCGATTCGACGCAGACATCGTGTATCGCCTCGGAAAATGATCTTCTCAATATACAACACCGCAAAACGCCGCCGGTTGAAACCGAACGATGCACCCACTTCTCGTTAGACGTCCGACGCATTGGCGTCGAGAATCGAGATACCGTTCGCAACAAATAAGTAAGACATCCCGAACGTCTCTCTCCCACTCCCCCGAGGTGCCCCATGCGATTCTCTCCCGTCGCAATGGTTCCGCTGTTCCTGTTCGCCAGCACGCGGGGCTTCGCAGCCGATGATCTGAAGCCGGCGGATCTTCCCAAACCCGTGCAGTCGACCGCCCAAGAAGACCACAAGAAAATGATGGAATTGCTGAAGATCAAGGAACTCCGTCGAGGGGCGGACGGCAACAACTCGAAGGCGGCGAACGCCGCCAACTCGGATGAATCCAAGGCCACGCCCTATCCGAAACTGCCCGATCCTCTGGTGTTCCAGAACGGCGAAGCGGTAAAGACCGCCGAGCAGTGGAAGCAACGGCGGGCCGAGATCGTCGAAGAGTTCGACCGCGAGATCTACGGGCGCGTTCCGAAGAACGTGCCCAAAGTGACGTGGCAGGTAAAAGAATCGGGCAACGAGAAAGTCGGCGAGATCGGCGTGACGACCAAGAAGTTAGTCGGCACGGTGGACAACTCGTCGTACCCGCACATCAAGGTGGAAATCCAACTCACCCTCACCACGCCGACCGATGCCCCCGGCCCGGTGCCGGTGATGATGGAGCACGGGTTCGTCTTCCGTCGTCGGACCGGTACGACACCGCCCGTTCCGCCAAAGGATGCCCCGAAACCCTGGACGCAGTTGCTCATCGAGAAAGGCTGGGGCTACGCCATCTATTCACCGTACAGCGTGCAAGCGGACAGCGGCGGGGGCAAAGGTGGGTTCGGCGGCGGCACAGAATACCAAGGATTGACCACCGGCATTATCGGCCTCTGCAACAAAGGTCAACCCCGGCAACCCGAAGACTGGGGCGCGCTGCGGGCGTGGGCCTGGGGGGCGAGCCGGGCGCTCGACTACCTCGAAACCGACCAGGCCGTGGATGCCAAACAGGTCGGCATCGAAGGGCTGTCTCGCTTCGGCAAGGCGGCCGTCGTCACGATGGCCTACGACGAGCGCTTCGCCATCGGCTTCATCGGATCGAGCGGACAGGGCGGGGCGAAAATCATGCGGCGAAACTACGGCGAGCGGGTCGAGAATGTCGCTGGATCGGGGGAGTACCACTGGATGGCCGGCAACTACCTCAAGTACGCCGGCCCGAAGACGCCGGATGATCTCCCGATCGATGCGCACGAATTGGTCGCGCTCTGCGCCCCTCGACCGGCGTTCATTTCGGTCGGTTCGGAGAACGTGGAGGGCAAGTGGATCGACTCCAAAGGGAGCTTCTTGGCTGCTCTCGGGGCCGAACCGGTCTACAAGCTACTCGGCAAAAAAGGGCTAGGGACGGCCGATTTCCCGAAGGAGAAGACGGCATTAATCGACGGCGAGGTCGCCTTCCGTCAGCACGAGGGTGGGCATACGGTCGGGCCGAATTGGCCCACATTCCTCACCTGGGCCTCACGGTATGTCAAAGCACCGGAGAAGAAGGGAATGAAACAATAGTCATTCTGTATTCGCAAGTTGCCCATGGCATATGCGGGTCAAGCCAGCCCTGGCGAGCGAGCCCATTCCCGAATGTTGAACTTTCTGAAATCGCTTAAAAACAGAGTTCATCAATGAGAAAGCCTTCGACGCTATCGTCGAAGGGCTCTTTCTGAAAATAGTCGGGCTGACAAGACGGCTATTGAACTTTTCCTGGCCGGGGTTCAGGGCTGGGAATCTGGCATCCGGCGGCTTCTCTCCGGTAAATCAGACGGGGGGAATCAATCATAACCACTTGCTGTACCGTCACTTTCCGAACAGGCACACGGCACAAAAATCCGACCGCACGGTGGTCTATTCAGAAACTCTGCCCCGGTAGGGCAGTTTTCGGGCCTTGCTATCTGTCAGAAAGTCGCGTACACTTTTCTGACAGGAGAGCAAGGCGATGAACACCATACAAGACGACATTCTGGATCGAATTCGCGGGCAAGGCCGGGGCAAGGTCTTCACGCCGAAGGACTTTCTCGACCTCGGTAGCCGCGATGCCGCCGATCAATCGCTCTCCCGGCTGGTCAAGGGCGGCGAGATTCAGCGGCTCGGTCGCGGTCTTTACCATTTCCCGCGAATCAACGAGCGGCTCGGCATCCCCATCAGTCCCGACCTGGATGAAATCGCCGAAGCCTTGGCCCGGCAAACGGGTAGCCGGGTCGTACCGTCCGGGGCCGTGGCGGCTAACCGGCTGGGGCTATCCACCCAGGTGCCAGCCAAGCCAGTGTACCTGACGGACGGTCGAACGCGCGAAGTGAAGATCGGCAGCACGACATTCCAGCTTCGCCACGCGGCCCCGAAAGAGTTCCCGGTGGGATGCCGGACGAGCGCGATGGTGTTCCAGGCACTACGGCACCTCGGGCAGGTTGCGGTGGACGATCAAGTGTTAGCGCAACTGCGGCGGGCCTTGTCTGCCGACCAACGGAAAGAACTCCTCCGGGATGCACGGTACACAACCGACTGGATCGGGGCAGTTGTCCGCCAAGTCGTTCAGCCGGAAGGGGAATTGGTGAATCATGGATGACATCGCACGACTACCGGCAACCGACCGGCTGGACCTCTTCTCCGCGAGCGCCCGCAATCGCGGCTTGACCGCAGAAATCATCGAGAAAGACTTCTGGGTCTGCTGGACGCTCAAGCGGGTCTTTACTTTGCCAGATCCGCCCGCTGGTTTGCTCTTCAAGGGAGGCACGTCGCTTTCCAAAGTGTTCGGTGTGATCGAGCGGTTTTCGGAAGATGTGGACCTGTCATTCAACCGGGCCGAATTGGGCTTTGGCGGCGAAAGCGATCCGCTGAATGCCACCACGGGCAAGAAGCGAAAACACGGCCTCGAAGCGTTGACCGAAACGTGCCAACTCGTCATCCGCGAAAAGCTGCTGCCGCAACTCAGGACGGCGTTCAGCGCTGCCTTGGGAGAACCGGCCTCGACAAGCTGGGATGTAGAACTGGCCAAAGATGACCCGGACGGGCAAACGCTCCTGTTTCACTACCCGGTAGCCAACCGGTCCCGCGCTGCCGATGAACCGGCCTATATCCAACCGGCGGTGCGTTTGGAAATCGGGGCGCGGTCGGATCACTGGCCGGCAGTCGAGGCGACAGTTACGTCCTATGCGGCGGTGGACTTCCCGGATGCGTTCAAAGAACCGGGGTGCAATGTCCACGTCCTGGCCGCCGAACGGACATTCTGGGAGAAGGCGACGATTCTGCACATGTGGCACCACGCCCCGGCGGAGAAGAAATTCCGTGACCGGCAGTCGCGGCACTACTACGACGTTGTGCGGTTGTACCAGCACGAATTGGGAATGGCCGCAATCAAGGACATTGACCTGTTGCTGAAGGTCGCCCGGCACAAGGAGGTCTTCTTCCCAGCGGCCTGGGCGAGGTACGCGGACGCTAAACCCGGCACGCTGCGAATCGTTCCTCCGGATGCCCGCTTGACGGAGTTGGAGCAGGACTACCGAAAGATGCAGGAAATGATCTTCGGCGAACCGCCCGCGTTTGAACGTCTGCTCGAAGTCCTTCGGGAAATCGAGAACGCGATAAATACCTCCGACAAGATTTAATGTGGTTGCCTTTTAGTCGGATTCCCCCGGCGGGAGAACAACATCAATCACCTGGCCTTCGCGCCAGTTGGGGTGATGCGAAGCGACTACGACTGCTCCTAGCCGTGGGTCGAAAACAGCGACCGCTCCGGCGGGTGATCCGTGAAGGAGGTGAAAAGCCAAGCCGTATCGCCAGATCGGCGCCCGGCCTTCGATCACGACCAAAGCCCCACGCGGAATGTCAGGCAACGGCGGTAGCGGTTCAGCGGGCGTAATCGGCTGCTCGACGCCGATACGATAAAAAATGTTCTCGCTCATCACTGTAGCTCCGCAGAGTTCAGGAGCAGGCTGCGAATCTCGTCAGCCGAATCACTTCCTGCTGCAATCCGTTGGATTTGCGGCGCAGTGATGATGCGGCAGTTGTAAATGCTGGCGCGGTTCTTGACTGCGGATTTAAGGTCTTTACTGGCATCAAGGACATTGCCTCCCGTAGTCGCCAGGTACGACCGGACTCGCAAGGCACGGAATTGCCGCGTAACCGCTTCGACTTTGTAGAGTATGTCGCTGCCGGGATCATGATCTTGTGAACCCGACTTACACTCGATCATCGACAAGCCGTAATTGTGCATAAATGCCACGTCGAAGTCGTTACCCGACTGGTCACCGCATCGGCCGACTTCCAGTCCGAGTTGAACATCCCAGATTCCAAGGGAATCTGCGTGCTTCACCAGCACGTCCCAAACGAACACTTCCAGCCAACCACCAGTGAGGAACTGGACTTCGTATTTGCTCAGCTTCCGGGTTGTCGCCCCGTCGATCCAAGTCTTTCGCAGTTCGTCGCCAGGGAAGGCGAATCGGTTCACTGCCAGTTCGATGCCTTTGTTCCGCGCACGCTCACGCTGTTCATCATTATCGAATTGCAGAATATCCTGCTCGCAGGCGTGCTGCGCCAGAAGTTTCGCCGACTGCGCCCAACCCCTTGCACGCTCTTCGGCCTCTTTCATCTTGTCGTCGGCCTTACGGGATTCAAAGCCGTATCCAGCCAGGAATTCCTTGATTCCAAGCCGATGACCACAGTCTTCGGTGCGGTCGCTATTCATGTCGATGAGCCGTGCCGGCCGCGTTACATTGGTGTAGACCAGCTTCCCGCCCAATGCCTTGAAGAACTCGTATGTGGCGATGCTCATGGGCTTGGTGCCTCCGGTGAGATTGGCAATCCACTCGCCGCCTGCGTATCTGCCATAGGCCACCTGCAATGCCTTGCGCACGGAGTCCAGGTTGTCCTCGCAATTCAACGGCTCGACAAGGTGCCGATCATCGTAGTTGAGGCCGCCGAGTTTGAGTGCGCGAAGAAAGTGGGTTGCGACTGTCCGCGACTGCATCTGTTCCGTTTCGATCAACACAAGCTGATCTGGCGTGAAATGATGAACCGACAGCAGGTTAGGAACGTGTTGATCTGAAAGCAGGCAAAGGAGTACCTTCATCGAAGATCCCACTATTTTGGCGGTTGCGGCCACTTGTATTGCGGTTTTCTCTCGTCTTCCACATGAACCTGGACATCGACAACCGAGCCGGGGTTCGTGTCCATACCTGCTGGCAGGGTGCCGACGGTCAACGTGCCTGGATTGCGCCCCGGTTCAAGGTCGTGGACATCGAAGCCGCCTTTTGGCCTTGGCGCGATAATCCTGACTTTCGCCTTCTCCCCCGAGGCACGCTTTTTGGGCGGTGCGGGAGGCGGGGGTGGGGGTGGAAGAATGAGCCGCCCGTAACCACTGGTGGTTTTGCCACCGACGCCCACGTCCTTGAGGGCGTCACGGAGCAAGGAGAGTGACAACTCGGTCCATTTTTTCGCCTCATCGCTTACTGGCCCGTGCCACGATACGGCAACGTGAAATTGACCTGCAACCGACAGGAACGGCACCGGTGTTGGGGTGTCGAAATCGGTCGGTGGGACCGAACCATCGAGCCACTTCGGGTGGTGCGGGGTCATCACATCGAGAACGAGTGGCTGTGGTGAATCCGGCATCAACCAGGCGTCGTGGAAAATGATGCAGCCGCCATCGTCGGTTGTTCCGAACACGAGTTGATGGAACACACCGCCATCACGTCGAAACCTATCGTCCGTCGGTCCCCACACGTCATGGCAATAGTGGGCGCACAGCCCCTTGAGAGCGGAGCCGGGAATGACCGGCATGCCGTAGGTGTGGTGCAAGTGTATCCCGGTTTCCAGAACGTTCTCCGAGCCAAGGCCGACGATGAGCCGTCCTTGCGTATGAAGAACGGTCGCCGCCGTCAGTTCTGGGAGCGACTTCTGCCACCGTTTGAGCGCGGCTTCGTAGAGACCGCACTTTTGGGTCGAGGCTGCTGCATCGAGAATATCACGCTTGGCCTTGGTCCATCGTTCCGAGCTATCGGCCGGATGCGAAACGTAGCGTTGCAAAAGCAAGCCGGGGTGGGCGTCGAGTCCGACTCGCGCTTGTGGAAGTTGCGTTCGCATCACTCGCCCTCCACTTCATCGGGAGCGAGCGCCTCAGCGTAGCGCTTCAGCCAACTGGCGGCGTTGATGGCATCGCGGCTCAATCGCAGGTAACCGCTGAGTGTTTGCGTTCGGGCATGATGATCGAGCGGCTGGGAAATCGTGATTTCATCGTGACCGCTTGCCTTGAGGACCTCTGCCAAATCCTCGACATACTCCTTCTCCTTTTTGGCCAGTGCGAACGCAACGGCTTGTGCCAACCCGCATGTGTGGATCAGGGCCGGGAACTTCCGGGCGAAAGTTTCGTAAGTTGCCCCACGATTCTGAACACAGGCAAACGCCGCCTGTGCCAGTTTCTGACTCCGTGTGTGAACGCTCACTTCTCACCCCCGTCCACCGGCGTGAAGACGCAACGCATTTGCCCTCGGCCGACGGTCGCCTTGCCACCGATCTGGAGATTCAGGGGGCCTGTAGCGAAGCGTTCGAGCAATAGTGCTGGTGTGATGTCCTCTCCGTTGCGGCCAAAAACGCGGTCACATTGCACAATCCCGGCCAGGATCGTCTCCGATGGCAGTGATTCCTCAGTCCAGAGCGCTCCATCCACCACGGTTTTTGTATCCTCGTTAATCTTCACGCGGGTATTCACTTCGGTGCCGGTTTCGCAAAGGAAGTCGAACGCGCTATCCGGGAGAACAACGAAACGCTTCTGAAATTCTTTGCACCAGGTATCATCCTTGCCGAACACACACTCGCCGATTTTCGCGGCCCACTTCGTGGCTGTCTGGCATTCCTTACCGGTGAAGTCCAGGTCTTCGAGGAAGATTTGTGTTCCTTCAACGAGCGCCGTACCGACCGCGTGATGGGCTGCACCGTCGGCCAATCCCGATGGGGCAAGAGGCAGGTCTTTCACCCCGGCCAGTTCAAGCGTGCGCCGCAGCATCTGCAAGCATAGCGGCGAAGTACACCAGGCGAATGTCCCACGGAAACTGCGAATCGGCAGGCAGACGAGCTTGGCATCGGTTGGAATCAGCGCTCCGGAATTTGCCGATTCGCCATCCTTATCCGCACGGCCGAAAGCGGATTCGATGTTCGACAATCCGCTTTGCACCGCCCAGTCGCGCCACACGCCTTTGAACCCCGATCCCCGGATGATGGGCCAACCGGTGACGCCGTCGCGGTCGATGGGCAGGTCGATATAACCGACACCCCGACCGATTCCGGCGTGGGTGGGGCTGATCGCATGGAGCCAGTAAATACGTGCGTTGGGCATAGAGCTTCCCTCAATGTCTTGTTCGTTTACCAAGTGCCCCAGACCGCCAGTCCGAAGCCGTCGCGTCGATCCTGTTCCCCGTCGCAGACCGATTGCAACCAGCGGTCGGCAAGCGTGGCCGAGTCGCCGTCCACCTTCTCGAAGAAGTAGACACTCCCCGCCGGAACCATGCGCCGAATCGGTTTTGGCCCGCGAGGTTGATCCTTGAGCTTGGCCAGCGACCAGCCCGATACGGCCTTCCACCTCGCGTTGCTGACGCCGACAAGTTTCAACGTCGGGGCATCGCCGGTCGGCTTGCCGGTCAGCGTGTGTGCGTCGAGCCAATTCGGCCGCCAGCCATGCTCGAATATTGCTGGCGTGGTCAACACCATACGAATCCGT
>JAYVXI010000266.1:0-11171 GCA_043785305.1 Limnoglobus sp. | reverse complement strand
CCACGATCTCCTGTCCTCGACAACGGATCGAGAAGCAGCCCGATGGCAATGCCGAGTACGAGTCCGAATAAAACCATATGCAGGTTGGAGATTTTCATTGGCTGTCCTATTAGTTGATCGTCAAATCAAAAATACAGGGAGGGATTTGGTCATTTCCCAGTGAACCTCTGCATCTCATCCCTGAGTGCCGCCTCCGTCATCACTCCCACATGACGTGCCAACTCCACCATCCTTGAGATCAGCAGTGCCGGAATGGGGGGGTGGGCCGTGGAGAGTATCGAGCCGATCCGCTTCGAGGTCCGACCCGACTTGGAGGAAGAAGGGTGAAGCGGCGGTGGGAGACGAAGAGGTACAATTCTTTCGAGAGTCGTGCCGGTCGTATGCGACCGTTGGCGTACAGGCAGGTTGCAAACAAGTGCGGCGTTAGACACAAAGACAGACGTGAGAATTATGCCTGCAAACGTTGCCTGCAATTATAGCCGCCACAAATCCTGACACCACAAGGACTTAGAAAAGCGGGATACGAGAGTCGAACTCGTTTCACAGCCTTGGGAAGGCTGGGCACGACCGGTATACCAATCCCGCAACACAACTAAGTTAGCGAACGACGCCGTTTGTTCAACCGCAGTCTTACGGTTCCACCGTGACGGGTGGGGCTTTCGGCGCGTCGAGGTCGGCGGTGTCGAGGCGGCCTTCGGCGTGGAGTTGCCGGAAAATCGTCACCGTTTCCTTGATGCCGTCGTCGAGTTTCGTTCGCGGCATCGGCCCGAGATCTCGCTGGAGGGCGGCATCGGAGAGATCGAACGCGATCGCGATTTGCGTCGTGCCGATAGTGACGAGTTTCTCGGCTTGAGGCATCACGCGGCAGAGTGCGGCGTAGAACTCGCTCATCGGCACGACGGCCCCACGCAGGTTGTAACTCTTCGCGCCGGTGTAGGGTCGTTCGAGACTATAAATGAAGGTTTTTGCCACATCGTCGACGTACTGGAAATCGGTCCAGCCACCGAAGCTGATGTCGTACGGGCGACCGAGCATCACAGCTTTGATTGCCTTCGTCGGCTCGCTCGTCATGCCGAGATCGCGGCCAACACCGTAGACGGTCCAGGGGCGCAGGCCGATGCTGCTGAGGCCGTTGTCCTGGAAATAAAGCCTCGCGTTCGCTTCGTTGCAGCACTTGAACGCGCCGTAGTGCGTGCTGGGCATCAAGAGCACATCGTCGCTAAGCGGGCTGTTCGTGTATTTGTCCGGCCCACCGTAGACGGCGGCGGAACTCGCATACACGAGGCGTTTGACCTGTTCGCCGGTCGCACGGATCGCCTCGAACACCGCGAGTGTGCCGATGATGTTCACCTTCGCGCCGAGGATCGGGTCGGCGCGGCAAGTCGGTACTTGTAACCCCGCGAGGTGGATAATGTGCGTGATCGATTTGTCGGTGATCGTGCGAACGAGTGCGGGCAGATCGGTCACGTCGCCTTGTACGAACTCGACCTTCGCCACTTCGGATTCGGGCAAGATCATCCGCAATCGCCGCGCGTCTTCCTTGAGGTCGAACACGTAGACATCCGCCCCGCGATTGAGCAGGTTGCGGATAATCCAGGCACCGATGAAGCCGTAACCGCCCGTGAGAAGAACTCGCATAATCGACTGCTCCGAAAGGTTATTCCGTAACGGGAGGGGAGGGCGGTGTCGGTGCGACAGCGCCTTCGATGGCTTCTTCGGCGATGGTTTCGCCGACGTTTTCGCTGGCGACTTTCGCGAGGGTAATCAGCTTGTCGCCCTCGTTGAGGTTCATCATCCGCACGCCCTGCGTGTTCCGGCCAACGAGACGAATCGCGACGATTTTATTACGGGTGACCATGCCTTGCGAGGTAATCAGCATCACCTCGTCGCCATCGCGCACGGCGGCAATCGCGATGACGTTGCCGTTCCGGCTGCTGGTTTTGATGTCGCGCACGCCCTTGCCGCCACGGCGTTGTTTGCGGTAACGCATCGACGCACGATCCGTCGGCAATTCCGCTTCTTCACCTTCCGGAGCTTCACCTTCTGTAGCCTCAATTTCTGCCACTTCTTCAATCGGCTCCGGTGCGGTGGCGTCGTCGTCGAGTTCTTCGGCGAGTTCACCTGCGGTGTTCGGGCCGAACGGAGTGCGTTTGCCGTAGCCGTTTTCGCAGACCGTCAGCAAGAAGCCGTCGGGGTCGGCGACGACCATACCGATCAGGACATCGTCGGTCGATAGCCGAATGCCTTTGACGCCGCGAGTGTTGCGGCCCGTGTCGCGGGCATCGGATTCGGCGAAGCGGATCGCCATACCGTTGCGGGTACTGAGCATGACTTCGTCGCCGATTTTGGTCATGCAGACTTCGATGAGCGTGTCGCCCTCTTCGAGCGAGATGCCGATGATGCCACCGGCGCGTTGACGACGATAATCGGTGAGCGGCGTCTTCTTGATGATGCCGCGCCGAGTGGCCATCAGCAGCGAATACCCTTCCTCGAAAGAACGCACGGGGATGACGCTCGTGATTTTTTCGTCGGGCTTCAGCGAGAGCACGTTCGCGATGGATCGACCCGACGAGGTGCGGTTCGCCGTGGGAATCTTGAACACGCGCAGCCAATACAACTGCCCGCGATCCGTGAAGCAGAGCAGGTACGCTTTCGTCGAGGCGACGAAGAAGTGTTCGACGAAATCGTTGTCACGCAGGCCGCCTTGCACGCCTTTACCGCCACGCCCCTGCACGCGGTAGGTGTCCAGCGGCATCCGCTTCATGAAGCCTTCGTGGCTGATCGTCACGACGTTCGGCTCATCGACGATCAAGTCTTCCAAGTCGAGGTCGCCGCCGTCGTCGCAGATTTCCGTGCGTCGGTCGTCGCCGTACTTGTCGCGGATTTCTTCGAGGTCGCTGCGGATGATCGCGGATACCTGAGCATCGTCGCCGAGGATCGTGTCGTAGCCGCGAATCTGTTCGCGGAGCGATTTGAATTCCTTCAAAATCTCGTCGCGCTCGAGGTTCGCCAACTGCCCGAGTTGCAACCGCACGACGGCTTCGGCCTGTTGCTCGGTCATCCGGTAAATGTCGGTGATGCCGAGTTCGCCTTGCAGCGTGGCGAAGCCTTCTTCGCCGAGTGCGCGTTCGAGAACGGCGGCGGGCACTTCCATTTCTTGCAGGCGAACCTTCGCCTCCGAACGACTCGGCGAAGTGCGGATCGTGCGGATGACTTCGTCGATCGACGACAGCGCGATCAACTGCCCTTCGAGCACGTGGCTGCGCTTCTTCGCTTCGCGAAGCAGGAACATCGTGCGGCGACGGATGACCTGGACGCGGTGGTCCAGGAATTTTTGCATCATCGCCTTCAGCGAAAGCGTCATCGGGCGGCCTTCGACGAGCGCGAGCATCCCGACGCTGACCGTCACTTGCAGCTTGGAAAACTGGTAAAGTTGGTTCAGCACCATGTGCGGATCGGCACCGCGTTTCAGTTCGATGACGAGGCGAACCGGCTCGCCGTTGCGGGCGCTCGATTCGTCGCGGATGCCGCTGATGTTCGGGATGCGTTCGGACTTCACCAACTCGCCGATCTCGGCGGCCAGTTTGTTCCGCGTCATCTGGTACGGCACTTCGCGAATTAAAATGCTCGGCGTCTTGCCTTTGCCTTCTTCAACGATGTCCGCCCGTGCCCGCAGGGTAATTCGCCCGCGTTTGTTCGGGTTGCCGAGGTAACCATCGATGACGCCCTGACGCCCCATGATGATGCCCCCCGTGGGGAAGTCGGGGCCGGGGATGATTTCGAGAATCTCCTGAAGTGAAACTTCGGGTTCTTCGAGGAGGCGAATCAGGCCGTTGCAGACTTCGCGCAGGTTGTGCGGGGGAATGTCGGTCGCCATGCCGACGGCGATCCCGTCGGAGCCGTTCACGAGCAAGTTCGGGAACTTGCCGGGCAACACGAGCGGTTCGCGATACTTGCCGTCGTAGTTGTCGATGAAATCGACGGTGTCGTAATCGAGGTCCGCGAGCATGTCGGCGGCGATACCGGCGAGGCGCGCTTCCGTGTAACGGTGTGCGGCGGGCGGAAGCCCGGCAATCGAACCGAAGTTACCCTGGCCGTGGATCAACTTCGTCCGCATGACCCAGTCTTGCGCCATCCGCACGAGCGTATCGTAGATCGATTGGTCGCCGTGCGGGTGATAGCGCTTCATCGTCTCGCCGATGATGCCCGCACACTTGCTCGTTGGCGATGTGGGCGATAACCCGAGGTCGTTCATCGCGACGAGAATGCGGCGCTGCGAGGGCTTCAAGCCGTCGCGCACATCGGGCAACGCGCGGCTAACCATCACCGATTGCGCATACGCCAAGTAACTATCTTGAAGCTCTTTGCCAATGTCGATGGGGTCGATCGGCGCGAGCGTGGGGGGTGGCGGAGTGCCGCCGGGCGGTACGGAGGGTGTTTTTGCCTTAGCCAAGGTGAGTGCTCCGGTGCCGTAGCATTGGTCTGTTCGTAAAGAGTAATTTATGAATTTCCGATGCCGATAACTACCCGTGAAGGCCCGAAAAACGCTCGAAATCTCGACGAATACCGATTCTGTGCCCGACGCCAAGCGCGATGCCTTCCCCGAACGCCCGTTTCGAGTTAATATGAGGTACTTCTTTCCCGATTGGAGCGGTGATATGCGTTCGGTTGCAGCACTCGTTTCGGTTATCCTAATGGCGCAGGTTGCATTGTTTGCGGATACGAAAGCGGCAGCCGAGGCGAAGGAACTCCTGGAGACATTCGACAAATGAAGCGACCTCCTGCGGATCCCGTTCCCTGGACACCACCCGACGAAGCCGACGGCGAAGGCCTCGTGGGCATCGGTGGCGATCTCGACCCGGCCATACTGCTCCGCGCGTATGCCGATGGCGTGTTCCCGTGGTTCAACGAAGGCGACCCGATCTTGTGGTGGTCGCCCGACCCGCGTGCCGTGATCGAACTCGACGGGTTGCACGTCTCCAAAAGCCTCGCCCGCACGATGCGGAAAGGCAACTTCCGCGTCACTCTGGATCGACGCTTCGAGACCGTGATGCGGCAATGCGGCGAACGCCGCGACGAAGGGACGTGGGTGACCGAGGGCATGGTCAAATCGTACGCCGAACTGCACCGCTTGGGGCACGCGCACAGCTTGGAAACGTGGGTGCCGCTCGAATACGCGATCGCATCGGGCCGCCTTCAGCAGATCGAAACGCTGTCGGACGAAACCGGCATCTGGGCATTAGCCGGCGGAGTTTACGGCGTCGCCATCGGCGGCCTGTTCGCTGCCGAGTCGATGTTCCACTACATCACCGATGGCTCCAAAATCGCGCTCGCTTCACTCGTCTTGCACCTCCAGCAACGCGGCTACTCGCTCTTCGACGTGCAAATGACCACCGACCACACGCTGAGCATGGGCGCAAGAGAAATCTCAAGAAAAAGCTATCTGCGAAGGCTGCGTGCCGCCACCGCAAATCGCGGTGTGACATACACCGCGTAAGTGCCTTTTCTGACTAACCACTCACCACTAAACACTAACCACTACTGCTAACCAACAAACACACCGCCAGTAAATCCACCAATCGCATCGAAATCGAACTCGGCGGTGGGCGTGCCACTCGGCCCGATGTTCTTGCCGAGGTAGCCCGTCACGCGGCTACCCGCCCCACTGCCCGAACCGACGACCACATCGGCTTTCGTGTCGCCGTCGAGGTTTTTCACCGCGACGCGAATGCCACCGCGACTGTTCACATCGCCGCCGAAGAAGTTCGCGAGGTTCACGTACTGATTGCTCAGCAAGCTCTTGCCGTCGAGTGCCAACACGCGCGGGCCGCCACCGGGTCCGCCCCCTGCGATCAAGTCCGCGAAGCCATCGCCGTTGATGTCGCCTGCCGTCACGAAGATGCCATTTTGAGGCGAAAAAACACCCCAAAAACCGGTTTTTGAGCCTCTGCAATTCCGACTTACGTCGATTCTGGCGACAAGATTTCGGCTAGAAACGACAAAACCCACGGGGTTTGCCCGTGGGTTTCGATGAACGTTGGCGTTCGATTATCGCTTGGAGAACTGGGTACCGCGACGGGCACCGCGGAGGCCGTACTTCTTGCGTTCCTTCATGCGGCTATCGCGGGTCAGGTATCGACCGTCGCGAAGTTTTTTGACGATGCCGATGGCGGGGTCTTCCGCAATCGCCGGTGCCGCAAGAACGGCAGGCGTTACGGTACCGTCGGCGTTGACGGTCGGCTTGAGCAGCACGGGCTTCACGGCCGGTGCCTGGACGGTGGGTGAAGTCACCGTCGATTTCGTGTTCAGGTTGCGTGCGCGAACGGCGGTCACGTGACCCAGCGTTACCGATTTGCGTTCGGTGGGCGGTGAGAACATCACCTTGATCGCACGGGCCACGCCTTGCTTGATCGCGTCGGCTTGGCCGGTGATGCCACCGCCAGCGGTCTTGACCGTAATGTCGAGTCGGTTGCCGAGTTCGGTGGCCGTCAGCGGCGCACGAACGGCAGCACGATCTTTTTCTTCGGTGAAGTAGTGATCGAGAGCGCGGCCATTAATGCTGATGGCCCCTTTCCCTTCACTGATACGAACGCGGGCGACGGCGGTCTTACGACGGCCGGTGCCCAGGTAGTACGTCTTCGGTTCTTTCTTCTCGGCCATGACCTGTGCGTCCCCTAGACGTTAGCTTAAAGTGTGACTTTGAATTCGACCGGTTGTTGGGCTTGGTGCTCGTGCTTCGGCCCCGCGAACAGTTTGAGCTTGGTGATCTGCTTGTAGCCGAGTGGGCCACGTGGGATCATCCGCTTCACCGCGAGCCGAATGATTTCTTCGGGCTTCTTGGCGAGCATTTCCTTCGCAGGAATGATCTTCTGACCACCCGCGTAGTGGGAGAACGTCTGATAGTTCTTCTGGTCCCACTTTTTACCCGTGAACTTGACCTTTTCCACGTTGATGACGACGACGAAATCGCCGGTGTCTGCGTGGTAGGTGTATTCGGGTTTGTGTTTGCCGCGAAGGATGTTCGCGATCACAACGGCCAGGCGACCGACGACCTGATCGGTCGCATCGATGACGAACCACTGTGGGTTGACCGTTGCCGAGTTAGCCATGAACGTAGACATTGCGGCAGAAACCTTGCGTATACGGTGAGACTCGTTCCTAAGAAGGGATAACGTAAGACGATGCAGGCCAACGTCAAGGGAATATGACGAAAATCCGATGTTTATCCCGATATTCGGGTTGTAACGGGCCACGTGCCGCAACATCGGTAGGATAGCGGCAACCACGGATGGAGAAACTATGTCGGTGAAAGCTCGTAACCGCGTCGTCGATTATCTGGTGTATCTGGGCGTTCGCGCGTTCGTGTGCGTCGTGCAAGCGGTGCCGATGCGTGTGGCTCTCGGGTTCGCGTCGTGTCTAGCGTGGGTAATCTACACTTTCGACAAACGCCATCGGGTTGTAGCCGCGGAGAACCTGATAGCGGCGTTCCCGGAGAAGCCCGAAGCGGAGATCGATCGGCTCGTTCGCGGTTGCTACCGGCACTTTTGCTCATTGCTCATCGAGATCATTTTGCTTCCCCGCAAGCTCTCGATCGACTCCTGGCGCAGTTACGGCAAACTCGTTAATGCCAACGCCATGATGAGTCTGCTGATGTCCGATCGCCCGTTACTGATGGTCACGGGGCACTTCGGCAACTGGGAAATGGCCGGTTACACGCTGGGCGCTCTCGGCTACAAAACGTACGCCATCGCTCGTACGCTCGATAACCCGCACCTCGAGAGTTACATGAAGACGTTTCGGCAGCGAACCGGGCAAACGATCATCGCGAAGAAGGACGACTTCGACCGGTTGGAAGCCGTCATGAAAGGCGGCGGGAAGGTGGCCACCGTCGCCGATCAAGATGCGGGGCCGCGGGGCGTATTCGTCAATTTCTTCGGACGGCCCGCATCGGCGCACAAGGCCGTCGCACTGATGGCGATCGAATTTCAAGCTCGAATCTTCGTCATCGGCGTACCGCGTGTCGCTTTACCGATGCGCTACGAGTTCATCTGCGCGGATGTCATCGACCCCGCCGATTACGCGGACAGCCCCGACCCCGTGAAGGCAATCACGCAGCGTTACCACACGGCCATCGAATCGCTCGTTCGCAAGTACCCCGAACAATACTTCTGGCTCCACCGTCGCTGGAAAACCCGCCCGAAATCCGAACGAACGAATTGACTATTTCGGTCGATACGTGGCGTACGAATTCTCCGTCTCCCACAGCGTCACTTCGACGACGGGTAGCTTTTGCTCGATGGCGTGATCGTAGATACGCTTCGCGAGGTTCTCGGCCGTCGGGTTCACGTCCATCGTCAAGTACAGTTCGCCCATTTGCTTCAGCGAGGGAATCATCGGATCGTCTTTGTGCAGGATCAATTTGTGGTCGAGGTTATCGTCGATCCAGATGCCGATCTTCTTCTTGATGTCGGTAAAGTCGATGACCATCCCGAGCGAATCGAGTTGTGCGGTTTCGATCGTGATGACGGCTTTGCCGTTATGGCCGTGGAGGTTCGCGCACTTCCCGTTGTAGTTCAGCAAGCGGTGGCCGTAACAGAACCAGATTTCTTTCGTGACGCGGTACATGCGGGGAGCTTTCTCGTGGTTACTCGCTGGGAAAATACGTCGTCGGGTCGCTGAGGTTGGCGTCGCGGAAGCCGTGCTTGCGTTCCGCGCACTTGTTGCATTGCCCGCAATGCTGCCCTTCGACGGGGTGGATGCACGAAAATGTCTCTTGCAATGGCATCCCGATGCCGCGCCGCAACACGTCGACCTTTCGCAATCCGAGACAAACATACGGGCGGATTACCCGCACGGCACCGCCGACGGCACGGTTGACGATCGACGCGATGCCATCGTAAAACGCGGGCGTGGCATCGGGGAACGGGTTTGTGGCAAGCGGGGCCGTCGCCAGTTGCGGCACGCCGTTCAGGTGGCACCAGATCAGCGGTTTCGCCAGCAAAAGTACATTCCGGCCCGGCAGAAACACCGCATCATCGGGGCTGTCCGCCCCCGGCACATTGTCCCCCGTCGTGCTCCAATGGCGGCCGTACAGGTTCCCCACCGGTTCATCGAGCACGATCAGTGGCCGCACGATTTCCGTATGGAGTGCGTTCAAAAATCGGCGAAGGTAAGCTTCTTCGGTCGCTTCCCAATACGCCCCCGTTCGCACGTAAACCGGGTGAACCGCCGGGTATCGTCGCACCGCCTCGCCCAGCAAAATCGCACTATCCAGCCCGCCGCTACAAAGCACGGCCAGCGGGGTCTTCGGGTTCAGGGGTGGCCAGGGCGGGTGTGGCATAGTGCCCAATTATAGTCGCACAACAGAAACGAATCCCTCATCAAACGCCACGAACCGCCGATTCTTTTCTTGGGGAGCTGACACAACGCAGGCACTTTCGCAAAACGAAGTGTTGGCCATTGTACGAGTGATAGAAATAATCCTCGAAATGATTTGCATTATTGAAAGCGGTGGTTACAATTCGCTCGGATACGCTGCCGATAGTCGGCAGAATAACTGGTTCGGCAGCAAACGCAGAGGGCTTCCAGTGGGCGACGACCTGATCTCCGTGATCGATGTCGCTCAGAAGCACGGCAAGCATAAGGCGACCGTCTTCAAGGTGTTGAAGCGGCTGGGCATCGAGCCGACGAAACATCGCAGTTCGTCCGCCAAAAACCAGATGGTCGCGTGCATTACTCAGGACGAGTTTCGCTTGGTATCCGTCGAGTTGCAGGCCATCATCGACCGGGACGACCCCGAAGCTGGTGAGGACGCCGAGTCAGACGGTTTCTTGTCTGCCGAGATCGGAGTCTTCTACCTGATCCAATTGGAGCCGGTTTTCGACCCCGGCCGGTTCAAAGTGGGTTTCTCGGCAGGCATGTCGGATCGGCTGAGGCAGTTGCGGTGTTCAGCGCCGTTCGCCACCGTGATTCGGAGTTGGCCATGCCGCCGGTTATGGGAGAAGACCGGGATCGAGTCCGTATCAGTCAGCTGCGAGCGGCTGCACACGGAGGTCTTCCGCACAGGCTCACTGGATGAGATCATCGAGCGGTGCGAGCGGTTCTTCGTCGTGATGCCGACAGTGCAGTCAAGCACGCCCCATAATACTTCCCTGGCAGTGAACATTAATCCTCTACTGTAACTCGTGCTCGCCATCCACTTCGGCGCACACCGATTGCGATGGCCGCATGAGGAACATTCTAAACCGGACGAGGGGGATTTCCGTTTGATTTTCGATCCCCCGCCAACTCTTCTCCATCATGGCACGACCCTTCATCGCGCGCGGGCAATCGAGGCCAACGGCCCGGACCCGAACTACCGGGAGCCTGGAACGGGAAGACTTCCTCCGGCGGAAGGATTCTCGACCGTCATCGGCGATGGCCGGCCTTCTGGCACCGGCACGCCCGAGATGGCCGCGCGTAACAAGGATGCGCTCTTCCCCGGCGAGGGAGGCCCGGCTATCCTGGAAGTGGGCGTGACAGCGTCGATTATGGCGATCCTCTACGCCGATCCTATCGCCGCAGGTTTGGCACGCGGCGGCGAGATACGGTTTGAACCCGAAAGCGGTCTGACTGAACTTCGGGCTGAGTGGCACAAACTCGTGAAGCGAGTGATTTCACTATGATTACCGCTACAATTATCGATATCCTCAGTGCCCCACTCGATCCGAACTGGACGATGGATGGCCTTGCGGACCGGGTGCTCAACGCGATCGCGGCTCAGCCGCCGGAATCCGAGCAAGAGTTCGCACTCGATGAGACGACGGACCGGCAAGTACGCCGCCTCATCCGCCCGCTTCTCGCGTGCCTTGCTACCAAGTCCGCGAGTGAGGCTGGTATTCCGGTCAACCTCTATGGTGGTCACTTTTCGTTCCAGCGACCCGGTCCGGTGTGGGTGGTCGGCGATTTTGAGAACCAACCCGGAAGCGTACGTGTCACATTGCGGCGCGTCAACAGACCCGTCGCAGAAGCCAAGGTGTTTGTTGCCGAATGTTGCGGAATCGTGGATTTGCACATTCTTGGCGAGCGGGGTGTGTAATTCTACTGTATCGTTATCGTTTTTGCTCGTTCTTTAATGGTGGCGGCAGGTTACGTCTGCGATAGCGGTAGTAACGTGCCGATTCGATTCGCTG
>JAYVXI010000265.1:0-30567 GCA_043785305.1 Limnoglobus sp. | reverse complement strand
AGGGGTTGTGCATAAGGCTTCCTGCCAGGAGAAAGGGATTTAAGCTCGCAAAGCCTACCAACCAAACCCCGTGCCAAAAACCCCAAATGGGACAGTTAATAAATTTCGTGTGCTAAGTCACAATTGCGGACGAGTTTTTTGTCTGTTTTTGCCATTTTCGCGTCTCAAAACGCCACTTTTTGATCGCAAATCGCCGATCCGTTTCGAGGGTTTTTGCCGTAACTCGAACTATTGTTGTGAGTTACACCGAGGTTCATTCGATTGGCACTCGCCGTAAGTACCGACCGAAAATCGACCGAGTGCGACACAAAATCGACCGAGCACGACATAAAATCGACCGACCACGACATTCTCACGACACTTGGAGACAATCTCACGACACGTCGGAATTCCCACTTACGTCGGATCGCCTGCGATTTTTTGACTTTGGGAAATCGCGTGGGTGAGAACGAATCGGGATTCGTTTAGCCGCGCCGCGTAGGCTTTGCGAAGCGAAGCGCGGGAGGCGTGAACTCTCGGAAATGCATGTTGATGCCGCCAGACGGTTCCCTGTTTGTGGAAAAAGATGTACCGTTCGATCCAGCGCACGTAACATTCTTCGGTGTCCCACGAGTAGTGAAGAAGGCGCATCTTGGCCCGAACGTGTTCGAGGAGTTTCATCTCGGTTCTCCGACCGATGGAAGTGGGATATGTCGCGCCGCACGAGAATCGGCAAGTCCGTTACGGGCACGAAATTTGGAAAAATCCAACAATCCGAGACGAAATGGTGCTTGACGATGCGGCGAATGTCGTGTCTAATCAAGCGCAGCGTTACAGAATAACTAGTTCGGCCGCAGAGGGCGCACGAATGGCAGAGGCGCAGCGGCTGTCGGAAGCCATCTGGGCCGATGACCTCGCCACCGCGACAGCGCTCGTTGCTGCTGGTGTCGATGTCAACGCCGCGGACGATCCGCACTGGCCGCCGCTGTTCCAGGCCATTGAGCACCAGCGGGCCGAGATCGCCCGGCGGCTGATCGCGGCTGGGGCGGATGTCAACCGGGACGTCGGCGAGGGCTGGACACCGCTGGTACACGCCATCGACATGGAGAGCGATGCGGCGTGGCAGGCCCACCACGAGGCCGGACGCGAGTCCACCGAGCTGACGGCCTTGCTGCTGGCGGCGGGGGCTGTCCCAACCGAGCGAGCATTCGAGTCGGCGCGGGCGTACAACAACCGCCGGGCGGTTTCGCTGCTGGAGCGGGCAATGCAGGCCGCCCCAGGAACGTTAGGTGAGCCTAAGTAGTTTCTCCGGCTGGATTTGCGTCGCGATACTTGGCTCGGTACGTAGCCTCTCCGTGAGCCGTCAGCGAAGCCGCGTTTTCGCTCGCGATGTCAAAGATCACACCGACGGGGCCTCACCTCACGGCGAGGAACTTTTAACGACAACGACCGACGCTTCGTCTTCTACCGGCACATCGATCGTCTTCAACTCGTACCCAACTCCTTCGCGCGACGGTGCAGGTTCTTCTCCATCCGCTTGCGATGCTCGGCCGTAAACTCCTCCTCGCTTCGCTTCTGATACTCGACGCCGTACCGCATCACCGTGTAAAAGATTCGCGCGAGCTTGTGAGCCGTCGCGGTGATCGCCTTCGGCGCGCCGAGTCGCGACTGCTGTGATACTTCGACCGGGCACCGGATCCGTTTTCATGCCAGCCCGCAACTTCAAAAAGCGCGAGCAAGGTGTGCGCTTTCCCCGTTCGCGGCACGGCATGGAGTTTTGCGTGGGTTCCCCTTGCTTGCGCTCTTGCGCTGCGGGCTGGCACGATGTCCCAGTCGCGAACACTGCCGACGCATCAACGACCATGCCGCCAATCGCAATGCCGTCGCTCGCCACTTCTTTTGCGTCACGAAGAATAGTTAATTGTTTTGAGTGGAGAGTTGTTAGTAAAAAGGGCACCGACTCTTCGCGTGATGTCGCGTCTCGACGAATAGTTAATAGTTTTGAGTGGAGAGTTGCGAGTGAAACGGGAGGCCTCGATGACGGAAATTACCTTGGCGATGATGCGGGAACTGTTTACGAGTGCGGTCGTTTGCGATGCACTCGATCAGGAAGGTTTGCCGCATCAGTCGCCGCGGTTGGCGTTTCGATCACTCACGAAGCCTGGCGTGCTGATTGGGCGATGCAAGACGACGCTGTGGGCGGACATGGCCCATGCGGACCCGAAGCCGTACGAACTCGAATTGCAGGCGGTCGATGGCTGCCAGCCGGACGATGTGCTGATTGCGGCAGCGGGCGGGTCGATGCGGTCGGGCATTTGGGGTGAACTGCTTTCGACGGCCGCACGGAACAGCGGCTGCGTTGGCGTCATCGTCGATGGGGCCGTCCGCGATGTCGCACAAATGCGGCAAATGCAGTTCCCGGTATTCGCACTCGGCACGATCCTTTACGACAGCAAGGATCGTCAACGCGTGATCGATGTCGATGTCCCCGTCGAGATCGGCGGCGTGACGTTCTGCCCCGGCGATTTGATCGTGGCCGACGACGATGGAATCGTCGTGGTGCCGAAGCGGGTCGAGGCGGCTGTGGTGCGTCGGGCATGGGAGAAGGTTCACGCGGAGAACGAGGTACGCGACGCGATCGGCAGCGGAATGAAAGCCGTCGCGGCGTTCCAGAAGTACGGCGTACTGTAACTTGTGCCACCATATTTTTGCTTCCTGAAAAGCCAGAGGACAGTCACGGAATCAGACAGGGTTCAATCTGGCGTACATTCCCGCAACCGGAACGATGGCTGCGTTGTAGACTCGGCCTCCCGCTCGTTGCGCCGCGAGAGTGTATAATCACTTCAACCAAAGAGGGCATCACGATGGAAATACCCGTACTTGTCGAGTCATTGCCGAGCGGCTTTCGAGTTTCAACGAAAAGTCCTGTTACGCTCGCTGCCGAAGGCGATACGGAATCGGCGGCAATGGCCGCGCTGACTTCCGCTCTGCGCGGGGGTCTGCCAAACGGCGGCAAGATTACCACGCTCACTTACCAGAGCACAGAAACGGTGCTCGAAATCTGCGCCCGGATGCGAGCGAATCCGCTGCATGGGGAATTTGAGAAGGCGATTCAGGATTACCGCAAGGTGGCGAATGCAGTCGAGGACGCAGACTGATGGCGATTTACTTGCTCGTGGCGAGGCACGAAACGCTCCGCAAGATGAAGTTAAACGTAGGCCGCAACGATCTGCGTCTGGCGGCTTTGGCACTGGAGCGTGACGCAATTGTGGTGACGGACAACGTGCGGGATTTCGGGCGAGTGTCGGGGCTTCGGTGGGTGGACTGGACGAAATAGCAAGCCAAACATTTCTCAAAGTAGCTGTTGCGCGAATCACTCAGCACAAGGGGCGGAACGCCCACGGACGACCGTCCGTGGGGACTTCCTCTCTCCAAATCCTTGCCGCAAAGATCGCATCACAATGCTCCCCGACCTCTTGAAGCGAGCGTGAATCGATCATTTGGGGGAAATTCGCCGATTGTACGAGAAAGATCTTGCATCCGGTTTCGGCTCTGTTTAATTTAATATTCTCAACAAGCACGAAGCGGGTGATGAGTCACAGTTTTCGGCAACGCTTCGCAATTATCAGCTCGAAGCGGCAGGGCGTGAAAAGCCCAATTGGACTACTGATGTGCAGTTGTCTGCGATAGACTGTGCAGGCGCAATCTAATAATAACTTCGGCAACAGAGGGCTTCCGAGGTGAGCATCGAACCGGCCACGTCCGAAGACCGCCGGTACGCAGCCATGCTGCTGTTCCAGTTCCGTGTCGTCACCGCCGGGGCCTCGAACAAACGGCGGCTGTGCGAGAAGCGGCTCATCCTGCTCACCGCCCTGGACGGCAAGGCAGCACTGCGGGCGGCCAAGCGGCGGGGCCGGGAGGCCCAGCACAACTACCTGAACGGCGACGGCGGGCAGGTGCGGTTCGAGTTCGTTGGCGTCCTCGACCTGCTCCAACTGGGTGTAGAGTGCGAGCCGGACGAGGTGTACTATCAACTCTTGCGGCTACAGGAGCCGATGGAGCGGCGAGACCGGTTGCTGCCGCCGGAGTCGCGGCTACAGGGAATCGCAGAGGAATGAAGGCACGCCTCCCAAGGAACTTCTCCAGGCGGCGAGCGTTAACCCAACTCTGTGACCGGTGCTCTTCATCCATCTCGGCGCGAACCGGTTGCGTTGGCCCAAGCCGGCGTCGCCTCGACGTACCTTGTGCGCCGCTGCGGTGAGAGCCTTCGGCGCGCTGCGAATGCTGCCGACGTAAATATGCGCCGAGGTGACTCTTGCTTCGCATCAAGGATAATGCCACCATCCGCAACGCCATCACTCGCCACTTCATTTGCGTCTCGAAAAATAGTTGGTAGTTTTGAGCAGAGAGTTGTGAGTGGAAGAATGTGACCCAGAGAACGAGGTGCGCGACGCGATTGGCAGCGGAATGAAAGCGGTCGCGGCGTTCCAGAAGTACGGCGTGCTGTAACTTGACTACAATTCCTGCATGAACGATCCGTCCGAACCTTACGTCTATCTGGTAGGGGCTGGCCCCGGTAACCCCGGCTTACTCACCCTGCGTGCCCTCGAGGTACTGGCGACTGCCGACGTCGTGCTTTACGACCAGTTGGTGCCGAAGCGCATCCTCGATTTCGCGAATCCGAACGCGGAGACAATCTGCGTCCGCGAACTCCCCGGCAATCACCCGGACAAGTACCCGCACATTCACATACTGCTCGCGGAGAACGCCAAAAAAGGTAAGCGCGTCGTGCGGCTGAAGGGCGGCGATCCGCTCGTATTCGGGCGCGGTGGCGAAGAAGCCGAGGCATTGCGGGCGGCGGGCGTGGCGTACGAAATCGTTCCCGGCGTGACGGCGGCACTCGCGGCGGCGGCGTACCTCGACATGCCGCTGACGCACCGGAATTACGCCAGCGCCATCGCGTTCGTCACGGGGCACGAACTGCCGACGAAGCCCGGCAACAAGCTCGATTGGCGCGCCCTCGCGAACTTCCCCGGCACGCTCGCAATCTACATGGGCATCGCCCGATTGCCGTTGATCGTCGCCGAGTTATTGAAGTTCGGGAAAGCCCCCACGACCCCGGCGGCGATCATCGAACGCGCTTCGACGGGCGACATGCGAACCGTGATTTCCACGCTCGGCGGCCTCGAAGAATCGCGCCGTCACGCGGGCCTCGAATCGCCGGGTTTGATCCTCGTCGGCGATGCGGTCGGCCAGCGAACCGAGCGTTCGTGGTTCGAGAGTCGCCCGCTATTCGGCCAGCGCGTCCTCGTCACGCGGCCCAAAGAGCAAGCGGCGGCGATGCTGCGACGGTTGGAGTTACTCGGTGCCGTGCCGTACCTGATGCCGACCGTAGAGATCCGCGACCCAGACGATTTCGGTCCCGTCGATGCCGCAATCGATGCCTTCCGCAGCGCGGGCTGGGATTGGATCCTGTTCACCAGCGCGAACGGCGTCCATCGCTTTTTTCAAAGGCTATTCGCACGAGGTCGCGATGTTCGCGATCTCGGTCGCACGCAGATTGCCGCCGTGGGGCCAAAGACCGCCGAGGCGTTGCGGGCGTACCATCTGAAGCCCGATTTCGTGCCGGGTAGCGGCTATTCGGCGGCCACGCTCGCCGTGGCGCTGAAGCATCTTGTAGCGGGGAAACGCGTATTGTTCCCGAAGGCGAACCGTGGCCGCGACGTGATCCGCGAAGAGTTATCGCAAGTCGCCACGCTGGAAGCGGTGACGGTTTACGATCAGGTCGATGCGGTCGAACCGGCGTCGGAGATTTTCGATGCACTGCGTCGGGGCGAGATTCGCTACGTGACACTGACGAGTTCAAACATCGCGAAGTCGTTCCTGACGGCGTGCGACGATACGATCCGCGACCGGGTGGCACGCGGTGAAATCGACTTGATTACGATCAGCGAGGAAACGACCGCCGCCGTGGAAGCAATGGGGTATCGCGTGATCGCGCAATCTGCCGAAGCGACGACCGAAAGCATGATTCGAGAATTGGTTCGCCTGGCATCCGAACGAACCGAGGCGAGCGAGGAGTTATCGTAAGTCGCGCAAGGCGTTGAAGCCCATGTAACCGACGAGCAGACTGGCAACGATCCCGCAGATGTCGACGAGCAAGAACGGGCTACCGCCGAACGGTATCCCGATGGCAATGTCGAGCACAAAGAGCAGAAACATGAGTGCGGCGACGCCGAGCGCCCCGTAGCACATGTACTTTTCCATTGCCCGACCTTTCAGAAACCAGTGAAAAAACTCAGCGATGCAGGGTACGCAGACTGTCGCTATTTGCGGTAGTTTAGTGTTACAAACCCAGTTCGCAACGGGAGATGTCGCCCGAATCGGAAAACTCGTTACGGAATCGTGCCGTAAGCCTGTCATATCACGCACAGGCCGGAAGTTGCGACCGGTCTTTTCCACACTCGCGTTTACTCTTGTGCCCGTTCGCATTAACTTGAAGAGATACCCGCCTTCACGCAAGGAGCCTTCATGCCTGCTGCCCTCTCGACTGTCGCCGTCCACCTTCGCCCGATCGACAACATCGCCGTGGCACGTCGCCTCATCGTCGCAGGAACGGAAGTGGAGTTCGATGGCGGCACCGTGGCGATTGCGACGAACGTGAAGCTCGGCCACAAATTTGCCGTACGACCGATCCTGGCGGGCGAACCGATCCACAAGTACGGCCAGGTCATCGGCTTCGCGGGCAAAGACATCGTGCCCGGCGAACACGTTCACACGCACAACGTCGTGCTCGGGCAGTTCGAGCGCGATTACGCCTACGCCACCGAAACCCCGCCGCCACCCGCGCCCCCAACCGAATATCGCACCTTCGAGGGCTACGACCGCGGCAGCCACAAGGCCGACCACCTGCGTTACGGCACCCGCAACTACATCGCCATCATCAGCACCGTGAATTGCTCCGCTGCGACGAGCAAGTACGTCGCCGAGAAACTGCGTGCGAGCGGCATTCTCAATCAGTATCCGAACGTGCATGGCGTCGTGCCGATCGTTCACAAGCACGGCTGCGCGATGGCGTATGGCGGCGAAGACCACAAGCAACTCGACCGCACGCTCGCCGGGATCGCGAACCACCCGAACGTGGCTGCGTACATTCTCATCGGCCTCGGCTGCGAAACCGGCCAAGCGAGTCACCTCATCGAGAACGAGAATCTCGGGCTGTTCCAACTCGGCAAACAGAAACAACCGCCCTTAAACCTGAGCATTCAAGAACTCGGCGGCATCGGCAAAACCGTCGATGCGGGAGTCAAGGCGATTGCCGAGATGCTCCCCCGCGTCAACGATGTGCATCGCGTGTCGATTCCGGCGAAGCACCTCACACTCGGCACGAATTGCGGCGGTTCCGACGGTAACAGCGGCATAACCGCGAACCCTGCGCTCGGCTACGCATCGGACCTCATCGTCCAGCAAGGCGGCACAACGGTACTCGGCGAGACGCCCGAAATTTACGGTGCCGAACACCTGCTCACCCGTCGCGCGGTCAGCAAGGCCGTCGGCGAAAAGCTCGTCGAACGGATCAAATGGTGGGAGTGGTACACCGGCGTCTTCGGCGTGGAAATCAACAACAATCCGTCGGTGGGCAACAAAGAGGGCGGCCTCACGACGATCTACGAAAAGTCGCTCGGGGCGATCGCCAAGGCGGGTACGACCGCGATGACGGCGGTGCTCGAATACGCCGAGCCGATTAAAACGAAGGGCTTCGTGGTGATGGACACGCCCGGTTACGACCCCGTCAGCATGACGGGCATCGTCGCCGGCGGCGCGAACGTCTGCGTGTTCACGACCGGCCGTGGCAGCGTCTACGGTTGCAAGCCGACGCCGTGTATCAAGGTGGCCACGAACACGCCACTTTACGAGCGAATGATTTCCGACATGGACATCGACGCCGGGAAGATCATCCACGGGACGAGCATCGAATCGGTGGGCAAGGAAATCTTCGAGATGATTCTCGCCGTCGCCAGTGGCAAGGAAACGAAGAGCGAAATCCACGGCGTCGGCGAAGAAGAATTCGCCCCCTGGCACATCGGGCCGACGCTGTAATGAATAGAAGCCACCCGGTTGCAGCCCAATTGTGGGCGATGAGTTGGGAACAGGTCGTCGCTCATGCCACGCGGGCACGATGATGCCGCATGGCCGGGATGATCCCTCAATCGAGCAACGCCGAGGGTTCAGACGTTGCTTGGGCTGACAGAAAGAGGTTCCCATGCCGGTACGCGATCATTTTCGACTCCCCGTTAGCAAACGATCATCGTGGGAAGGTTTCCACGCCATGTGGCCGGGGTCCATCGTCCAGCAGTTGTCGAAACTGCTACCGCCGGAGTACATCGCTGAGCCGCGCGGTCACCTGGGCACTGCCATGGAAATCGACATCGGGGCAACGTTCGGGGAATCGGGCGATCGAGGAGAGGGCGGTATCGCCACGGCAACGGCCACCGCCACGTGGACTAAGATGTTTCCCGTCGTCGCGGTCGATACCGATCCCCCCGACGAATACGAGTACGAAGTCCGCATTTACGACATGGAGCGCGAACGACAATTGGTGGCGGCCATCGAACTCGTCAGCCCAGCGAACCAAGATCGCCCCGAGACGCGGATGGCTTTCGTCGCCAAGTGCGCCGCCCTACTCCGCAAGGGCGTTGCCGTCACCGTGGTGGATCTCGTGACCATACGCCGATTCAATTTGTACGCCCAATTGATGGAGTTTATTGGCCATCCGGATCGGACGATGTCTGCCGATGGGCCGCCCATCTATGCCGCTACGTGCCGATGGGTGACTCGCGGTACGCGGGCACGACTGGAAGCATGGTCGCACACGATGGTCGTTGGCGAGCCGTTACCGACGTTGCCACTGTGGCTGAGTGACGAATGCGTCGTTCCGCTAAATCTGGAACTGAGCTACGAGCAAGCGTGCAGCGACCTCCGGATCGTGTGAGGCGATTTCACTCTCTCGAACTCGCACATTATCCGTCGTCGATATCGTGTACAATCTTCGCATGTCCCAAAATCAAGTGCGTGAAACGGCTGCGGCCGGGCAGTTGTTACCGCTGATTTACGATGAGTTGCGGAAGCTGGCGGATGCGAAACTGCGCTGCGAACAGCCGGGGCAGACGCTCGACGCGACGGCGCTCGTACACGAAGTCTATCTGCGTATGAATGGGGATCAGCAATTTGCCAATCGCGGGCACTTTTTCGCCGCCGCCGCCGAAGCGATGCGTCGGATTCTCGTTGAAGTCGCCAGGCGGAAAGCCCGCGTGAAGCACGGGGGTGGCCGCCATCGCATCGCACTCATCGATCTGCCCGCCGCCGCTCCACCAGACGATTTAATCGCACTCGACGAGGCCCTTTCGCGGCTCACTGAACGCGATCCGGTGAAAGCCGACGTCGTCAAGCTCCGGTACTTCGCCGGGATGACCGTTCCCGAAGTCGCAGTCTGTTTGGGCATTTCTGTCGCGACCGTCGAGCGACATTGGGCGTTTGCCCGCACCTGGCTCTTCAGCGAATTGAACGACGACCGATAATTTTGCAATTGGCGTGAGGGGTTTGGCTTCTCCCCGTCGCATGGAGGTGTGACAATCCTTAATTGGAGGCAATCATGACCGATCTCGATCCGCTCGAATCGCTGTATTTCGCCGCCCTCGAACGCGCCCCGACGGATCGCCCGGCGTACCTCGATGAAGCCTGTCGCGACAAACCCGAATTGCGCGAACGGGTGGAACGCCTGCTCGCGGCGAAACCGCAAATCGGCGAGTTTCTCCAACCGCCAGCCGCCACCGTGACATTCTCCGGCGGCCACGAACAAGCCACGGTCGACTACCCGGGGCGGGACGAACGCATCGGAGCGATTCTCGCGGGCAAGTACAAGCTGATCGAGGCCATCGGCGAGGGCGGGATGGGCAGCGTGTACATGGCCCAGCAGACGGAGCCGGTGAAGCGGCGCGTGGCAGTGAAGGTGATCCGGGTCGAGCGCGGCAACTCCGCAACGATCCTGGCCCGCTTCGAGGCCGAGCGACAGGCGATTGCGTTGATGGATCACCCGCACATCGCCAAACTGCTCGACGCCGGCACGACGGACGCGGGGCAACCCTACTTCATCATGGAACTGGTCAAGGGCATCCCGCTCACCGAGTTCTGCGACGCGCACAAGCTGAGCGTCCAGCAGCGCCTCGGCCTGTTCCAACAGATTTGCTCCGCCGTGCAACACGCCCATCAGAAGGGGATCATTCACCGCGATCTCAAGCCGACGAACATCCTCGTCGAAAGCCACGACGGCAAACCCGTGCCCAAGGTCATCGACTTCGGACTGGCGAAGGCCACGTCCGGGCTGCAACTCACCGAGCACTCGCTGTTCACCGCGTTCGGCAGCGTGATGGGCACGCCGCTGTACATGGCCCCGGAGCAGGCCACCTTCAACGCCATTGATGTGGATACCCGGGCCGACATTTACGCCCTCGGCGTCATCCTCTACGAACTGCTCACCGGCACGACGCCGCTGACCCGCGAGACGTTGAAGAAGGCGGCCCTCGACGAAATGTTGAAGCTCGTTCGCGAACAGGAAGCGCCGACGCCGAGCAGCCGGCTGAGTTCGGCGGGTTCGTTGCCGAGCGTGGCCGCGAATCGGCAAACCGAGCCGGCGAAGCTGGGCCGCTTCGTGAAGGGCGAGCTGGACTGGATCGTCCTGAAAGCCCTCAGCAAGGAGCGCGACCGCCGCTATGAGACGGCCAACGGTTTCGCCAAGGATATCGAGCGGTTCTTGAACCACGAGCCGGTGGCGGCTGGGCCAGTCGGGGCGGCGTACAAGCTGCGGAAGTTTGTTCGACGCAACCGCGGGCAAGTGCTCGCGGCGAGTCTGATTTTTCTGGCATTGATTGCCGGCATCAGCGGAACGACAGTCAGCATGATCCGGGCTCAGAAAGCCGAAGACCTTGCGAGCAACCGTCTATTCGACGTCGAAAAGGCAAACGCAACAACATCAAGAGCACTTGTAGAACTGCGCGTTGCCAACGGGGTAACCGAAGATGCACTGAAGGAGACGAGGGAGTCCTTGCGCCAGACAGAAATGGTGAGCAGTTTCGTGGTTGAGACCTATATTTCCAGGGACTCGTTCACGCGCAACAATCCCGGTGAGTACAGAAAGATCCTGGACGAAGGTATTAAGCGTTTGGAAAGCAATGTCATCGTTTCACCTACTACCAAAGCGAATCTGTTACACGGACTCGGCGTTTGGAGTTTGCAAATCGAACAGCCGGCCAGAGCGATCGAGCTCCTCGAAAAGGCCCTGGCGGTCCGAAAAGCGGCGCTTGGTCCGGATCATCTTGATACCAGTGCGACAATGGACGCCCTTGCCGAGGCTTACCGCGAGGCAGGCAAGTCGGACCTGGCCATTCCACTTTGTGAGGAGACTGTTAGAGTGCGCACGGCCAAGCTTGGACCAAATCACAAGGATACTCTCGAGAGCCGGTGGGGACTTGCGTTGGCATACCATTCTGACAAGCAATACGATAAAGCGATCCCCCTGCTGGAAGAAAGTCTGTGGTATGTCAGCACCGTTCTCGGAGTAAACCACTACCGCACAGAGCAATGCCGAAGCCTTTTGAACCGGGCCTACCATGCCAACGGCAACGGTGACAAGGCCGTTCGCCTACTCGACGATGCACTAAAGGCACTGAAAAAAACACCCGACTACGAGTGGGCCTCACGTTCTATCGTGATCGCTTTCGAAGAAATCGGACAGCATGCAAGGGCCGAGCCGTTGCGGCGCGCCGAAGTCGAAATCGCGAGAAAGCCAAACGGCTGGGCTGTTTCTGGGGCACTTGCTGAGTTGGGTTTGAATTTGCTCCAACAAAACAAATACGCCGAAGTTGAACCGTTGCTTCGCGAATGTCTGGAAATTCGAGTCAAGTTGCAATCGGACGTCTGGTTCACCTTCAACACGAAGTCGATGCTCGGCGGGGCACTCTTGGGCCAGAAGAAGTACGCCGACGCCGAACCGCTGCTGCTGGCCGGCTACGAGGGGATGAAGCAGCGGGAGAAGACGATTCCAACGAACGGCAAGATCCGCCTCCCCGAAGCCCTCGACCGGCTCATCGAGTTGTCCACCGCGACGAACAAGCCGGACGACGTGAAGAAGTGGCAAGCCGAGCGGGCGAAGTATCCGGCGGTGGCCCCAATGCCGCAGTTGAAGAAGTGACCTCAAAAAAAGAGTAACGCACTACTGTGAACGCCTCCGCTACCCTCGAATGCGTCCGCGAGTGGCCGGTCGAAGAACAGGTCGTCGCTCATGCCACGCGGGCACGATGATGCCACAAGTGATTTATCTGGCCGAGGCCACCGATGATGTCGCCGAAGCCCGGCGTGCGATGTTTCCATCGCACGCCAAGTTTGCAGTTCGATGCTGGCACCGCGCTTTCGACTTCGGTAACATGTCACTGTCCGACTACTCTGCCACTCCCATTTAGCTCTGAGGTATCTATGCTCTTCGAACGAGGATCGCTCTCGCGTCGCGGGTTCATGACGAACTCGGTTGCGGCACTGACGGCGGCGGGGTTGCCGTTGTGGTACGCCAAAGAAGTGTTCGGTGCCGACGCGGCCACGGCAGCCACGGCAGCCAAAGCCACTTCCGCTAACAGTAAACTGCGCGTCGGTTTCATCGGCATCGGCAGCCCGCAGAGCCGCAACTACGCGCTGTACGGCGCGGCCAAAAAGTTCAAGCACGTCGACTGTGCCGCGATCTGCGACGTCGATCTGCGCCACGTCGATCGCGCCGTCAACACGTTCCTGTCCGATGGCTATACGCCACGGGTTTACAAGGACTTTCGGCAGGTCAACGCCAGTAAGGAAATCGACGCGGTCTGCATCGCGACGCCCGACCACTGGCACGCACTCGTGGCCATCGACGCGCTTCGCAACGGCAAAGATGTTTACTGCGAGAAGCCACTCACGCTGACGGTCGAAGAAGCGCTTCTGCTGCAAAAGGTCGTGAAGGAGACCGGTCGCGTTCTGCAAACCGGCAGCCAACAGCGCAGCGAAATGGGCGGCATGTTCCGCCTCGCCGCCGAGGTCGTTCGCGCCGGTCGCATCGGCAAGGTGAAGCGGATCGAGTGCCGCATCAACGGCAACCCGCAGAGCGGGGCGATTGCGGTGGCTGAGGTTCCGAAGGAACTCGATTGGGACATGTGGCTCGGGCCAACGCCGAGTGTGCCGTACCGCTTGAAGGACGGCAAAACGAACTGCCACTACGAATTCCGCTGGTGGTACGACTACAGTGGCGGCAAAATGACCGACTGGGGTGCCCACCACATCGACATCGCGCAGTGGGCGCTCGGGATGGACGACAGCGGCCCGACCGGCGTCGAGATGCTCAAGGCGACTGCACCGTACGACAAGGGCGACGGCTACAACTGCCACGAGAATTTCCAGGTGAAATACACCTACGCGAACGGCGCGGAAGTCGTAGCGATGTCCGGCGGTGGCACCGACGTCAAGGGCCTCGTTCGCGCCGACGGCAAACCGGTCACGAAGAAGGTCAAGAAGAAGATCAAGGGCGACGATGGCGAGACCAAGGAAACGACGGTCGATGTCCCCGTCGAGTTCATCAGCGGCGACGAAAACGGCGTCATGATCTTCGGCGAAAATGGCACCGTGTTCGTCAGCCGTGGGTTATTGCTGGCGTCGGATGCGAAAATCCTCAGCGAGCCGCTCGGCAAAGACGACCCGATGTTGTACCCGACGCGCCCGACCGACCACATAGGCAACTTCCTCGATTGCGTGAAGACGCGTCAGCAGCCGATCTGCCACGTCGGCGTCGGCGGCGGTTCGGTGATCGTGTGCCACATCGGCACGATCGCGCTCCGTACCGGTAAGAAACTCGCATGGGATCCGAAGACGCACGTCTTCGACGATACCCAGGCAAACAAGCTGCTTTCCCGCGAAATGCGTAAGCCGTGGAAGTTCGACGCGTAAGCGATACCACCCTGCGAGTTGGCACTCGCAGGGTGCTTTTTGTGGGCACGACTGGCCTGGCCGTGTGGCTCGGTCGTGCGTTTTTGCAACCGTGCGGATCGGTGTCGAATCACCCCGCGGTCGTCGAATCGGCATGGGTGGCAACTCTTCTCTGGTTTCTCGGCATCTCCTCGCTCCTTTACTGTCACCGCACTGTCACCGTGCCAATATGGGCTACCGGTGCGGCGTTCCAACTCCTGCACGTTGCCATCGCGTTTCATTCCGCGCACGGCTGGTCGCACGCCGCCGCTTTCGAGCACACGCGAACGATCGGTGGCTTCGGCGAAGGCGTCTTCGTCAACTATGCCTTCACCTTACTTTGGTGCGTCGATGCCATCTGGTTATGTTGCGATTCTGTAAGCTACCGACGCCGACCGCGTGGGTTAAATTGGATCATCCACGGCTTCATGGCGTTCATCGTATTCAACGCCGCCGTCGTCTTCGGCTCATGGACGGCACGGAGCGTCTTCGCGTTCGGCACGATAATCGTTTGGTATGCAGTGGCTGCGAAACGAAACCGTACGAGGCACAAGTTTTTGTTAGCCCGACGCGTAAGCGAGGGAAACCCGCGAAAAGGCACGACATCGCAGAAACGATAAAAATCCCTCGCTAGCGCGTCGGGCTAACAAGAATGAAAAGCAAGCGAGGGAAACCCGCGAAAAGGCACGACATCGCAGAAAGGATAAAAATCCCTCGCTAGCGCGTCGGGCTAACAAGAATGAAAAGTCAACTTGGTAACATTTCCACGCGAGATGAATATGAAACGAGTCGCGATACTGATTCTCATGCTCGCGGGTTGCACGCCGGCGGCGGATCGCGTGGTGCTATACTCGGCACAAGATCAGGAGTTTGCAGAACCACTGTTTGCGGAGTTTACGCGGCAGTCGAAGTTGGCGATTGCGCCGAAGTTCGACACCGAGGCGAACAAGTCGGTGGGGCTGGCGGCGGAACTGCTCGCGGAGACGCGCCGACCGCGTTGCGATGTCCACTGGAACAACGAAATCCTCGCGACGATCCGCCTCGCACGGGCCGGTGCGTATGCCGAATATGCGTCGCCGAGCGCCGTTGATTTCCCCGCGTGGACGGTCGGTAAAGACCGCACGTGGCAGGCATTCGCGGCACGGGCGCGGGTGCTGATTGTCAACACGAATCGCGTGGCCGACAATGCGCAACCAGCGCGATTGTTCGACTTGACGAACCCGAAATGGCGCGGCCAAATTGCGATGGCGAAGCCGATGTTTGGCACTACCGCGACGCAGGCGGCATGTCTGTTCGAGGTGCTCGGTGCCGATCGTGCGAAGCAATTTTACCTCGAATTGCAGGCAAATGACGTACAGATCGTGGCAGGCAACAAGCAGGTGGCGGTGAAGGTGGCGAGCGGCGAATACGCCATCGGGATGACGGACACCGACGATGCGATGATCGAGATTCGCGCGGGCAAACCGGTGGCGATGATCTTCCCCGACCGCGAGCCACACCCCGACTACGCGCGACTCGGCGTGCTGTACATTCCGAACACCATCGCGCTAATCCAAAACGCACCGAACGCAGCCGGCGGCCAAAAGCTGATCGATTATCTGTTGGCAAAAGAACCGGAGTTAGCGTTCGGTGGCGGCTACCAGATCCCGTTGAACCCGAAGGTGCAAGTAGCACTTCCAAAAGAGATACTTCGCCCCGAACACGTCACGCGAATGGCCGTCGACTTCGAGCACGCCGCCGACATGTGGGACGAAGTCCAGACATTTCTGCGCGAGCGATTCGCACGGTGATTGAGGGATTGGCTGCGACTTTTCCTGCCAGCCCGCAGCGCGAGAGCACGAGCAAGGGGAACCCGCAAGAAACTCCACGCAGTCTCTGGACCGGTTGGAGTCCAACCCCTTGCTTGCGCAGCGGGCTGGCACGAGAATTCGGCGTTTAGCCGCGGCGCGGCTAAACGAGTTGGATACTTGCACCAACTACGGCCCGATCGCTTCGGAGCCGCGTTCGCCGGTGCGGATGCGAATTGCGTCGTCGAGTGGCAGGACGAAAATCTTCCCGTCGCCGACGGCTCCGCTTTCGCCCGTGCGTGCCGAGTGGACGATCGCTTCGATGGCCGCTTCCACGAATGGCTCGCTAACGGCGATCTCAAGTTTTAGCTTGGGCAGCAAGCGAACTTGCACTTCTTGCCCGCGGTAAACTTCGGTGTACCCGCGTTGGCGGCCGCAACCGCGCACATCGGTGACGGTCATCAAGTAGACGTCGCGTTCGGCGAGCGCCTTTTGGACATCTTCCAGCTTTTCAGGTCGAATGATGGCAACGATCAGTTTCATGGTAGCCGTTCGGTTTCCGTGTAATGGTGAGGGTCACAACCGCCCCCGGCATGATACCGGGGAACGGCCGTGGAGGGTTACGCTTCGACGTGGGTTTTGACAGCCGTGCCACCGAGGGCGTTCTCGAACAGCTTTTTGAGCTGATCTTTCAGAACGACCGGGTCGCCGCCACGGAAGCGGAACTTGTTACCGGATACCGTGGTGATGTACGGATACACCGCGCGGAATTCCTTGCTCGGCGGGCCATCGGTCGACTGACAGAGCTTCGACCAGACCGCCATCAGTTGTGCCGCAGTGGGGCCGTCGATCACGACTGAGAACCGCTTGCCGCCGCCGTTGACGGGCGGTGCCAACGCCGACTTCATGGTGAGCGCGGCACTGGCATCGACGTCTGGCCCGAGGTCTTGGCCGACTTCGCCGTGCTGGCTGAGGTCGAGGCCCGCCGCTTCGTCTTTCGCCGAACAGGTGAAGCCGATCGTCTTGTCGATGAGCAAGATAATCAAGCAGGTCGCACCGAAGGCGTACACTGCCGAGAAACACGCGGCTTTGATCTGCCACATCAGCTGCGAGGACATGTCGTAGACCGATTTACCATCGACGATCAACGTCTTGCCAGGGAACTGGTTCGCTTGCATTTCCGAACCGTAAACCCACAGTGGCAGGCTGACGAACAGTGCGGTGACGATGGCACCGAGGAAGCCGCCGACGCCGTGGATACCGAAGGCATCGAGCGAGTCGTCGTAGCCCAACTTACTCTTCGCGGCAACGGCCCAATAGCAGACGATGCCCGCGAGTGCCCCAATGGCGAGCGCCCCCGCCGGTGCGACGAACCCACTGGCCGGCGTGATCGCCACGAGACCAGCCACGAGGCCGGACGCGAACCCGAGTGCGGTCGGCTTGCCGCGGTGTAGCCATTCGACAATCGTCCACGCAAGCCCCGCCATTGCGGCTGCAATTTGCGTGACGGTGAACGCGCTGACCGCTTGCGGATTGCTGTAAAGTGCCGAACCACCGTTGAAGCCGAACCAGCCGAACCAGAGCATCCCCGCACCGAGCAGCGTGAGCGTCATGTTACTCGGGTGGAAGGTTTGTTTGCCGTAGCCGTTCCGCTTGCGAAGCAAGAGCACCGCAGCCAGGCCGCTGAACCCAGCCGCAATGTGAACCACCGTGCCACCGGCGAAGTCGATCGCCCCGTTCGCACCGAACAGACCCGCGGCGGGCGACGAACCGTTTGTTTTTTGACTCTCTGCGTAGGTCCATTCGTACGACCACACCATGTGTGCCAGCGGATCGTAAACGACCGTCGTCCAGATGAGTGCGAACAGCAAGTACGAGCCGAACTTGACTCGTTCGGCGAACGCCCCGGAGACGAGTGCGACCGTGATGATCGCGAACATGCCCTGGAACATCGCGTGCAGGTAGAGCGGTATGTTCGTGTTCGGGAACGACTTGAAGCGGTCCTTACTCGCCTTTTGGGCAACGAGTGCCTCTTCCATCAATTTCTTTTTCTTCTCGGGATCTTTCTCATCGGCGACTTTGAGATCGAGGTAAACATCTTCGATTTTCTTTTCGGGCAAATCGCCGATTGCAGCCGAGACACCGAGGCAGACGAGTTCGGGGCTAAAGCCGATGAAGCCAGCGATCAACGGCTCATTCACCTGTATTGCATTGCCCTCTTTATCCTTCTCGACTACGCCCACATCGTTCTTTTTGTCCACTAGTGGACTGCTGATCGAGTACTTAATCAGCGGCGCACCGAAGGAAAGCGCGTAGCCGACGACGACCCACTGCACGCCGACGAGGCCGAGCGCGACCATCGTGTGCATCATCGTGCCGAGGATGTTCTTGCGTCGGGCCATACCGCCATAAAACAGCGCGAGGCCAGGCATCATGAACATCACGAGTGCCGTGGCAACGAGCATCCAGGAGATGTCCGAGTACTTGTGGGCATTGGTGTCGGCGGACTTTGCGGCGGCCAGCGCTTCGACCTTCGCGTCGGTGACGTCCTTCACCGTGGCGGGCGTTTTCGCCGGGTCCGGTTCAGCCGGTTTCGGTGCATCTTGCGCGAACGCAGACATCGAGAAGGCGAACAGGATGAGGGCGGGCAGTAAAGCCCGAACGGCTCGGAACACAGGCATCTCCTGGTTGGGAAAGGGCAGAGCACGGAACATCAGCGTGCCATTGCACACGCGATGCCTGAGACGTGCAATTCGTGAAAACGGCGCAAGTCGTTGCTCGAATTCTATTTGCGCAAGAGATTTGATGAAGGCCGACAATCGAGATTTCAGTAGAATGCGCGATATATTAGCACATCTGCTATAATATCGTGCATATCGGTGTTTTGGACCGACCAGTCAATCTCTCCGAAACCAGTCACTTTACGCATTTTCCCCGAATTCGCAGCCCGCCGGTACGCGATGTGCTTAATAGTCGTGCATGTGCAGGCTGGCACCTGATAAACGTGCTTACGGCGACATATGTACAAAATGCCACTTGCCTTGTCCCGAGTGAAGTAACAGCAAAATCGACGACGCTAACTGTTTGTTTGCAGCATCTTACGTCGTCGAGTCTCGCGATCAGAATATTCGGTAGCGCGGTTTCTGAAAAATATTCTGGATTTAGCGAACTTTCTGTTGCATATTTCGACCGATAAGATTATTGCACTCTCACCGCCTATGGCCCTTGCTACGGCGGACGGTTGGCTAACGCCGGATCGCCGAAGCCGAGAGGGTTTTTGGTCCGAGATCGCTTCCGATCCCGCTCCACTTTCCCGCCCCCGCGACTGCTACGACCCGACACTTTTTTTCCTCGAATTTTGGTTCTCTCCGAACGCGATCCGTCGCCGTATCGCCCGATACGGCCACCTGTTCCGCTGCGCGGTCTTGCGACCGCCTGTGCTGGGAGTCCACGTCATGACCGGTGGTGAAGTCGTCCTTGCGTTTTATCTGCTCACTGCGCCCGTTAGTTGTAGCCCCGAGGCTCCGCCCGAAACGGCACGGTGGCCCGAGATTCAATCTGCTGTCCGCAAACTCGCCGTCGAGTGGGAGATTCTCGACGAACGCGAAACGGGATACATCCTCGCGAAACCCGAAGAGTTCGGCATCGATGTCAACCTCCTTCGCAAGCGCTACCAGGAGCTAAAAGGCGTGCCGCGAATCGCCGAAGCGCAGCGGCTCCCGGATCGCGAAACGTCGGGCGAAATGATCAAGTTCAACCGATCGTACCGTAAGAGCCTCGACAATCGGCACCTGCTCGAAACGGATCGCGCGCACGATATTCAAACCGCCATCCGAGAAACGGATCGACTGTATGCCGTGTGGGATTCGGTCCGCGATGCGCGTTGCGACATGTACTACATCACGGTCCGACGCCACGCGCTGCGGAAACTGCGCGACCTCGTCGGCGAGGAATCGTACGCCGCCGGCGACCTGCCGCCAGTGGTGCCGACGTGGCGATTCGCGGATGCGAAGTGAGAAGTCATCGGGTCGCACGAATCACTTCCGCCGCTCGTTCGCACTCGGCTTGGGTTACGCCGTAGTGCGTGCAGGCGCGGATCGTTTTCTCGCCGAGCGCAGACACCGATACGCCCTCGACTTTCCACTTCGCAACGAGTTCTTGCGGTCGATAACGATTCGTGTCGACGTCGAACCAGACGAGGTTCGTTTCCACTTTCGGCGGTGCGAGTTGGAACCCCGGCACCGATGCAATCGCCTCGGCTAACCGTTTCGCGTTGGCATGATCTTCGGCTAATCGTTCGATGTGGTGGTCCATCGCATAGATACATGCCGCTGCCAGAAAACCCGCTTGTCGCATCCCGCCGCCGAGTTGTTTCCGCACGCGCCGCGCCTTCTGAATCGCATCGCGTGAACCCGCGAGTGCCGAGCCGACGGGCGCGCCCAAGCCTTTACTGAAACAGACTGAGATCGTGTCGAAATGCTGGCACCACTCGTGGGCCGATACACCCGTAGCCACGATCGCGTTCCAGATGCGGGCACCGTCGAGGTGCAATTTCAGTCCTCGTTTCCTAGCCCAAACCGATATTTCTGCGATCGTTGAAAGCGGGGTGATCGTGCCGCCGCCACGATTGTGCGTGTTCTCGATTGAGATCATCCGCGTGCGCGGGGAATAACCGTCGTCGGGGCGAATGCGATGCTGGATGTGCGAGAGATCGAAACGCCCCCACTGGCCTTCAAATGTCTGCGAGGTCACACCGCTAAGCGCAGCCGGGGCTCCGCATTCCCACAATACGATGTGGCTACTCGCGTCGAGCAAAATCTCGTCGCCGGGCTGGCACTGTACTCGAATCGCGATCTGATTCGACATCGTCCCCGATGGCACGAACAGCGCCGCTTCGGTGCCGAGATACGCGGCCACTTTCGCTTCCAAGGCGTTCACTGTCGGGTCTTCGCCGTAGACATCGTCGCCGACGGCGGCCGCCATCATCGCGGCTAACATGCCCGGCGTCGGTTTCGTGACGGTGTCGCTACGCAGGTCGATCATCGGCGGCTAATCCTTCTTTTCCGGTGCTTTCTCGACGGGCTTCACTTCGATCTGACGGTCTTCGACGAACCATCGTTCGCCGGCTTTCTTGAAGAAAACCCCACGATCTTTGACCTCTTTCAACGTCACCTTCGCCGTATCGCCATCGAGCGTGAAGTCGCCTTCGCGCAGATACTTCCGCAACTCTTTGGCGATCGACGTATCGGCTGCAAACTTATCGGCGAGGTCTTTCACCACTAACCGATAGCCGCGAATCTTCGCCTCTTGTTTGACGAACTCGGCAAACGCCATTGGCTCGTTCGGTATCTGCTCGAGCAGCGTTACGTTAGCCGGTTTCTCGCGCTGTTGAATCTGTTTCGTGCGGACGTCCAACTCGACGTCGCGTTCGATCTGTTTCGCGCGTTCGACGATTTTCGCCTCGATCACTTTCTCGTCGATGATGTAGGCCGCGAGGAACTCGTAGCGTTCGTTCTCGATCGCTTTGATCGCGGAGATTAGCGCGTCCTTCGGTGTCGTTTGCGGAAAGAGTCGCGGGTTCGGAATCACGCCGAATCGCGTCGGCGTGACGACGACCTTCGGTGTTTCGCCTGGCGCGTCCACCTTGGGCGGATCGACTTTCGGGGCCTGCGCGTTCACCGCGAACGGCAGAGACAGTACAACCGATACAACCCACAATTTCCACATGGCGACCTCGCTTGTTAGCCCGTCATCGTTTTAGAAATATCGGGAATTATCGGCGGCGATGGCACGGTTAGGCAATTCGGAACCGACGGATCGCCAGTAAACTTTCGCATGTGGGTGGCGTGTCGAAAGCGTTCGGTATAATCCGACATATGGCAGGCAATACTTTCGGCAAACTCTTCTGCGTCACGACGGCGGGCGTCAGTCACGGTCCCGGCTACCTTTGCATCATCGATGGATGCCCAGCCGGACTCGAACTGTCGGTCGACGATCTCCTACCCGACCTCCGCCGCCGGAAGCCGGGGCAGTCGAAACTCACGACCCAACGCGACGAAGACGACCTTCCGGAAATCTGGTCGGGAATCTTTGAAGGCAAAACCGACGGTACGCCGATCGGCATTTCCTTCCGCAACGGCGACCAACGCAGCAACGATTACGGCGACATCAAGGATAAATATCGGCCCGGCCACGCCGATTATACTTTCGACGCCAAATTCGGTTTCCGCGACTATCGCGGTGGCGGTCGCAGCAGTGCGCGCGAGACGATTTGCCGCGTCGCCGCCGGTGCCGTGGCGAAAAAGCTGCTCGCGATTCACGGTATCCGCATCCTCGGTTACGTCAAACAAGTCGGCCATGTGATCGCAAATATCCCCGACCCGACGGCGGTGACGCTCGATCAAGTCGAGGCCAGCCCGACGCGCTGCCCCGAACCGGTTGCGGCACAGGCGATGTACGATTTGATCGATGCCACGCGGAAAGATCGCGATTCGATTGGTGGTGTCTGCGAACTCGTTGCCGTGGGCGTGCCACCGGGTTTGGGTGAGCCGGTGTTCGACAAACTGAAAGCCGACCTCGGCAAAGCGCTCCTCAGTATCCCCGCCGTCACCGCGTTCGAGTACGGCAACGGCTTTGCGGTGGCCACGATGCGCGGCAGCGAAAACAACGATATTTATCGCACCGATTTCCGCACTGAAACCAACCGCCATGGCGGTATGCTCGGTGGTATCTCATCGGGAATGCCTATCGTCTGTCGCGTCGCCATCAAGCCGACGAGCAGCATCGCCAGAGCGCAAAAGACCATCAATCGCGATGGTGAAGCGACGGAAATTCTCGTGAAAGGCCGCCACGATCCCTGTTTGTTGCCGCGATTCGTGCCGATGGGCGAAGCAATGATCGCGCTGGTACTAATCGATCATCTCATGCGAGCGAAGACTAGTAAAATTTGATGGGGTTTTATTATGCCGATGCACGATTGGACGCGAGTCGATTCGTGGGTGTACCACGACTTTCATACCGGTTTCATCGTCTCGTTGTGTCGAGGCATCAACGAACGTCTGCCCGCAAAATATTACGCGATGAAAGAGCAATCTCTCAACGTGATGATCCCGGATGTCATGACGCGGGAACGGTCGGATTCGGTCGACGATGAACCTTCCACAACAACACTCGACAACTCGTATCATTCGAGAAACGATCCACCGCCGCGCTCACACTTCGGAACCATTTACAATCCACCACTTATTCATGCCCGGCGACCCGAACGCACCGATGCGACCCGTATCCGATGTAAAACCACGCAAGGCGAATCCTAAAATTCCGCGCGCTTCGCCCGTTAGATAATTGACGACCGATCTCGCTTTCGATTACAGTGAGCAGAGTCATCACACCCGCTCTTCGCTTCCTCTTCTCGGGAGTTCCCGTTATGAGTCCGTTCCAACGTCGCGAGTTTTTGCAGCGATCGGCGCTGTTGTCGGCAGGGCTGGCGGCAGGCACTGTAGCCACGGCCGCACCGGATACCGTCGCGAAGAGGGGGTCCGCCAACGAGCGGCTTCGCGTGGCCGTCGTCGGCGTGAAAGGTCGCGGTATGAGCCACGTCGACGGCTTCAACGGCGTCAACAACTGCGAGATTGCCACCGTCTGCGATTGCGATGCAGGCGTGATCGGCAGCGCGATGAAAAAGATCACCGAGGTACGTGGCGAAGCCCCGAAGTACGAGAAGGACATTCGCAAAGTCCTGGATGATAAGTCGATCGACATCATCGCGATTGCCACGCCGAATCATTGGCACTCGCTCGCCGCCGTCTGGGCGATGCGGGCCGGGAAAGATGTCTACGTCGAGAAACCGGTCAGCCACAACGTCCGCGAAGGTCGGCTCGTCGTCGAAGCGGCGCGCAAATACGGGAAGATCTGCCAGACCGGCACGCAGAGCCGCAGCACCACCGGAATGCGCGAAGCCCAGGCGTACATTCACGCGGGGAAGATCGGCAAAGTCTCGCTGGCGTACGGCACCTGCTACAAGCCACGCGGCAGTATCGGCAAGGTCACCGGCGAGCAGCCGATTCCGAAGGGCCTCGATTACGATCTGTGGTGCGGGCCGGCCCCGAAACTGCCACTCATGCGAAGCAAACTGCACTACGACTGGCACTGGACGTGGGCGTACGGCAACGGCGACCTCGGTAACCAGGGCATCCACGAAATGGACAAGGCCCGTTGGGGCCTGGGCAAGATGGAACTGCCGAAGTCCGTCGTCAGCGTCGGCGGGCGTTTCGGCTACGTCGACGACGGCGAAACCGCGAACACGCAGCTCAGTCTTTACGATTTCGACGATGCGCAACTGATCTTTGAAGTGCGCGGTCTCAAGACCGATGCATATAAAGGGGCAATGGTCGGGAACATTTTCTTCGGCAGCGAAGGCTACGTCGTCTGCCCGGGTTACGCCAGCGGCACCGCATACTCGCCGGACGGCAAGAAACTGCAAGAGTTCAAAGGCGGCGGCGAAGATTCGCACTTCGCGAACTTCGTGAAAGGCGTTCGTAGCCGCAAGATCACCGACCTCAACGCCGACATCCTCGAAGGCCACCTGTCGAGCGCACTCTGCCACCTCGGGAACATCAGTTATCGCCTCGGCACCGAAGCGACGTTCGACAAAGATGTGACCGCATTCACCGATTGCAAAGACGCGACCGCCGCCGTAGTTCGGATGCAACAGCACCTGAAGGACAACAAAATCGACCTCGCAACCGCCGTCGGTCGCATCGGGCCGAAACTGGCCATCGACCCGAAGACCGAAACCTTCCTCGGCAACAACGCGAAGGCAAACGCCATGTTGTTCCGCGAGTATCGCAAAGGCTTCGAGATCCTCGAAGCGGTATAAGAACCTGCCGAGTGCCCATCGCCATCGGGCGGTGGGCATGACTCCAACTGGAGGAAACTCATGCCAACGCTGACCATCGACGAAGTGCAATCGCGGCTCCCGCAAATCATCGACGCACTCGCCCCCGGTGAGGAACTCGTCATCACGCGAGGCGACAAGCCCGTCGCGCGGCTGACGGGCGAATTGCCGAAAGGGATGCCGATTTACGGACGTGGAAAAGGGAAAATGAACCTGAACATGGACGACGATGAGCACCTGAAAGACTTCGCAGAGTACATGCCATGAGGCTTCTGCTCGATACGCATACGCTGATTTGGTACTATCAAACAGACCCAAAGCTGAGCACGTTCGTCCGTACTCTTTTAGAAGATCCTGCGAACGATGTTTTGGTAAGCCCTGCCAGTTATTGGGAAGTCGCAATCAAAATCAGCACGCAAAAGCCAGTTCTTCAAGTGCCGTTCGCTGTGTTTATCCAAGAGGCCATCTTCGATAATAACTTCAAAATTTTACCCATTGAGCCGAAACACACCGCAATCGTGGCGACGCTGCCATTCCATCACAAAGACCCATTCGACCGCTTGCTGATCGCGCAGGCGTTAGCCGAAGGGATACCGCTGGTCAGCACCGATGCGGCGATCGATCCATACGGCGTACAACGGTTGTGGTAACGTCATTTACACCGCTCGCGGTACCACAATCGGCGGGGTTTTCCCGCGGTAGATGCGGTCGATTCGCTCGCGGGTCAGGCCGAGGACTTTGTCGAAGCGACTCAGTTTTAAGCCTTCGATGCTGATGTTGCGGTCGGCGAGGTTTTCGAGCATCGAGATGTCTTGGCGGACTTCGCGGTCGACTTCGCGGCGAAATACGTGCTTGAACAGGTGCAAGCCACCCGAGGGGCCGGGGTACTTCGACTTCGCGTAAACGAACGACGTGACGCAGGTATTTTCCGCATCGATTGGCCAGAAGAACATGTATAATCGCCAGCGAACGAGGCGATCTTTCGAGCCGTCGGGCGTCGTCCAGTAGTGATCGTAAACGCTGTAAACGGGCGAAAAGTGCGTCGTCCAGTCGTCGTGGAAGTGGTCGTCGTGGCGGATGCCGAGCATCCAGGCGAACGGGCGGAAAATCCGTTTCGTCGGGCCGACGTTCGCAACGCTGATCGTGTCTTCGGTTTGGTCGAAGCGGACTTTCACCTCGTGCATCCGGTCCAGATCGTACCCGAACGTATCGTGAACGGTCCCGCTATGTTCGATCTCGGTGAAGTTGTCGACGGTGAGTTCGAGCGGGGCGGGCACAGTGTGCTGGAACGTGCCGATGGGGTAGTATTTTTTAATGTTAATCAGCGGGAACACGGGGTTGCTGTCGCGGGACTTCAGCCAGATGAAATCGTGTTCTTCGCGGATGTCGTAACTTTTGGTGCAGGTGGTCATTTTCGGCGTGCCGGGGCTTTCGCCGTTGCCGCAACTGTCGTAAGTCCAGCCGTGATATTTACACTGAATCCGGTCGCCGACGACGGTGCCAAAACTGAGCTTCATCCGCCGGTGCGGGCAGGCATTATCCACGGCGGCTATCGTGCCGTTCGTCGTGCGAAACAAGCAGATCGGTTGACCGGCGAGCTTCACTTCCACCGGCTTGCGGCGCAGGCTGTGGCTCGGGTAAATCGGGTGCCAATGATCGAGCATTCCCATCCGAATCGATCCCCCAAAAGATTCGTTCCGCGAAAAACTTTCACCGTCAATACCGCGATTCGTTTCGTTTGTCGAGGCGGTCCGTATAAGATTCTCGCATGTTCACCGGACTCATTCAATCGCTCGGCCGAATTGCCGCCATCGCAGACGATGGCCACGGCGGCCGCGTGCTCCGAATTGCGGAGCCAGGTTTCGCCCCAAACCTCGTGCTCGGCGAGAGTATCGCCGTCAACGGGGTCTGTCTCACCGTCGTCGAACGCGACGACGAATCGTTCCGGTTCCAGGCCGGCCCGGAGACGCTTCTGAAAACGAATCTCGGCGAGTTAGTTTTAGACAACTGCGTGAATTTGGAGCGGGCGTTGCGCGTCGGCGACTCGTTGGGCGGGCATTTTGTGACGGGGCACGTCGATGCCGTGGGCACGATTGCCGAACGCACGCAGAGCGGCGAATGGGAGACGATTGCCTTCGATTGCCCGAAATCGCTCGACGAATTGATGGTGACGAAAGGATCGATTGCGATCGACGGAATCAGCCTCACGCTCGTCGATGTGGCACGCGGTCGATTCGCGGTGATGCTCATCCCGCACACGCTCGCGCACACTACTTTGGGCTTCAAACCGGTCGGGGCCACGGTCAACTTGGAAACCGATCTCTTGGCGAAACACGTGCAAAAACTGTTCAAGAGTCTCAGTATCACTATCTAAAGCGGTTATGAGAAAAGACGAGCCGGAAGAAATCGAATCGAACGTCCCGTCGCCGCGGCAGACGTTGTCGTACCTAAACCGCCTGTTTTCCGCGCACGGCCTCGAAGCGAAGAGCAAACTCGGCCAGAACTTCCTGATCGACATCAACCTCGTCGATCTCATCGTGCGGGAAGGCGATCTCGGGCCGGAAGATGCCGTTCTCGAAGTCGGCACGGGTACCGGATCGCTGACCGCGAAGCTCGCCGAACGCTCGGGTGCGGTCGTCAGCATCGAGATCGATTCGAGCCTCGCCCCCGTCGCGAGGCAGATCGTCGGCATTCGGCCAAACGTCACGTTCATTCACGGCGATTGCCTTGCGCGTAAGAGCCTGCTGAACCCCGACATGCTCGCCGCGTGGGAAGCCGCAATGGCGAAGCAAGGCTGCACGAGCCGCAAGCTGATCGCCAACTTGCCGTACGTGATCGCTACCCCGCTAATCAGCAATCTGCTCGTCGATGGGCCGAACATCGAGCGTATGGTCGTGATGGTGCAATGGGAGATCGCCGAACGACTGAGAGCCTCGGTGAGCACGAAAGATTACAACGCGCTCAGCGTATTGGTGCAAAGTATCGCCGACGTCGAAACGATCCGGAAAGTCCTGCCGGGCAACTTCTACCCGAGGCCGAAAGTCGACTCGGCCATCGTGCGAATCATCCCGAACGCCGCAAAGCGAAAGCTCGTCGGCGACGTGCCAAAATTCCGTGCATTCTTACGCGATTTGTACATCCACCGCCGTAAGAACCTGCGTTCCGCACTCGCCGGTTCGCCCCGTGGCCGCCGCGAAAAGCCCGACGTCGACGCGAAGCTCAAGGCACTCGACATCGACGGCACCCTGCGTGCGGAATCGCTCGACATCCCGCAACACCTGCGATTGGCCGAAGTGTTCGGGTAAATCACTCATGGTGCGCTACTTCTTCCCCACCGAATAGCCCATCGATGCATGAACCTCGGTACTGGCCCGTACGACGACCGACATCGTGGGCATGTGGAACGTGATCGTGCAAGGGCCACCCGCTTGCTTCCAACTCCGCGGGTCGATCGAGTCGGTGATCGACTTCACGATGGTTTCGCTGTTGGTCACAGTTTGCTGGTAGCTCATGTTCGGCCCCCAGACGACGGCGTTTCCGAACGGGCCGACGCCTTGCACGAGGTCGCCGAGGTAGTACGATCGCGTCGTGAGTTCCTTCTCCGCACGCTCCAGCGTCACGACTTGGATCATCTCTTCCTTAACGATGAACGTCAGCTGATTCGCTTGTAATAGTGCTCGTAGTGCGGTGCGTGCCGTCACGTTGCCTTTGAATGTCACCTTCCGCGACAGGTCCAACCCCGCGTCTTCCAGCGATTTCTTGTCGATGAAAATCGGCTGGTCGATCACGTTCGACAGTTCTTGTAATGCTTCCTCGAATGGCCGATCCGCGAAGTTTGCCGGGAACGCCGTATCGAGCGACTTCAAGATCGCTTCTTCCTTCGGCGACAACTGGATGCGGTCCTGGTTCTTCCGCAACTTCGTTAGTGCTTGCCACTTCTTCGCATCGGGGAATTGAATGTCATCGGTCGTCGGGATCGACGAGGCCACGACTTGCCGCTGGTTGACGAGCCAGGCGTCGGCGTAATCGCGTGAGAGTTTCTGATTCGCACGCAGTTGGTCGCTGGTGTTGGTCTGCCCGCTGAGCGCGATCACTTGCGGGTTGTTCGGGTACTTCTCCGCGAGGCTCAACACGTGCCGTCGGGCGTCGTTGTGGCGATTCGCATCGGCGGCGTCGGCGGCCTTCTTCAAGCCGTCGGCGACCTCGCGCAGTTCCACCGCCGCCTTCAGTTGATCGAGCTTTTCGCGCACCTTGACGGCGTTTGCATTCGGATCGTTGTCGGGCCGGACTACGGGCAATTTGCCTTCGAGAATGCCGATCTTCGCTTCGAGCTTCGCGTCCAACTCGGTGCGTTTCGCCTGCCCCAGACTGACGGCCAACGCCAGCCCGACCTGAGCTTCCTTCAGCCGTTGAATCGCTTTGGGAGTCGAAACAGTCTTGAGTTTATCGGCACTGGCGATCGCTTCGACGATTTCGTTCTCGGCCTTTTGCTCCGCAAGGTTTTGCGTTGCCTTCGCACGTTCGATGGGGTCGACAGGTGCTTGCGCGAAACCATTCGCCGACAGGCCCACGGCGAGCGCAACCGCGCCGAGCCAGGAGCGAAGGTAGGGAATGGGTGTGCCGTGCGGATTCATAACTCGCCCCTTTGGATGCAGTATCAGTTGTGTATCGTCCGTCGGGTGTCACAGTTCCAACGTAACCGGTGCCCGATTCGTTGGCAAATGCAATCGGCACAACGCTCGCCGTGCAACCGGCACAACCATCCGACGAAAACGAACGGAATCGAATCGCAACCCTGCGTTGACCGATTCTCCGGCCTCGGTTATTGATGGACGCATTCGATCATTGCGTGACGAGGGCTTGCCGTGCGACGGAAATCGGTACTTCTGACCATCGGGCTGATTCTGCTCATCGTCGGTGCGGTGTGTGGCACGCTGATACTTCTGCTCAAGGGCGAACCGGAATTTTACGCGTCGCAAGCCGACGAACCCTCGGCGTGGGAACGCGGCGAACTCGCGTCGGCGCTACTTACGCGTGTGCAAGATCTCAAGAACGATATTCGATCCAAGCCCGAATGGGGCACCTCGTTTCGCGCCAACGACCTCAACAGTTTCTTTCGCGAAAACCTCAGCGATGGCGACGGTTATGCCACGCTGTTGCCGTCGGGGTTTCATTCGCCGCGCGTGTCGATCGACGGCGACCGCATCAAGCTCGGGATGCGCTACGGCAACGGCTACTGGAGTTCGATTGTTTGGGTCGAAATGCGCGCGTGGCTGGTAAAAAACGAAACGAACGTGATCGCTCTGGAACTCTGCGGGATGCGTGCGGGCAATCTGTCGATCGGCTGCCAGACGATGCTCGATTCGCTATCCGAAGCGGCACACGATTCCAACGTCGATGTCACGTGGTACCGCAACGGGTCGAACCCCGTCGGGCTGTTTCGCTTCTACGCGGATCAAACCCGCCCAACGACGCAAATCCACACGCTGAAGATCGCCGACGGCACCGTCACCGTGGCCGGTCGAACGAAGCTCGAAAACTCCGTCGTCGGAGGGCCGGGATCGAACCCGATCGGTGAGTAACGTTGCCGAACGGGTGCTTCTTTGCTCTCGGAATCGACGTAAGTCGGAATTGCGGAGGCTCCAAAACCGTTTTTTTGGGTGTTTTTCGGTCTCAAAATGCCACTTTTCGATCGCAAATTGCCGATCGGTTTCGGACGATTTTGCCCGATCTTGAATTCCTGTCATGTTTTACGCCGACGGCCTTCGGTTCGACGCTCGCCGCAAGTACCGACCAAAAATCGACCGGACGCGACACAAAATCGACCGACCACGACATTCTCACGACACTTGGAGACACTTTCACGAC
>JAYVXI010000264.1:0-3501 GCA_043785305.1 Limnoglobus sp. | reverse complement strand
ATCCGACGTAAGTCGACATTTACATGGTGTCGCGAAGTGTCGTGAAAGTGTCTCCAAATGTCGTGGTCGGTCGATTTCATGTCGTGGTCGGTCGATTTTGTGTCGTGGTCGGTCGATTTTGTGTCGCCACTTGCGCCGATTCTCGAATCGACCTCTTTCGACATAACCCACGACGAGAGTTCGATATCCGGAATACGGAACAGCGAAAGACGATCAAAAAGCCGCGATTTTGGGTCGCGAAAACCGAAAAAACACCCCAAAAATCGGTTTTGGGGCGTCGGCAATTGTGACTTACGTCGATTCCATATACTCAAAATACACCCACTTTCGTTCATGGAGATCATCGATGTCCTCATTCTCACGTCGCCGGTTCCTGCAAAATGGCGTGGCCGCCGGGGCGATTCTATCGCTGCCTGCATCGGCGTACCGTGCGGCATTTGCAGCCGATACGCCACCCAGTGAGGCGATCCGCGTGGCCAGCATCGGCGTCGGACTTCAGGGGAAGGCCAACCTCAATGCCCTCGTGAAGAACGTCGTGGCCGTGTGCGATGTCGATTCGAGCCACCTCGCCGAAGCCGCCACAATCGTCGAAAAGAAGGGCAACCGCACACCCGTTGCCGTCGCGGATTATCGCAAGCTGCTCGACCGCAAAGACATCGACGCGGTCGTGGTGACCACGCCCGATCACTGGCACGCCTTGTGTACGATCCACGCCTGCCAGGCCGGCAAGGATGTGTATTGCGAGAAGCCGCTATCGTTGATGATCGGCGAAGGCCGCAAGATGGTCGAAGCCGCACGAAAACACCAGCGAATCGTGCAAACCGGCAGCCAGCAACGTAGCGGCAAGGAGTTCCGCACCGCCTGCGAACTCGTGCGAAACGGCGCGATTGGCAAGGTGACGAAAGTGCTGGTCGGGCTGCCAGGGCCGAACTTCAAAGCCCCCGCGGTGCCCGATTCGGCAGTGCCCGATGTGCTCGATTTCAACGTCTGGCTCGGGCCCGCACCCGAACGAAAATACAACGAAAAGCAGGTCCATTACCTGTTCCGCTTCTTCTGGGATTACTCCGGCGGCCAGCAGACGAACTTCGGCGCGCACCACCTCGACATCGCCCAGTGGGGCCTCGGCATGGACGACAGCGGCCCGACGAAAATCGAAGGCACCGCAACCTTTAACAAGGACAAATGGTTCGAGACGCCCGAGACCGCGAAGATCGTGTACACCTATGCGAACGGCATCCCGATGTCGTGTACGCTCGGTAACGTCGGCCATCCGAGCGGGACGACGTTTGAAGGCGAAAAGGGCGTGATTTTCGTCACGCGCGGCAAGCTGGAAGTGAAGATCGGCGGCGAGAAGATCGACCTTCCGAAACTGCCAGCCGGAGACGTGAAACTCGCCGTCAGCAACAACCACCACACGAACTGGCTGGAGTGCATCAAGAGCCGCAAACTGCCCGTTGCCGACGTGGAAATCGGCCACCGTTCGGCCACGGTGTGCCACCTGGGGAACATTGCCGTCCGCACCGGTCGCCCGATCGTCTGGGATCCCGTCACCGAGCAAATCGCGGGCGACGAAGCCGCAGCGAAAATGCTCCTGAAGCCATACCGCAAACCGTGGACGCTGGGGTAAAATCGTGTGACTAAAGTGCTGTGATTTCGTCGCACCCCGGTAGCACCAATGCGACGAAGCAATCAGCGGCGTCTCGGTTCATCTGGGCTTGGGCAAACAATTCAAACGGCATGGCGTCCTCCGGTTGGGCATTCTGCGGTCATCCGTCACTCCTTCTCACCGCCTGCTTTTTCGGCCTTGGCTTCCTTCACGGCACGGCGGAACGGTTGGGTGGCCACGAGGTCTTTCACGCGGGGGCCGTCGGCATTGTACTTCGGAAGGAATCCCTGTTGTTTCGCCGATTCGCCGAAAAAGCCCAGAAAGATGCGACCGGGGCGACGCCCGAAACCGACGTAGTCGGTGCCAAAAGTGCCTTCGTTCGGCCCGCCGGCGCTGCTGCGAAACACCCGTCCACCGCCGATGTAGCCGCCCACTTCATGCGATTCGACGCTCGGAATGGCGTACCGCGCGATCCGGTCCGAGCCACCCTTCGCCTCGTGCGTGTGTTGCGGCGTCGTCAGAAATTGCGTCGTCCGCGAAGCAAACGGCGGCTTTTCCTCGGCAGTGGCCGTACTGTTCATGATAAAAGCGACGACGAACAGCCCGATGAAATTGCGCACGATCGTACCCTCTGCGTGTGGTTGCCAGATGGGTTATCGACCGTTTCGCGTTCACTTCACCAGCACTTGTAGCAGCACCAACAAAAGTAACCCCATGCTGATGATGCCGTTCACCTGAAAGAACGCACGATTGACGCGGTTCAGGTCGTCGGGTTTGACCAGCGAATGCTCGTAAATGAGCAATATCCCAATGGGAATCAGGCCGACGAGGTAGATCGTGCCGAGGTGAACCGAGGCGAACGCCAACAGTACGAGTTTGCCGAACATGACCGCGTGGCACACCGCCGCGATCCGCAAACTGCGCCGTATGCCGTACCGCGCGGGGATGCTGTGCAGGCCTTCTTTCGCATCGAAATCGGCATCTTGGCAGGCGTACAAGATGTCGAATCCCGTCACCCAAAACAGCACCGCGCTGCCGAGCACGATCGGCACCGCCATCTCGATGAGGCCGCGAACGGCAATCCACGCCGCGATTGGTGCGAGCATCAGCGCGACGCCGAGCCAGACGTGCGCGAGTGCCGTGAACCGCTTCGCCAGCGAATACCCCGCAACGAACGCCAACACTGGCACGGCGAGCATCAGCGGCCACGGGTTCGATGGTTCGCGTAGGTAAAAGATCGCGGTGGAACCGAGGAACGCCAGCGCATTCGCCAGTAAAAACAGCCAAACGACGCTCGCGGAGAGTTTGCCAGCCGGGAGGTGGCGCGTGGCGGTGCGTGGGTTCTTGCCGTCGATTCGTGCATCGACGAGGCGATTGAACGCCATCGCGAAACTGCGTGCGAACACCATACAAAGCAGAATGCCCACGAGTTCGACCCCGCGAAACGGCTCGTCTTGCCAGGCGAGTAGCGCACTGAGTAACGCAAACGGCAACGCGAAGATCGTGTGGCTGAAGCGGATCATTTCCAACAGATGGCGGATCGTTCGCAACATATCGTCTTTCGGTGAATCGAATCGCGACACACGATCTTTCTACTGATGGAACCGTGTACGAATCGACGTAAGTCGCAATTGCGGAGGCCCCAAAACCGTTTTTTGGGGTGTTTTTCCGGTTTTCGCGACCCAAAATCGCGGCTTTTCGATCGCGATCCACTGTTCCGTATTCCGGATATCGAACTCTCGTCGTGGGTTATGTCGAACGGGGTCGTTTCGAGAATCGGCGCAAGTGGCGACATGAAATCGACCGACCACGACATGAAATCGACCGACCACGACATTTGGAGACACTTTCACGACACTTCGCGACACCATGTAAATGTCGACTTACGTCGGATC
>JAYVXI010000263.1:0-30727 GCA_043785305.1 Limnoglobus sp. | reverse complement strand
GACAAGAAGCAACCCCGCCATAAAAAGCCCGAACAACCGACGCAAACCTATGCCGAAGCAACAGTTATCCTCTAATTCACCGGCATTGGGCGTAAGCGTGCCGTGGGAACTCTCTGCGGCTACCGCGGCACGCTGACGCTGTGCCGCTCGCCAGCGCATGATTGTGCGTGAATCGCCTGCATTTTAAGGTAGGCGACAAAACAGCGCAAATTCAAACCTAGCGCGTCGGGCTAACAATTCCCGTTAGCCCGACGCGCTAGCGAGGGTTGGACGTTCACCGGCAACGATTTCGGTTCGTGCGCCCGGGATGAAGGTTTTGCGTCGCGTCTCGCAGACTCGCCACGACTCCCTCGCTAGCGCGTCGGGCTAACAAATCCGTTCGGGCAACAATATTGTCCCTATCGCGCCGCCGCGGTCACGCGGGTGCCGATGTCCAGGAAACGAACGACGGCGACGAGGTCGGCATTGAAGACGACGCCCCGCGCCCCTTCGTTGACCGCGAATCCGTCCGCTTTTGCGGCGAGCATCAGTTTCGGCGGCAACACACTCGACATGCGGAACAGCAGCTTCGAGTAGGTGTCGAGTAGCACGCCATCGTCTTCGAGGAAGTAGATCGGTGGCTTCGGGTCCGACGACATTAGCAAGTTAAACACCAGTACGCTACCGTCGGTTGTGGCCAATCGCTGAATTCGCTTCGCCACCGGTAACGGGTTCGCATCGCTCGGCCGGCCATCGGTGATGTTCAAGATGATCGGCGGGAACGAGTCCGGGTAGTTCAAAATGAAGCTCGAAACGATCAACTCCGCCGCCTCGAATGCGGCGTGCATCAGCGTGCGGCCCATCGCGGCTGGCTCGTACCACACGGGGAACTTCACGCCCTGTTCGACCACGCCGCCCGCACCATCGTCCACGTGGCGAATCCGCGTTTCGACGCGAATCGGCCGATCTGCCAGTTGGCTGATCGGCACCAGCACATCGTCCGGCAACGTCGTACCGAGGCCCGCCGTGAGTTCGCCCCCGTAGCCGATCAACCCGACGTGGAAGTAGTCGCGCACGCCGTCGATCTTCGCGCACTTCAGCACCATGTTCTGAATCAGCCGATTGACGGCATCGGCGACGCCCTCGGATTTCTTCTTCTCGGGTGCCCCTGCAAACGGCCCGTCCATCGACCCCGATTGGTCGATGAGGATCAGCACGCAAGCCGGGTTCGTCCGGCTAATCTCCGCAGTGTAAGGCATGGGAAAGGCTCGGTTGTGTCGTGGCGTAAGCACCACTCTACGTCAATGGATCGATGCCCGATAGGGAGAATACGTTTCGGGGTCGAACAAACGGAGTGGAAAAATCGACTCAAGTCACAATTGCGGAGGTTCCAAAACTGTTTTTTCGGGTGTTTTTGCGTCTCAAAATGCCACTTTTCGATCGCAAATCGCGGATTTGTTTCGCGGGTTTTTGCCGTATCGCGAACTCGTATCGTCGGTTACGTCGAGCACCACTCGATTGGCACTCGCCGCAAGTACCGACCGAAAATCGACCGGATGCGACACAAAATCGACCGGACGCGACAATTCTATGTCATTTGCGCGCATTTCTATGTCATTTGGCGACAATTCCATGTCACTCCGTGCAAGACGCGAATTCCGACTTACGTCACATCGTCCAGAACTTTTTGACTCGACGAATTCGTTAGGTAGAGTCTTGCGCGACATTTACCCTCTCTCACGATGGAAATGTATTGGCAGTTGCTTCTGGGCAACTCAATGAGTTAAACGAGATAATTTTAGTCGATCTATCGACAAACACTCTCATTTCACGCTTTCCCACAGAAAACAACATCGTGTCGAGAATGGTGGCCGTTGGGTTCCTCCATGCTGGACGAAATCACGATGAAGTGCAGTTGTATGATCTGGCTCGAACGAGGCGGGTTGCATCCCGTTCGCAACAGAGCGTCGTATTCTCTTTAGCCTACTCGTCCGATGGCGATTGGTTGTACACAGGTGATAATGTCGGCGCGATCTTCATATGGAATGTTAGAGATCGAACCCTATCTAGAACAATCAAAGCGCACTCTGACCAAGTAACGGACTTGGTGACCATCCCATTCAATAATTGTTACTTCTTTCCCTCTTTCGGCGGTGGCGAGGCGAACACGTTTTCGCGTTCGAGCGGCAACTGGAAACCATCCGCGACGCGGGTCATGTAGTTCACCCACGATGTGTACCAGATCAAATCGATCGCCCGGTGCGGGCCGAATGTCTCCGACAGGCCTGCGACATCTTCGGCTGTCACCGTGGCGGGCGCTTTCGAGAGTTTTGCTGCAAAGGCGAATGCTTGCCGTTCGGCCACCGCGAAATCGTCCCACTCGCCGAGTGCCAGTTTCTTCGTGCGTAACTTCACTTCATCGTCTTTCAGGCCCGCGACCGCGAGCATCATGTTTCCATGACCCATTCAGTAGAAGCAATCGTTCGACCGCGTGACGACCCAAAACAGCGAACTACTGAAGACCGGGTTCGACTTGCCCTCTTGCTGAAACGCCCGGAATGCCGCGAACCAGGCCATCGTCATTTCGGGTTGATACCCGGCGCTGACCGTCATCCAGACGATGGTATCGGTCTGCTTCTTCACATCCGGTGGCATCCGCTCGAACCGGCTTTTATCGGGCATCGGTATCCGCGACTTCCGTGCCTTTTGCGTGGCGAGTGACTTGTCGAGTTCCTCGACGCCGACCTCCTTCCAATCGTCCGGTGCGGCATAAGTTCGCTTCGGGGTTAAACTTTTGACGGTATCCCACGCCGGTCGCGCCGGCGCGTCGACGAGTGCGGGTTGTGCGACGTCGTATTTGAAATCGACGGGCGGATACGGACCCTCTTTTTCAACGGTGGCACCGAGCGCGTGAACGATGCGAAAGTGGAAGTTCGCGAACGCCACGGTGTGAACGAGCGCGACGGCTTTGTCCGGCCCAAGGCGAGTCACGACGGCGGCCATCTCCGGGTCCGTCACGCTGTAACCGGCGGTCGTCAGCTTGCGGGCGACTTTCAAAATCAGTTGCTCGCCGGGCGTGACATCGCCATTGATGAAGTCCACGATGTCCGCTTCGGACGCACCCGCCCGCTTCAGGTCCGCACGGGCATAAGCTTTGGCGTAAGGGATTTTCATCGCATCCGCGATCGACCAACGCACCTTCGCGGCCAGTTCCGTACCGAGCGGGTTCTTGGCACGGTGCAAGTAGTCCAGTGCCAGCACCCCGCCCGTCGTCTTCGGCTGCGAGACCGCCAACGTTCGCGCCCACACCGGTAATTGCGGCGTCTCCCGAGGCAACCGTTGCCACGCCTCTTTGTTATCGAGCGCCGGAAAGCGCGGCCCATCCGCCGCCCGCACTTCCCCGACAAACACGATTGCCAGCAAAGCCAGCGTTTTGAGAATGGAAGTCATTGTCACCTCGTAGTTTCGTGGAAGTGAATCGTAACAAACTGTGTTGCGACGTCAATCGAAAATTAGGCACGGTTTCAGGCCCGTTCGCCCGACGCGCTAGTGAGGGATTGTTATTGCTTGTGCGAAGGCGTGCATTGTCGTAGGTTTCCCTCGCTGGCGCGTCGGGCTAACAAAACCGCGCACAAAGCGAAAAAAGCCCCCGGTGAACCGGGGGCTTCTTGCGTGAATCGCGTTGCGTTTACTCGGCGGCTTCGGGGGCTTTCTCGGTGCCGGGGAGTTGGAACAGCGGGCCGGCGGTACCCATACCGCCGCGCAGTTCGCGCTTGTCGGACTTCCCGCCCTTGCCATCTTTGCCATCGGACTTCGAGTCGTCGGGGCGTTCGCTTTCGTTGCCGCCCATGATCTCATCGGGGACATCGTCGGGCACGTTCGGGTTGTCCACGTCTTTCATACTCAAGCCGATCTTGCGATCCTTGGTATCCACACGCAGAACTTTCACGTCGACGTCGTCGCCGACTTTGACGACTTCCTCCGGCGATTCGATCTTCGCTTCGCTCAGTTCGGAGATGTGCAACAAGCCTTCGAGGCCGGGTTCGAGTTCGACGAACACGCCGAAGTTCGTGAGCTTCGTGACCTTGCCGCGCACCTTCTGGCCGGGCTTGAAGCGCTCGGGGATGTCGGTCTCCCACGGATCGCTGCCCATTTGCTTGAGTCCGAGCGCGACTCGCTTGCGTTCCTGATCGACGCTGAGCACGACGCAGGTGATCTTCTGGCCCTTCTGTACCACTTCGGAAGGGTTCGACACTTTGCGAACGTAGCTCATGTCCGAGACGTGCAGAAGGCCATCGATGCCTTCTTCGATCTCGATGAACGCGCCGTAGTTGGTGAGGTTGCGAACGGTACCGGACACCTGCGTGCCCGTCGGGTACTTCTTCGCGACTTCGTCCCACGGGTTCTGCTGGCACTGCTTCATGCCCAGCGAGATTTCCTTCTTGTCGTGGTTGATGTTGAGGACTTCGACCTCGACCTTGTCGCCGGTGTTGACGACTTCGCTCGGGTGGGTAATCCGCTTCGTCCACGACATTTCGGAAATGTGAACGAGGCCTTCGATGCCCGGTTCGAGTTTGACGAACGCCCCGTACGGCATGATGTTGACGACTTCGCCTTCGTGGCGGCTCTTGATCGGGTACTTGGCCTCGATGTTCTGCCACGGGCTGGGCGTCTTGTGCTTCAGCGACAGTGCGATCTTCTCGCGATCGCGGTCGATGTGCAGGATGTACACTTCGAGCACTTGGTCGATCTTGACGACATCGTGCGGGTTGGTGACGCGGTGCCAGCCCATATCGGTGATGTGCAAGAGGCCGTCGATACCGCCGAGGTCCACGAACGCGCCGAACTCGGCGATGTTCTTGACCGTACCGGTGCGGATCTGGTTTTCTTGCAATTCCTTGAGCAGCGTTTCCTTCTGGATCCGGCGACGATCTTCGATGAGCTTGCGACGGCTGACGACGATGTTGCGGCGGATTTCATCGATCTTGAGGATCGTGCATTCGATCGTCTGATCGATGAAGTATCCGATATCGGGGGGACGCCGGATATCGACTTGGGACGCGGGCAGGAAGACGTTGACGCCGATATTGACGAGCAGGCCGCCCTTGATCTTCTTGAGCACCTTGCCGGTGACGACGTCGCCTTCTTTGTGCTTCTCGAGGACTTCGTTCCACTCTTTTTGACGCTTGGCTTTGCGGTAACTCAGCGAGATCGTGCCGTTTTCGTCTTCGACGCTCTCGAGGAGCACTTCGACGGTGTCGCCGACTTTCGGAATGCCCGAACCGTTTTCGCCTTCGTCGCGCCATTCGTCGATGCGAACGAGACCTTCGGACTTGTAGCCGATGTCGATGACGACTTCTTCGCCCCGGACTTCGACGACGGTACCGATGACGATCTTGTTGGCTTCGTAATCTTTGTCGGATTGACCGATCCAGGCGGCGATTTCCTGTTCGAAGTCGCGCTGAATGTCTTCTTCGATTTCCAGCGGTGCGTCGAATTGACGCATGAGATTGCGGTTGACCATAGTTTATTCGGGAGACAGCGGCCCAGGCAGCGAGGCGATTGGAACCCAGGCTTGGCGGACATTAGAGTGAACGACACGCCCGGCAAGCCAACGGCCCGCGCAACAGGAGTGAGGAAGGAGAATTCTAGGAATCGCACAACCGCCGCAACAGGGGCGCGCGGAAAAGGTTTTATTTGCGAACTACGAGCTACCGGGTTCATCCGGTTCATCCGGTGGGCGTTGCATCATGCAACAAATACACTTCCACCGGTACTAGCCGGGAGGCTCGTAAGTCTAGGCCGTTTGCGAGTGGCTTTCTCGTTCAATCCACCATTTCGGCGTAGATCGCTTTGAAGCGATCCGCACAGATACGGAACGCGACCATCAAGCTCGGGTCGAAGTGGCCGGGCGAGGCGTCGCACATCGTCATCACCGCCATGTTGTGCGAGAACGCGGGTTTGTAAACGCGCGGGGACCGCAGCGCATCGTAGACGTCGCAGAACGCGAGCAGCCGTGCCGCGAGTGGGATCTCTTCGCCCGCTAATTTGTCCGGGTAGCCGGTGCCGTCCCATTTTTCGTGGTGGTGCCGTGCGAGGTCGATTGCCATGTGCAAGAAGCCCGTGGCGAACTTGTAGCGGCGTGCGACTTCTTGCAGCGTGTCGGCACCGAGGACGGTATGCGCCTCCATTTGCAGGCGTTCTTGTGCATCGAGCCGTCCCGGTTTGTTCAAAATGCAATCGGGTATCGCCGCTTTGCCGATGTCGTGAAGTGGGGCGGCGTCTTCCAGCCCGCGTACGAAATCGGGCGTGATGCGGTTCTCGAATGCCGGCGTACGAGCGGCGGCCTCGGCGAGAACGCGGCTATATTTTTGCAGGCGAATGAGGTGCGCACCCGTTTCCGCCGAACGCTTCTCGATGAGCTTGGCCAGCGCCAACACCATCGCACCGCGGGCATGAATCAGCTCGCCATCCCGCGCCGAAACCGTGCGCTCAAGTTCGGAATTTACCGTAATCAAGTGTTGATTCAGCAACTCCAAACGGTCTTGTGCGTCTTTCAATTTCAGTGCGGTCCGCGTTCGTGCCCGCAGTTGAACGAGGCTGAACGGCTTCGTCAGAAAGTCGTCGGCCCCAGCTATCATCATCCGCGACAGTTCGTCGCCGCTCGTCCGGCCGGACAACATAATCACTTTGATATTCGGAGTCGGCGGTTGCTGGCGAATCTTCTTGAGTACGACTTCGCCGCTACAGCCGGGCAAATCGACGTCGAGCAAAACGAGATCGTAAACTTCGCGTTCGATTTGTTCGATCGCATCGAGTCCCGTACTGACCTCATCGCAATGGGCACCATCGCCGGCCAGCGCGAGACGACAGACGCGACGCACGTCGATTTGATCGTCGACGATGAGAATCCGTTGCGGGGCGAGTGCGGCATCGGGAATGGTATCGGTCAGGTCGATCGTGGCGGGTAGTCGTTCGGCGGGACGCAGTTTCCGATCCGTGATCGAACTCAAAAACGGCAACAGTTCCCGCATGGCCGCATCGGCGGTCGGTACCCGCGCTTCGGGGTTCAGCGCCATCAACTTCGCAATCGTCGCATCGAGTTCGTACGACACGTCGCGCCGCCATTCGCGGGCCGATGGCGTGCGACTCGCGCCGGCGGAACCGATCGGCGGCTCGAACGGGTCGCGTCCCGTCAACGTGAAATAAAGGCTTGCGCCCAAGCCAAAAATATCGGCGCGGGCATCGACGCTCTTCGCCGAGCGAACCTGTTCCGGTGCCATGTAACCGATGGTGCCGAGCCGCGCGCCGTCCTTGGTCATGCGTTCGTCGGGGCTGGGCAAACGGGCCACGCCGAAGTCGAGGAGTTTCGCGTTGCCGTCGGGCGCGATGATGATATTGCCAGGTTTAATGTCGCGATGGATGAGGTCGTGCCGATGCGCTTCGGTGAGGGCATCGGCAATCTGATGGGCGATCACGCAGGCTTGTTCGATGGGAAGCGGGCCATCTTGCATCACGAGATCTTCGAGGTTGCGACCTTCGACGTATTCCATCACGAGGTACGGCACCGGCGCGCCTTGCGGCCCGGCCCCGGCTTGTTCGCCCGCGTCGACTGCGGCCACGATATGCGGGTGTTTCAATCGGGTGACGGCGAGCACTTCGTGAAAGAACCGATCGACGGCACGCCGGTTTTTATCGCCGTTCACGAATAGCGCCTTCACCGCCACTAGCTGCCGCAACTTGATGTGCTCGGCCTTGAACACGACCCCCATACCGCCCGAGCCGATCTTGTCCAAAATCCGATAGTTCCCCAACACCAGCGTGTGCGTCTCTCCGCGTCGGATGCATCCGAGTTGGTAGGGAGTCAGCAACCCCACCCTCGCCAAGCCGAACAACAGCGATTCGTCGTTGTGGCTTGCGAGCAATTCGGCTTTTTGTTCCGGTGAGAGTGCATCCCATTCGCCGATGGGCACGATAGAAGAACCGAGAAGTTTGCGGACGTAGTGACCAGCCGGAATTGACCTCGACGATTCAGTCGGGACTTGGGCGGTGAGCATGAATCGTCATCCGTTGTCTGAATGATACGGGGCGTAATGCTGTGGGAACCACTATATTTGTTGCGGTAGTTTAGATCAGTTGCTACGGAAGAACGCGACAATTCGGCGGATTCCTAACAATAGACATAAGCCCTCAAAGTAGATTTCAGACCGATGTGGAACTGGCTCCGTCCGCTTCGTCACCCGCGCGAAGCGCGCTGGCGGGCGCGAACTTTTCAGAACGATAACCACTTTCGCAACCGACGTTTTCCCGTCAGACTCCAATTGACGCAGTTCGCCGAAACGGGGTAACTTTCGGCATCGTTCACGATGCGGGGAGTGTCCATGTGGAAAGTGAATCCGGTTCGCGGGTGGTTCGCGGTCGGCGCGCGGGCGTCGGTTGTGCCCGCTCGCGTGGTCGCGCTCGACTGGCTGTTGTTCGTCGCATCAGTGGGGATTCTCCTCGCGACGATCTGGGGTAAGTTCCGTTCCACCGGCCCGGTCATACTCGTCGGTTTTACGGTGTTCGGCTGGGTCGCGGGCGCGATCGATCGGCGTGCGGCGAGCCGGCGACTCGCGGTGCTGCTCGTCGCGTTTGCGGCGGCCTATGCCATCCGGCACTACTCGCAATTCAGCCCGTTCGCCCATCGCGTGGGGCGGCTGGTGTTAGTGTCTGGCCTTGGCCTCACCGCGATCTTGTCGACGCCACTTTCGCTCGTCTCGCGTTTGGCCGTGTTGTCCGCGCGATTAACCCATTCGCCGCGCGGTTATGCGGCGGTAATCGTTGCACTGTTGGGCGTCGCGCTACCGGTGACGGTCTGCCAGTGGAACACGTCGATTCACGTTTGGACCGGCGACACGCTTCCCCTTGTGCCGACCGTTGTGCAGATGGCGAAGTCCGGTAGCCGCGAGCTTTCGTCGTACGTTTCGCCATCGGGCCTCGCACGATGGGACATCTGCGGGCCGGGGCGACCGTACTTCGTGCGCGAAGTCCCTACGGGGCCAGGCGTGTATTCCACGTACCCCGCGGGCATGGAGATTTTCGCGTGGCCAGGCGTGCTCATCGCGATGGCCACGGGCCAGAACCTGCGCGACGACCACACGCTGTTTCTCATCGAAAAACTCACGGCGTCGATCCTTTGCGGGCTGTCGCTCAGTCTGTTTTTCCTGATCGGATTGCGCATCGGTTCGCCAGAAGCGGCATATGCCACGACGTGGCTGCTCGCGCTCGGCTCGGTGTTTACGACGACGCTCGGGATGCTGTTATGGCAACAAGGCGGGATCGTATTCTGGCTGCTCGTCGTGCTGCTCGTCGAGTTTTCCGCGCAAGGCAAGGTAGGCTGGAAGGGGATATTACTTCAAGGCTTGGCGTGCGGTTGTATGCTCGCGTGCCGTCCGTCGGCAGTGACGTTTCTCGTGCCGTTTGGGCTGTGGGTTCTGGCACGCGACTGGCGACGCGGGTTGCTCGTGCCGCTCTGCGCGATCGTCTGTTACCTGCCGTGGGCGGCGCTGTATTACGCGATCTACCGCAACCCGTTCGGACCATCGATGGGCTTCCTTTCCGAGCAATGGTTCCCCGGCGAACATATCCTCGGCGTGCTGTTCAGCCCGGCGCGGGGGTTGTTCGTGTATCAGCCGTGGATGCTATTTCTCGGGTTGCTCGCCTTCCGTAAAGTCCGCGCGAACCCAACGAACGCACCCGCCGGTTGGGCTACATTTGCGATTGCGACAGCGGCCTGTCAGTTGGTTCTCATCGGCTCGTGGCCGATCTGGTGGGGCGGTTACTGTTACGGTTCCCGGCTGGTTGCCGAAATCGTGCCGATCGCGGGGTTGTTCGCGATTCGCCCCGTGGGTTATCTGCTTTCCGCCCGTTGGGGCTGGGCTGCCGTCACTGCGATCGGGTTGCTCGGGTTCGCTATTCACGCCCCGTGCGCGTACTATGATGCTTGGTTGTGGAACCCGTTGCCGATCTCGATCGATGCCAATCCGTGGCGACTTTACGACTGGTCGCGGCCACCGTTTCTGTACAACCTGATGCCGTGAGGTTTCCGATATGGTCAAGCTGCCCGTCGTGAAACTCCACGAGCTGAAACCGGGCCAACTTCCCGCCGATTTCTTCGCGTTGCTCACTGAGAAAGTGCGCAACACGACGCGGGATAAAAAGCCGTTCTACAACTGCAAGTTTCGCAACATGCACCGGACCGTCGGCAGTGTGATCTGGGCCGACGCAACGCTCTTCCCACAGTGCGACAAAGACTGGACCATCGGCAGTATCTACAAGTTACGCGGCACATTCGGCGAACACGAACGCTACGGCCCGCAGATCGACATCATCAACGCCCGCCTGGCGACACCCGCCGACAAAGACGACGGTTTTAACGAGTCCGATTTCTACGAACGCTCGCGGTTCGATTCGGACGAAATGCTCGCCGAGTTGCTCGCGATCCTCGATGCCGAATTGAAAGACGCACCGCTGAAGGTGCTGGTACTCGGCATCTTGAACGCGAATGCGGACGCGCTGAAAGCCTTACCCGCCAGTCCGAAACAGTTCTACCCGTTCCCCGGAGGCTGGCTCGAACACGTGCGAAACGTGTTGCGAAACTGCATCTGGCTCGCGGATCAATACGCGGAACGCTTCCCCGAGTTGTTGCCGTTCAACCGCGATCTCGTCCTGGCGGGGGCAGCACTCCACGACATCGGCCGCGTCGCCGAATTGATCGTGCCGTTACCCGGCCAGCCCCCCGAAATGACGGTTCCCGGATACCTCATCGGGCATATCCCGCTCGCACGGGACATCATCCGCGATGCGGGTAAATTGATCGAAGAACTGAACCCGGAACTGCTATTGTTGCTCGAACATATCGTACTCGCGCACCTCAGCCTGCCCGCATGGGGTTCGCCGCGATTGCCGATGATCGCCGAAGTGCTGATTTTGCATCACGCCGACGATCTCGATGCGAAGTTCGAGATGTTCGCCAGGCACATCAGCCGCGACGCAAAAGACGGCCCCGTCACCGAACGCGATTCGATCCTCGGCAAGCCACTCTTGAAAGCCCGCACGGTGTGATACGCGATTTGTTGAAACCGTACCCAAGGAGATTTCAGATCGAAATCATTTCGATGCCGGTGCCACGACTGCGGCCATCGCGCCGTAGCCTTCGCGCCACTTGCCTTGATACTCGACTTGGCCGGCAAAGTCCGCGTCACCGAGTGTGGCTTTCCAGTCCTTGGCTAATCGTCCGTCGCCGTCGAGATAGGTTTTGACGAGGTATTTGCCATCCGGCAACGATGGCTTCTTCGCTCGCCAACCCTTTGCTCGTGGGGTGTCTTTCGCGGCCAACAACGTCAGGCTATGCTGCCAAAGTTTACCCTTACCGAAGACGACACGATCCGACACGGCAATCGGATCGTCCTCCCATTTCTTCTGCTTCGCGTCCCAGGCGAAGACGCGCACTTGTAGCAATTTGTCGTTCCATGCGGGCGGGCAATTCGTGAGTTTCAACCACAGATCGGTGCCGAATCGCTCGGGGCCAACGTCGGGGGCGGGCAAGTCTTTCGCGGTGGCGTACTTGTTGCCCCGAATCGCGGCCACGTCTTCAATCCAGTTGCGGAAGCCCTTGTACGCATCGTCGCCGACGACGAATTTGACGCCGCCTTCGTGCTTCTCGCCGAGCGGTTTTCGCAGCAGCAAACTCTGCTCCGGTTTGGTCGGGTCGATGAGCTTCGTGGCAATCAGGTATTCGAGCGTGGCGGCCGCGCCGTCTTTCTTCACCCACGCGACGCGGTCGCCGTGTTCCTTGCGATACTTGTCGTTTTGCGGCGTGCCCTCGGTGTGGCAGTTCATGCAGCGGAACCGCCACGCCCAGACGTTCTTCTCGAATGACTCGAGCAGATTATCCTTGCGGGCATGGCGAATCACCTCCACCGGACGAGTCGGTGTGGCTCGTTCTTTTTCGTCGAGCTTCGGGGTCGCCTTCAGTTTCGGGTCCGCAGCGCACGCGGTGATCCACGCGAGGAATGCCTCGCGTTCCGCCTTGCGAACCTTGGCGTGAATCGCGTTCGGCGCTTTCGACGACGCGCCGCCCATGTCGATGAGTTTCACGATTTTCGACTTCTCGGGCGAGTCGAGATCGATCAGCCCTTGATCGCGCAAACTGCGGAACGTCTTCTCCGCGTCGGGCAAAATGTAGTCCTTGAGGTCCACCCCCGCGAGGTGGCACTGCATACAACTCGATGGATTCGGCGACTGGAAAATCGGCACGATTCGCTTCTCGAACACCTCGATTGCCGACGCATCGGCCGCATGAGCGCGGACGTCGAATACGATCGTGCAGAGTGAAATTGCGAAGCAGAGTTTGCAGAAGTATGACACGAACCCGCCCTCACGGTTTTGACGATGACACTGAGTAATGTCATCGAAATCCCGCGTCTCTGCAAGCGAAATCGACCTCATTTTACGCGAACAGTTCCAGCGTCTTGTAGCTCTTGCCGAGGATTGCGGTCGCGTCGAGGCCGAGCCATTTGTCGAGCACGGTGGCGTAGACTTGGCGGAAGTCGATCGAATGGACGAGGTTGCCGTCTTCGAGTTTTGCCAGGCTCGGGTGTTCGCCGACGACACCTGCTTTGACTTTGCCGCCGACGAGGAACATCGGTGCGCCCGAGCCGTGATCGGTACCGTGGCTGCCGTTCTCTTTGGCACGCCGTCCGAACTCGGAGAACGTCATGACGCAGACGCGGTCACCGTTGCCGCGTTCGGCGAGATCGCGATAGAACGCCGAAATGCCTGCCGAGACGGTTTCGAGCAGATTCGCGTGCGACCCCGTGAGACTGCCCTGCCCGGCGTGCGTGTCGAAGCCGTCCAGCGAGACGTAGAAAATCCGTGCGCCTAACCCCGCATCGATCAGTTGTGCCGTCAGTTTGAGTCGCCCCGCGAATGCCGACGTTGGGTACGGCACCTTCGGCTCGTAGGTCTTGCCGATCTGTTGCAGTCGCTCGGTGCTTTCGTAGGTGTTCGTTGCGGTGCGTCGCACGAAGTCGAGCAGGTTCGGCGGCCCCATCGGGCCATCGCCCTTCGCCACATCTTCGATGATCTTCTTTTGCGCCTGATTGTCTTTGCCGTTCGCGCCGCCAGTTCGCAATTGGAAATCATCGAGAGAAGTAATCGATGGCACGCGGGCGGGGGCACCACTCAGTGCGAGCGGGGCGATTTCGTTCCCGGCGGCGAGGTGGAACGCGGGCATCGACTTCGCCTTCAGCGCCTTACCAATCCAGCCTTCAGTGAGGCTCTCGGCGGTACTCGCGGCGTGCCAAATATCCATCGAGCGAAAGTGCGATTGATCGGGGTTCGGGTAGCCGACGCCTTGGACGATACACGCCGCAGAACGGTCGTTCAACAGCCGACCGACGGGTGCGAAACTCGGGTGCAAACCGAGGCCGTCTTTGAGGCCGAAGATCTTGTCTTTCGGGATCGCGATCGTCGGACGGTGCTTGTAATAAAGCTCGTCCTTGAACGGGATGACTGTGTTCAGGCCGTCGTTACCGCCCGTGAGTTGCACGACGACGAGGATGGTGTCTTTCGCGCCGGGCTTGCCTGCCGCCGGAGCCGCATGGGCGGCACGCCCGAGGAACGTCGGCACGGTCGCACCGAAGCCGAGAAGCGTCGAGGATTTGAGAAAGCTGCGTCGGTTCGTCATAAAGCACCATGTGTGGAAATTACGCCAGTTGAAATTCGGGTAGTGTCAGTGTCAGGTGCGCGACGGTTCGCATTCGATGTTGTTGCACTTCCTCGGCGGACCAGAACGGCGGGTACTTCCCCGTCTTTGATTTGGCCAGATAGTCCAGCAGTTTCGCGCGGGTATCCGGTGCGACATCGCCTTGGAGGAAGACATCGAGGAAGAAACTCACCGCATCGTCGTCGGTCGCTTTCGCGTGCTTCGCCAACACGACGACGGGGTCGCAACGTCGGCCGAATCGCGTATCTTCGGTCGAAGTCAAGGATAGAGCGAGGTTCTGGCGGAACAGCAACGTTTGTGCGTTCAGCCACGCGGCCCCGCCGTCCCAGCCTTTCACCGATGGCGGCGCGAATAGCACCTGCCCGAGCGATGCCATCGCGTTCGCGAGGTTCAACGGGCCGACGTTTCCTTCGAGGCCGCGAACGATACCGACGGCGAAATCGACGGGGGCTTTCACCTTCGTTCGATAAACCGCATTCGAGAAGAAGCGATTCGACCGCAATATCGTCTCGACGAGCTTGCCAGTGTCGTACCCGGATGCCTTGTACATTTGCGCGAGCGGCTCAAGTTCCTCCGCCGTCGGCACGTCGGTATCGGAGACGAGGTACGCATACAACTTCCGCGTCAGGAACCGTGGGCACGCCGCCTGCGCGAGGCAGATCTCGACGATGTCCGCACCCTTAAAGTCGCCGCTTTTACCGAGCACGGACTTTGAACTGCCATCGTGTTCCTTCTCGGTGAAGGTCATTTTGCCGTACTTGACATCGTAGCCCGTGAACGCCTTGGCGGCTTCGCGAATGTCGCCTTCGGTGTAATGGCCGATGCCGAGAGAGAAGAGTTCCATCAGTTCGCGGGCGTAATTTTCGTTCGGTTTGCCCTTCTTGCTTTCCTTCGCATCGAGCCAAATGAGCATGGCCGGGTCGAACGACATGTCGCGTAACAGTTCGCGGAAACTGCCGAGCGCGTGCGTGTAAACGAGGCGATACTGCCCGAGCATGTAACGGGCGTTCGCCACTTTCGCGATGCTCGTGGCAAAGTGGTTGTGCCAGAATAACGCGATCTTTTCGCGAAGCGGATGCGGGCTGCGAATCATCCGGTCGAGCCACCATGCCGCGAGTTGCACCCCGGCCGTACCGGCGGGCATACTGCGTTCGCTCGCCATGAACTCGGAGGTCCGGTCGAAGTCCGGGTCGGCCGCGCTGCCGTTCAGCAACTTGGCGATCGTCTTCTCGTGGCCATCCGTCACGCCTTGCAGAAGCTCCGTGTGCGTCGCACCGAACCCGGCACGCCGATACAGGTGCCCGACCTTTTTGATATCCCACGGGTTCTTCTCCGAAGGCGAGTAAGCCTTCCAAGTCGTCGCATCGCGTGCCATGTTAGTCTCCTTCTACTTGCCGAATTTCCAATCGAGTTTCAGTTCGTACCAGTCTTTAGCGTGATCGATGCTGAGGTTCAACTGCCCGGCGGTTCGTAGCCAAGCGGCGAAGTCTTCGACTTGCTTCTTGGCTTCGGCGAGGCCGATGCCTTGCGTCAGGATCGTCTGCGTGATCGTCGGTTCGGGGTTCGCGAGAAGCAACTCGGCCCCGCCCGCCGCGTAGCCAGTCGCTCGCCAGACGACGGGGGAGCCATCGGCCTTCGATTCTTTTTTTAGCTCGGGAATCAGCAGTTTCACGATGCCCGGCGTCGTGCCGACGATGAGATGATCGCCGACAATGGCAAAGCTCGGGGCGGCATTGAACCGCAACTTCGTCGGGTCGTCGTACTTCGGCTCGGCATTTTCGGGGAAGCGATACGTGACGATTTTCACATCGTCGTGCATCGTCTCGCTCATTTTCCAACCGGTCTGGAAGCTACCGATCAACGCGGCCGCACGGAGTACGCCGTCCATCGTTCGGCCGTACTCTTTGTCGCGCATCGAACCCACATACGCGGTCGGCGGAATGCGTTGCCCCGGCTCGATGGCGTACAGTTTCTCGCCCGTTTGCACCGACACGATCCGGTGGTACGGCCCCGACATTTCGAGCAAGTTTCCGAACGTCGTTCCGGGCAGCACTTTGTCGACGTCCGCGATGCCCTTCTCGATGTCCTTGAGGTTCTCCGGGTTAAACAGCACCTTGCGTTCTTTCCACAAATAACCGAGGTCGAGGTAGAAACTCTGACTGTAGATCGTGCCCTTCGGTTGCAGCAAGGGCCGCGAGCCGGGTTCGCCGTTCATCGGGGCGTGGACGGCCATCGCCTTATCGAGTTCGGCACGCTTCGCGGGCATCCGCAACCGGAAGGCGTAACCGTCTGGCGATTGATCGAGAACGAATGCGAGGAAGTCCGAACGGCGGGCCGCGTCGATACTGCTACCCAGTACGACGGTTTGCAACACGTCCTTCCGCGTCGCTTCGAAGAAGTCTTTGCCTTGCGGCGTCGATTTCACTTTGGCGAAGTCCAGCCACGCCCACGCCACGGGATCTTTACCCGCGATCTTGCGTGCAGCGGGGAGCGTTGATGTCACAAGTATTCTGTTCGCCTTCGCCTCGGTACTCGTAGCCAAGTCCAATGCGGCATGAAACACCGCATGAAACACCGCCTGTTTGTTCGCAAACACGATCGCCGTGCCAACGCGAGCGAGGAATACCTCTTTACCCAATTGCACGGTCGGCAGTTCGCGATAAGTCGTTTTCACGAGTTCTTGCTTGGTGCCATCGCGGTTCGATTCGTCGCGAATGCCTGCCAGAAATAGCTCGTAAGCTTTCGTAGTGGCGGCTTCATCGGTGCCCTGAATGACGATCACCGTCGGGGCCGGTTCGGCACCGATCACCGTGCCAATCGCGATGCCGCCGCCCGCCAGTTTGTCGATGAGTTCGGGCCACGGCGCACCGAGTTCGGTCTCCATGTACGAGACGATTTGCAAGAAACGGCGAACCTGCGTCGATTCCAGTAACTCGCGGACTTGTGGGAATTTCCGCAGACTCTGGTAGGCATCGCGTTTGACGACGCCTTCGATGAATTCGCGTGGCTTCTCGATTTTGATGACGAGCGTAGACTCGGTGGGAATCCACCGCAGCGGGTCCGGCGGGGTGGCAATCAGTTGCGGAGCGGCGAACCAAACGATGGCGATTGCGAGCGACGATAGGCGAAGCGGCCTCATGATATGCATCCCTCGAAAATGTCGTTTGGTTTCTGCCCGTGATTACTTCCCCCGAGCGAGTAGAGTTTCAGCTTTTTGGAAACGATCCGCGATGTATTCGAGTTGCCGTGCGAGTCCGTGGAGCATTTTGACTTCTTGCGGCGTCGGTTGTGCGCGGCCAATTAGGTGCCGCACTGCGTGCATCAGTAACTTCGCGTTTTGCCCGTACAGGAACTGCAAGGCCGTGAGCGAATCTTCGAGGTGAACGAATGCGCGATCGAGGTCGACGTACGGTGCAATCGGTCGACGTACCACCATCGGCGTATCCATCAGCCGTTCGACGTGATTGCGCAGCTCATACAGACATATCCCGACCGATAGCGACAGATTCAACGACGAATACGCGGGGTCGGTGGGCAGGTGCAACAGGCTATGGCAACGGCTGATTTCATCGGTGGACAGGCCGTGCGGTTCGGGGCCGAAGACGATCGCACACGGGCCAGTGGTGAGAGCTTCGCTAAACGCAGGCAGCAAGTCCGATGGCGTGCCGATGACGGTCTCGCGCTTCGTGCCGAGGACTTCGCCACCAGTTGCGATGACCACACCACAATCGGCGACGGCTTCTTCAAAGGTCGCGACGATTCGCGCGGCATCGAGAATATCGACGCCGTTCGTCGCTAACATCCGCGCTTCGTGTGCGACCACGCTGGCAATTGGGTCGACGAGCACGAGGTCGTTCAGCCCGAAGTTCTTCATCGCGCGGGCCGCCGAACCGATGTTTCCTGGATAATGCGTGCGAACGAGTACGACGCGACAATTGGCAATCATGACGAACACTTCGAGGATCGGAGAACGGCGTAAAGTTACGCAACCCGCACGGTCGATATTATCGCTACCGTTAATTTCGACGAACGTAAGGGAGCAGTTCTATGGTCGATCACACAGTGTCCACCGAACGATTGGGTCTGCGAAACCGGGCGAAGGAGCTGATCGTCCAAGCCGTGCGGCCGGTGTTACTCAGCGAGGAATTCGACGTCGCCGTCCGCGGATCGGTAGCCGACTACGTGAATGGCTCCGAGTTCAAACAAGCGATCAAGGACGCGATTACGGCCGCACTTCCCCACGAAATCCTGGCTCGGGCGGCCCAAGCCGGCGTGGCGGCCGCATTCAAAGACCCCGTTGTCACTTCGACCGATTTCCAAAGTGGCGGGGCACGGGTCGATAAAGGCACGCAGATTCTGCTCGTCGAAAAATATCGCGAACTCGTTCGTAACGGGTCGCCACTGCCGAGCTTCGCCGACGTCGGTTTCCGCTCGTTCTCGCAGTTCGACGAAGACGGCATCTTGCTGTTTCTCTTCGCCGTGATCGGCACGACGAACCGCGAAGCCATCGAAATTTGCAGCGGTGTCGGCTACGAGTGCAACTGCGCAAACCTTGCCATCCATCACGGCTGGGAAACGCTGATGATCGACGGCAGCGAATCGAACAACGCGATCGCCCGTCAGTTCTTCATTCAGCGATCCGATACGCAGATCACCGTCCCGAAACTGTTGCACGCCTGGATCGAACCCGAAACGATCGACGATCTGATTACCTCGAACGGCTTTCGCGGCGAAGTCGACTTGCTGACGATCGACCTCGATGGCGTCGATTACTGGATTTGGAAGAACATTACGAGCATCAACCCGCGCGTGGTGGTCACCGAATATCAGCCGTGGTTCGGCCCGAACGAACCTTACACCGTCAAGAACATTAAGGGTTATCACTACCCGAACTACGCCGAAACGAAGATGGGTTACTGCGGATGTTCGCTGTCCGCGCACGTCAAGCTCGCCCACGAAAAGGGCTACCGCCTGATCGGCTGCAACCGCAACCAGCTCAACGCGGTCTTCCTGCGGAACGACATTGCCCCGGAACTTTTCCCAGAGGTTTCCGAGGAAAGCTGCCTCAACAATCGCCGCATCACCGAGATGACGAACTGGATTCGCCCGATGGTCCAAAAGCAGATCGACGCCGGCGACTGGGATTTGGTGTAATTTCCGCGTCAGGCGTCAGACGAACCCCTCGATTTCCCTGTGAAATCGAGGGATGGGAACGATGCGGGTTAGTAGCGCATCACCAGTTGCGGCACGGGTTTCGCACCGCGACGATTCAGCCAGACGCGGACGAGCATGAAGATCACGGCGAAGAAATGCGCGGCGAGCGCCAGGATGTGGAACGTCGTGCTTTGCAGCGCGAACTTGCCGATGGTCTGCCCGAGTTTGACTTGTGCGGCCACCTTCTTCGTGGCGGTGTCGGCGGCGACAATTTCATCCGCATGAGTTTGCGTCGCCATTTCGCGAATCGCGGTTTCGAGGCCCAAACCGCGAATCGAAGTCCAAGCGACGAACAAGAACAGTACGACGGTCAGTGCGGTGAGCAGCGCGAAGCGTTGCGGCCAGATCTTCGGTAGCCACGCCAACGGCCCCGGTAACGTACGAACATCGGGGTCTTGGATGACTCGTTCGACCCAGCCGATAAACAGCGTCCCGATCAGCAGCACGAAGTACGGCAGCAACAGCCAGTTGGAATGAATCAATTCCTCCAATTTTTTCTCGGTACTCTCCAGTTCAGCGGGTGGGTTGTTCGGCGAGATTCCTGCAAATAAGGCATCCCAGGGCGACTGCGAGAACACGCGGTTGCCGCCGGGGTAGGCACCGATCCACGTGAAGAACGTCAGGATAAACGCGAACGTGAGCAAGCCGATCGGGATCCAGGCAATCGTCTTCGGCGACAGTTGGAAGCCGACTTCGCGCAGCTCGCCGAGTGCGTTTGATGTCGGCAGCGTTGGTGGCGCAACGACCGGTGGCGTGAAGCCGGGCGGGGGTAACGGGCGATCCGCAGTCATGGCAGGTACCGATACCGCAGGGGAATACACCTTCGGGATGGCGAACGGAACGCCGCACTGCGGACATGCGAAATCCGTACCGCTCGCGGATTCGGGCACTTCGACACTGTTCATGCACTTCGGGCAAACTTGACGCACGGTTGCGACCTCCATTGGAATTCGATCTTCAAAGGTTACGTGAAACGAGGCACGGTTCAAACCGGGGTTGGCGTTTTGATACGCCAGAATCGACGTAAGTCCGAATTGCGGTGGCTCCAAAACCGGTTTTTCGGGTGTTTTTTCGTCTCAAAATGCCTCTTTTTGATCGCAAATCGCTGATCCATTTCGAGGCATTTTGCCGTAATGGTAACTTGGATCGTGGGTTACGCCGAATGCACTTTATACGGCACTCGCCGCAACTACCGACCGAAAATCGACCGGACGCGACCAAAAATCGACCGGACGCGACATGAAATCGACCGGGTGCGACATTTCTATGTCATTTCGCGACACTTTTGGGTCACTCCGTGCGCGACACGAATTCCGACTTACGTCAAATCGTCTTGGATTTGTTGACTCGGCGAAATCGTGTGGGTACGCGGCCAGTCAAATTTATTTGCGAGGGTGTCAACTCGATGGATGGGAGGGAAGGTGTAACTGCGGAAACAGGTTCTTACAGGCACCGTAAACTTCGTCGTATTCGGGATCGACTTCCATCTTAGGACATGGAGTAGGACACATCGCCATCGGCGAGTTCAGAAGCGGGTGCTCAGATCGAATATCAATATTAAATGTTTCCCTCAACATCTTCAAATAAAACAGGATCTCCGCTGGGTACACATCGAATGGCACAATATTTAATCCAAAAATTAAATCATCGTCAGCCTTATGAACATTGAGCGATTTGTAACAGTGGATTTCACACAGTTCGTTCACGAGGTCGGGTAGACGATCTGGATTGTGAATATTCGTTATTAGCTTTCCGAATACGCTCGAGTCGAGCAAGTCGTCGCTATAGAAACGATTGGGGATTTTACGCCAAAGCATGTAAACTCGCATGATAAATTGTTCGACAGAACCGACTGACCAAGCGTTTTTCGCGACATAAGGTGGCCGTTCGGACATAAAACCAATGCATTCGTTCGCGAGCCAATCGGCAGTGGTAAACTCGCCAATCGATGCAGAAAACGCGATTGTCATGCAGATCCAGTTGAACCAAATGCATTCGATTTTGCCGATTGGAAGTCGGTTTGCTTTCGCTTTTTCTGGGTAAACTTTTGATAAATGTCGTGCATTTTGCAAATACGTACACCACTGCAATTCGTTGATTCGCCATACTGAATGCAACCGGCTCCAAGATTCTCTCGGATTTGATTGTGATAATACAATTGCTTCGCACAAACGTGCTACCGCAACGGTTTGAGCAGCTATCATACCAATTAGTTGCGGGCTAGTGTTTGGATCCGATACACATTGGCGTAACATTGTCAGCACGGCACTCATTGATCTATCAGCCGAAAGAGCCTTTTGAGCCTGCTTGACTACGTTTTTATATTTCCAAACTTTCTTAACTTTCATTGATATACTCGATTATAGTATGACGTCGATGACAAATCAGATTTTTGTGATTTTCTTCCAAATTTTGAACGTCTCAGAGAATACACTTCGATTCCATCGAATTCTCAGAATAACACCTCGTATTGGCTCACCGTTTAACAGCATTGTTTCGATAATGTACTTCGCCTTCTGTGCCTGCGGACTTAAATTAGTGTATTGGCCGATTCGTCCCAAAACGTTGAGAACATATGAATTTGCCCCGTGTTTTTGAAGCGCACTCAGCCTGGACCCATTCACTTTGACTTCGACGAATATCGTTTTGATGACGCCGCGAATGACTTTTTGGGCAATGATATCGATACCGTTTCGCCCGTGCGCGAGAGTGGCGACAATCGTCCAACCTCTTCGTTTTAACGTCTCCGCAGCGAGAAGTTCTCCGATCCTGCCCATTTTGTTCGTGTCGCACGCAGTATTATGCGCCCAGACCTGCCATCCCCAGGTGAGGTCGCCGACGAAGTAGGTGTGGTCGCCTTCGATCTCCAGATTGTATACGGTTTCGCTGCGGCCCGTGTCGACGTTCGCGTCGACACACTGCCAGCCGGGTGTCAGTAGGCGGACTTCGTCGCCGGGTTGCAACTCTTTTGCGGGCGTCCAGCCTTTGCCGCGTACGAAAAACGGGTGCTCGGACGTCGTCCCGATCGTGTGGCCGCCAATCGTCAGATCGTACACCAACGACTGCCGCTCGAACCGCCGCAACACCCGCCGCAATGAGACTTCGCCCTTCTCATTGTGCTCACGTATTAACTACTTTTTACGACGTGTCACGTTATACTGTCCAGGCCTCACACCATGTAAATCAGATGGGTCGCCGCGGAGAAATTTTTCACCGTACTGCCGCAGTAGGTCCGCATGCACTTTTAGACACAAATCAAAGGCACAGGCATATGCGTCTTCGGTTGTAAAGTTGTGCTGAATATGTGCGTAATGGTGCTTGAGTTGCACTTTACTTATTGAACTTAAAGGATGGTACAAAATATTCTCACCTGAAGTCAAGTACACACTTAATACAGGTAAAGATTGAATTTCACAGGTGATTAGAACCCCTACTGCCGGTTTAACGAAGTCAATGATAAATTCTCGGCCACTACTTCGGGGAACGCCCATTTGAAAACCATAGTCGCTAACCAAAAACGCGAAGTGGATTAAAATCGGATTTAGAAACTTAGAATAGTCTAAGTCATTTTTGTTGCGATTTATTACCATTTGCATGCCTCTAAATATTAAAGAATCACGCCTCATTGTGCATCCGGCCGTCATATTCTTTTTAAAATCGGCGCATACTCATAAATTCTTGTCCGCACACCATATATCATCGTTGTCCCAAGCAGTTTTCGAGAATATTTTCCACTTGCCACCGCCTTTTTCAGCTCAATAAGTTCTGCTTTAAAGAATTTAGACGAATTCCCCTTGACGTTGCCGATAACTCTGAATGTCTCTCCCCTTGTGATCTGTTCTTTTATCCATTTAATGTTTTTTGTTACTGACCAAGTCATAAGATTCGCAATCTTGATCGTACGTGCGAATCCCGCCCCGAGTAGAGCATTTAACTTTGCTGCATAGGGAATAACACGCGAGGTCATCCATACGCCTAAAACTACGCACTCCGCATTATGCGCCCAGACGCTAAAGCCCCACTCGGCGGCACCGACGAAGTACGTGTGCCAGTCGGCGACGCGCATATTGTACACGGTGGCCCACTCGCCGGTATCCTCCACGCGCGAAATCACCACAGTTTGGCCGTCTTTGCCGATGAGCGTGTCGCCCGGGTCCAGTTCGTTGGCGTTGATCCAGCCTTTGCCCACGACCCAGAATGGGTGCTCGGCCGTTGTGCCGATGATCGCGCTGCCTGCCGCCACCATTGAAGAACGAGCCAATACGCTGACGATACAGTAGAATTAAGGAAGTGTCATTGCACCCTGGGTACGACGAAACATCTCACCCTGGCTATGGGATCGAACCCCGTTTGCGCGTTTTGAAGTTGCGCTGTTTGCGATCCGGAGTCTCACGACTTCCGCTACGAAGCGATTCTCAGGTAGTCGAAGTCGAGAGACTTCGGGAAGAGAAAGGATCGCTCACATAGCACATGATGGAACCATGCGAGGGGCTTCACTCACTGTCGGCGACCGAGCACTTGAACCCGTAACCTTCGGGGAATAAATCGCATTCAATTCCCGCTGAGGATCGCGCCGACTTGCTGAATCGTGGTCGGTGGCGGTGCGATTGTGACATTCCCGCTGCGGACCAACGTCTCCCATTTTTCCGGTTCGGCTGGCATCGACTGCCCCGTGAGGTTTACCAAAGACTCGTGCGCTCGCCCCGCGAGTGCGGGGTCTTTGCCCTTCTCTGCCGATAATACTTTCGTCAGCGCGGCGACCGATTCGGGAACGCGAAGTTTCGTTAGGCCGCGTACGGCAACGAGGCGAGTATCGCGGTCCGCAGCCGAATCGTCGGTACCGGCTGCAATTCGCGTCATAATCGGCACCGCTTCCGCACGGCCCGTGTTCGCTAAGGCTTCGACGGCGCGACTACGCACCATGCTCACGACTTCCGGTGCGAACCCCGTTGGCCCCGTTAACGACATGCGATCGAGCGACATGCCGAGCGGTCGCCCACCGGCACCGACTTGCGTGATCGTGGCCGGATCGACGGCTTTCGGCTTGATCGCAGAGCCGCTCGATTGGTGGTATGCCGCCGTCAAAATCGGCACGGCGCGTTCGTCCTTGAATCGCCCGAGCGCATCGATCGCCGCCACCCGCACGACGGGACTCGGGTCCGACGTCGCGGCTTGCGATAGCAACTCGATCGCTTGTTCTTGATCCTGCGCGTTCCCGGATAAGGCCGGTTCTTTCAGCTTTCGCATCGCTTTCGCACGCTGGTCGCCTTCGGGGCTAGAGCGCATGACCGTCATCGGGTCTTCGCTTTTGAACATCGTGTGGAACGGCTCTTTACGGAACCGTCGGCTCGTGATCGTGTCCCACGTACCTGCGCAGCCAACCAGAACCTGCGTTGCCGCCATTGCCACCACCACCCGCAGTAACGATCTCGCCACGGCAACACCCCCCACGTTCGACACAATTCACGCCAGAATCCGTTCCATAACGCGACGCAGGCAATCGGTCAACAGCAGGTGGCAGGTTCAATAAACGGTCTTGTTATCCCGACGCGCAAGCGCGCAAGCGAGGGGAACCCCCAGGTGACGTGAAGTTGGCAACTTCCTGTCGCCATCGTCTCACACCGGGACAAGCCCGTGGCTCGTCACCCCACATGCAGTTGCGAATGTATCGATTGTAACTTTTGTGTTCACTACGCGGGAGTCAACTGCGCGCGACCTACCTAGATTGTCAAATTTGCCTCACGTTGTTTTGACGGACCGACCGTTAGGGTTTACCTTTCCGTCAACGGTGCCGCAGACTCCCGCGTTCGCTGGGCCGGGCACTTCCGTAAAGGGTAAACTCCGATGTACAGCATCGTCCTAATGACCGCGTTGACGACCGCGCCCCAAGCCCCCGAGTTCAACGGCTACTTTCGGGATCTCATCCAGAGCCGAGGCTGTTACGACTCCGGCGAAAGCCGCAGTTCCGGTGGCACTGGCTCGTGTCAGGGTCTCTTCGGTGGCCGCATTCGTGCGTTCTTCAGCTTCGGCGGTTCGTGCTACGGATCGTGTAGCGGTCGCGGCAACGGCTGTTACAGTTCGGGCCAATCGTGCAACGGCAACGCCCCTTCTTATGCATGTAACGGCAGCGTTCCTGCGTATTCGTGCAACGGCGCGCCGAGCTACTCCTGCAACGGCGGAATGGCCTATGCACCGAGCTTTTCGTGTAGCGGGGGTGGGATGGAAAACTCCGCACCGATGATGGACTATGGCAGCCCGTACGCCACGCCGTCCCCCGCATATTACAGCGGGCCAATCGTATCATCCGGTTGCTTCGGCGCGGGTATGGGAATGCCATCCGGACCGATGACTTACCAAGGAACGCCTTCCGGGCAGGGCTATCAGACATCGCCCGATGCGATGATTCCGAACCCGAACTTGCCCAACAATGGGGCACCGTATGCCACGCCGATGGTTGTTCCTCCACCCGAAGTGCGAGACGAACGCTATTACATGAAGAACCAGTTGCCCCAACCGGGCAGTACCGTTTCGAGTCGCGCCACGGTGATCGTGAAACTGCCCGCCGATGCCAAGCTCTTCGCGGAAGGTCGCCCGCTGACGTTGACGAGCGCAGAACGGTCGTTTGTGACGCCGGAATTGCCGACCGGCCGCGAGTATTCGTACACGTTCCGCGTCGAATACGAACGCGGTGGCCGCACGCTTTCGGAAACGCAAAAAGTGAACGTGCAAGCCGGCAAGACGGCTAACTTGGAGTTCAACGATCTCGTTCTCGGGGTCGCACCGAAGACGAACAACAGCACGCCGACAGCGACCGTGAAATCCGGGGCGTACCCGACATCGAAACCGACGGCACCAGTCACGATGCCGAGTTCGGAACGTGCCCGCATCACCGTGAAAGTGCCCGAAAATGCCACGCTTTACATCGACAACCGGAAGAACGAATCGAACGGCACCGTACGCGAGTTCACGACGCCCGCGGTGCCAGCCGGTCGCGATTTCTCGTACACGATGGCACTCGAAACGATGAAAGACGGTCGCCCCGAACAGTTGACGCAAAAGGTGATCTTCCGCGCTGGCGAGATTGTCACGGTCGACCTGACAACTCCGCCCAACACTGCGGATCGCCGAGCAGCGAATTAGTTTTACCGAAGGCCACACGAAGTCATCCCTTCACGCAGGCCCGGTTTTCGGATACTCTGAGAGACTGACAAATTGTGTTGCTGGAAGTATCCGCAAATCAGCCTTCGTAGCTCAGGGGATAGAGCATCGGTTTCCTAAACCGAGGGTCCCTGGTTCGAATCCAGGCGGGGGCATTCGGACGGAACCCTTCTTTTCGCCTGTAAACGCACGACTTCTGAAACAACTTGTTCCACGTCAGCGCGATCGTCCAATGCCGTATAGGGCGGTGAATTTTTGCGAGTCCGGCGCTTTGCTTGTATTGTGCGGCTTGCTTCGGCACGACTGCGGTGATAGCCTGAACTGAATAGTGCGTTACGGTCGCCGGTTCGCTGCCAACGGATCGCGTGGCGGAACGTAATGTTGTTATCGGTAAATCCGGTCGTCTCACATGTCTTTGCAAGGTACCGCCGATGAAAGTCCGAACCCGTGCGATGGTTGCCGCGACTGCGTTTCTGATCTGCTCGATGCTGTTTTCCAACAGTCGTACGAGTGGTCAGGCGGCGAAGCCGAGCGATTTTAAGAAAGATCCTCCGAACGCGGGGGCCGTGCGTGCGAACGTCATCGATATGCGGGACGGCAAGCGGATCGTGAAAAATCCGCCCGAAGAGAAGGCCAATCAGGAGGCGATGAACCTGATGGCAAAATCGCTCATCTACCCGATTACCGACTCGAGATATTACTTCCCCGTCGAGAACACCAAGGGCGAGCTCAAACCAGCGGTCTACGCGGAGAGTATTCACCAGCAATTGGAGAACTTCGAGCGGTTTATTCTGGTCCCATATCTGACGCCCACTCTGAATTCCCGCTTGAACGTCGATCAGGCTGATTACATCAAAGGCTTCGGCGTTGCGGTCGATGCGGCTCTCAAAGACGTACTGACTCCGACGATGCCGAACTTCATTCGGCTCAATGCGGCCCGCGTTTTGGCCATCGCAGCGAAGTCGGGTGCCCCCGCACATTTCCCCATGTTGCTTTCGATGCTGAACGACCCGGCAACCCCGCCGGAAGTGTTGATTTACGTCATTCGCGCTGCGGAAGGGTTGATCGCCGCATACGAAGCGATCCCACGAGCGAGCGGGGCGACGGGGTATGCACTTCACACGATCAAAGACGCCGAGATGGTGCAACTGGTGACGGCGTTAGAGGCGGTCATTGCTCGCGATCGACCGTACGGTAAACAACCGAAGGCTCCTCAGCCCATCGCAGCACCGGTCGCACCCCCCGTCGATCCGAAAGCACCGGTCGCGAAAACCGTCGAACCCAAAGCCGCGCCACCCGTTGCCGGCCAACTGCAATCGAATCCTCTGAGCGCCGAGCAGGCGGCGACGATTCGCTATTACCGTCGGGCTGCGATTCGGGCATTGGCGCAGTGTCGGTATCCGCAGTTCGTCGATCCCGCCGATGGCAAAACCGTTCGCCCGTTGATGACGCTCGCGAAAATTGCGGTCATGGATACGAGTTTGAACTTCGTGCCGGGGCCAGACGAAAGTGCGGAAGCCGTGATCGGGCTGGCGAATATCCACGACCCGAAGGGGCTGAATCTCGACGTGCAACTCGACGCCATCGCGACGGGAATTTATCACTTTGCCGTCATCAAGGCAGGTAGTAATACGGACAAGTCGATTCAGTGGAAAATGTACGCGGCACGCATTGCGACCGCACTCGCCGACTGGCAGAAAACGCCGTCGGCACAGCGAAACGCTCAGAAAATCGGTTCGCTCGTCGCTGTGGCAACGGATAAGCTGCTCACGCCAATCGAGAAGTTAAGTAGCGGGATCGGCCAATCTGCACCGAACCTCGATTCCATCGTCAGTTGGAAGAAAGATCGACCGGTTACGCAGCCGCAACTGTTTATCGATGTCAAGGAAAGCGTTTTGAATCCGGGAAATCGGTCGAACTGACGATTGCAGTCGAATCGATTTCCTGCCATCATAAACGACATCGCAATTTATCACGGAGATTATCATGAAACGATGGCTGTTGACGTTCGGTGCGATCTTCGTCGCCTCATCGGCGGTGGCCATCGCGCAAAGTAGCGACGTGAAAACACCGGGTTACATCGTCATCCGAGTGATTCTCGAAGGCGGCTCCGCCGTTGCACCGGGAGTTGCAGGGTCAGGCGAAGGTAGCGAATCCGGTGGCCCGCCGACGGGTCCGGGCGGTATCGGGCCGATGGGTCCGATGGGTCCGGGCGGTATGGGGCCGATGGGGCCGGGCGGACAACCGGGTGCGGCCGCACCCAAAGCGACCCTCGATAAGTCCGTCGTCGTCGTCGTGCCGTTTACTTCGATTCAAAAGAAGCTGTTATACCCGGACAAGTCGTTCCGACCCGACACGAACCCGCAATGGCTGGTCGTCAAAAACAAGTTCGGCTCGACGTACATCTACCAAGACAACACCTCGGTCCAGCTTTACCCGATCCACAACTATTCGCTGGAAAGGAACATCCGCGATGCCTGGACGGCTTGGTCGACGAAGCGGAACTTTGAAGGGATTTACGACATCTGCACCGATGCCCTTGCGGCAGGCATGGTCGATGATGCGTTGAAATATGCCGACGACATGGTGAAGTTGATCGACGTTCGTAAAGACATCGCGCCGCCGACGAAGGTGATCGAATTTGCCAAGGCCTACAAGCAGATTTCGGTAAAACTGAACGCGATGCCGACTCAAGCCGACGACGCCGACGAGTGGAAGTCCAAACTCGGTGCATCGGGTACTACGCAAGGCAAACACTATTCGCTCGTGTATTGGGGCGAAGGCCAGATCAACCCCGAAGACATCAATCGTCGTCTGGGACTTCTCGACAAAAACTTCAAGGCGTTTTACCTATGGCATGCGATGCAAGGGATCGCGCTCACCATCCCCGATAAGCGGATCGTGACGATCCTCGCGGACCGCTCTACCGACATGATTCGCTTGCGCGATGCACTCGATGGCCTGACGATTAAATCCGATGCATTTTATTCGCCCGCGAACGACGTCATCGTGATCTCTCCCGAGCGAATGGACGACATCGGCTCCTCATTCAATCAGGTGGCACAGTCGCAGTACAAAGTCGGCTGGAGCCGCGACGAACTGCTTCGCGGCAAGGCACCGATCGTCAAAGTCGGACAAGCGCAAACGCCGGTCGAAGTCGCACGGATGATGACGTACGCACTGGTCGATAAAGCCCTCGAAGAAGAAGCCGATCATGCGGCAATCAGCCGGGAAGGATCGCGGCAACTCTTCGTGGCCAGCGGCCTGCTCCCGCGCAACGTAATCCTGCCGAAGTGGGTCGACAGCGGCACGGCGAGTTTCTTCCACCACCCCAAAGGCCCTCTGTTCATCCGCGACGACAAGAGCAACAAAAGTGCGATGGCGATCGGTCTGGCCACCGGGCACGGGTCGCCGAACTACATTTTGCATCGCATCTATCGCGATATGATTGCGAGAAAAGAACTGAACCCTTCTGCGGAAACGCTGTTGCGGAATGTGATTACGGATCGGTACTTCGCAGCGATCGATCAAGGTTTCGACGTCGACCCCACGATGGTACCCGCCACGGCAAACCAGCCCGGTGCGGGTCCGCGACCGGGTGGGCCGATGGGTCCAGGCGGGCCGATGGGGCGCGGCGGGCCTATGGGACCAATGGGCGGCCAAAACGGCCCGATGGGGAGTGCGCCCGCTCCGGTGGTCGATGCCGGTGCGCGACGCATGACCCGCGAAAAACTCGAACAGAAGGCAGAAGTGACGTCGTGGTCGCTCTTGTACTATCTCTCGCGCGATCGCATGTATGGGATGCAAAAATTCTATGCGGAACTCCGTCGGATGCCGCGCGATTTGCCGCTCGATTCCGAATTGACCCTGACGACATTCGCCCGCTGTTTCAACCTAATGGATAAGGATAAACCGACGGAAATCGACAAACTCGCCTTCAAGAAGTTCGCCGAGGGTTGGGTGCAATATATGTCGAACGTCCGCGTCAACGGGGGGGATATTCCCGTGAACGCCTCGGCGGCCGATCCGACGACCGGCGGAGCGGGTGTCGGCGGTTTCGGACCGATGGGTCCAGGTGGCGCGGGCGGTGGTGATGGCAGACAGTAAATGGGAGATTCAACCCGCGTGCAACTCGACGCGGGTTCGTTAAAAACAAGTGACGCCTCCTTTACGCGCGGACTCGGAAAGGGCCTGTGTCCTTGTCGCTGGCGAGCACCCCTTCGTGAAACACGACACCTGTGTGAATTATCGTGGTGCGAAAGTCGTTTCTGAAGTGGTCATTGCGCAGCCAACTCCACTCGAATGTCGCTGGATCACGCGGAGATTCTATGCTTGCTTGCACCGCAAGCAAGCGTATCGGGCGAACGGAATTGTCAAGTCCGTTCGGTTTTGTTAGGCCGACGCGCCAGTTTTGAAGTTGCGCTTTCCGTCGCGATGTGGATGCACAGTCGCTTCTGAGCCGATTCCCCGCAAGGGGTCGGGTTCATGAGACTTCGAGCAGGGTGATTCGATACGTTTTGTTAGGCCGACGCGCCAGTTTTGAAGTTGCGCTTTCCGTCGCGATGTGGATGCACAGTCGCTTCTGAGCCGATTCCCCGCAAGGGGTCG
>JAYVXI010000262.1:0-11338 GCA_043785305.1 Limnoglobus sp. | reverse complement strand
ACACTGAACGCCATCGTCAAAACCCAAACACCCTGGCAAAAGCAAAGCCTCGGAATCGCTTAAAAGCGACTTGACAAAGAACACAGTCGCTCTGCGGTTAATGTTTTGTTTTTTGTTTTCGATCGCAGCCCAAATTGGACAGTGAATTCGATTTAGGTGCTAACGCTCTGGGAGTATCGCCGATGCCCCTCGTTCTTCGACCGCCGGGATATGCTGCACCGCCGCTTACCGAGCGATTGCGATCATTAGGAACGACGCGACGATTGGTTCGCGTATTCACGGGCACGTTCGCGTTCATCGCCTGGTTTGGGTTCGTTCTGGCGCTGATTTGCGTACTCGATATTAGCTTCAATCTCCACGCTTCGCTGCGTGCCATCGGGCTGCTGACGCTACTTGTGGGCTGTGGCGTTCTGTTCGTGCGCGGCATCGTGCGGCCGAGTCGCGAGTCGGTGCGGCCACTCCGCATCGCGCACATTTTAGAATCGCGGTTCCCGTCGCTCAACGATGCGCTCGCGAGTGCGGTGTCGTTCCAAGATCGCACGGAGACGCCCCGCGACCGTGGCGAAAATTCGTTCCGACGTGCCGCAATGAAGCGAGCCGAACACCTCGCCGATGATTGCGATACGCAGTCGATTATCCCCACGGGAAAACTGTGGCGGGCATTCGGGCTGATGTTCGTGGGCTTGCTGGCACTCGGCGTGGTGACGCTCGTTTACGGCAATCGTGCGGCACACGCGGGGGCGCGATTGTTCGACCCGTACGGCCAACACGCATGGCCACCGCGCACGACGCTCGAACTCCTCGAACCAATCCCGTTGCTCGCACGCGGCGAGTCGTTGACGGTGCAATTCCGCGTCCGCGGCGAGATTCCCGACGATGCCGCGATTCAACTCCGGGCAGCAAACGGCACGATTCAAACCGAGCGCGTGCCGTTGATTATCGAGGGCGATACTGCGAACGGTCGCGTCGTTCTCGGGCCGGATCGCGTGTCGGAGACGTTCGAATTTCAGGTGACCGCGAATGATGCCGCAAGCATTTGGCAACGTATCGAAGTCGTTTCGCCACCAAAGCTAATGTTGCTCGACGGACGGCCAACTCCGCAAATCCGGCTGACGTACCCACGCTACACGGGGCTGCCCGCGCAAGACCTACCCGATGGCACCGGCATCGTCACCGGCGTATCAGGAACGCGGATTCAGCTTCGTGCGAAGGCGGATCGGCGATTACGCACGGCTGTGCTGCACTACCAAGGCGACACCTTCGCGAACCAGGTGGCCGCCGCGATCGCGCCGATTGCGGCAACGAACCCGTTCGCGATGGTCGGCAGTCCACTCATCGCGGATCGCTTCCTCGAAGAGATTCCGCTTTCGATTCACGGTGCCGAAGGCCAACAGATGCAAGCAGATTTTGCACCGCCGCTCAACGGAATCTACGCACTCCGCTTCACCGACGAACGCGGCCTCACCGGTACGCGGCTCATTGAAATTTCGACCTCACTCGACCCCGCGCCGATGGTGACGATCGACAAACCGCGTGCGGGGCAAGATCCGTTGTTGCTGCTTCCCACGTCGAAATTGCTCGTTCGCACCCGTGCCGACGACCGCACGTTTGCCGTCCGCCAACTGAACTGGGAACATCGTAGCGGCGAGGAACCGTATCGCGTCTGGCCGATAATCGATGCCGAACGCAACGCGAACACGCTACAAGCGGTGGTCGGCACCGTTACGGCGGCAATTCGCCCGCAGCCGCAGATTCTCGAAGACGAGCGCGTGGTATCGATCGCACAGTTCGCGAATGCCGCCAGCAAACCGCCCACCGATGGCGACGTAATTTTCCTGCGAGCAATGGCGACCGACTGGGACGATTACTCGATCGACAAAGCGCCAGGCCGAAGCCAGGAAGTCGAAATTCGCATCTTGTCCGCAGAGTCGATGAAGGCGTGGCTGCAACGGGAAATCGTCGCACTTCGCCCTGAATTGGCGCGGGTTCGCGACTTGCAACTCGATGCGAACGCGAAATTAAACGAAGCCCAAAAGGCACTCCCTGCCACCGATCCGCTCGATCGCGCCGAACAAGCACAGCGTGTGGCACGTGCCCCCGTTGCCGATCCGCGTGCGGGTTTGAAAGCCAAAACCGAGCGATTGGGCGATGTCGTTCGACGCAACGCATTGCCGAACTCCGCCACCACGGAGCGAGTCGAATCGCTGACCCGCACGATGGAAGAACTCGACAACCGCTTCATGGAAGCGATCGAACCCGAGATCGCAAACGCCAAACGCACGGCGGGAACACCCGCCGCGAACAAAGCGATCGAGGCCGCGAAGAAGAATCAGCAAGCGGCGATCGACCGTTTGAATGCGGCCATCGAAGACCTCGAACCGTGGGCGAGCGCGAACGAACTCCGCAGCGATATTCGCACGCTGAAGAACGCCATCGAACGGACCGTGGCGGATGCCGCGAAGCAAGCCGAACGCCGACCGGCCGGCCAAGCCATCGACAAGCTGACGCCACAAGATCGCGCCGGGATCGAACGATCCGCGGCCGAGTTGGAGAAAGCGGCAAGCGATGGTGCGAAGGCGATTTCCAAAACCGAACGGATCGCCGAAGAGAAGCGCCAACAGGCGTCGGCATTGAACGCGCTCGCAGACCAAAAGAGCCGCGATGCGAAATCGCAACCGGAGGCATCGGCACTTCGCGAGAAAGCCAAACAAGCCGAGGCGGAGGCCAAGGCACTCGATAAAGCGGCGGAGACGGCGGGGAAGCGCGGGCTGGCCGACGACCTTCGGAACGCCGCCGAGGCCCAACGTCGCAACCGTCCGGGCGAAGCGGGAGTGGCCGCACAGAAGGCCGTCGATCGTTTGGAAAAGATGACGAAGGAACTGTCCGACGAGAAAGCGGAATCGGTCGACGAGCTTGCGAAGAAGCGAAAACAGGAAGGGGCCGAGATCGATTCGCTGACGGCACAACAAGAGGAGCTATCGAAAAAGATCGCCGAAGCGGGTGCCAAGGCCGACCCCGCCGAGCGAGCGGAATCGTTGAAAAAATTAGCCGACGAGCAGAATCGGTTATCGGAAAACGTCGAGAAACTGTCGCGGAAACTGCAACGCGAAGGGGCAACCGATTCGGCGGAGAAACTGCGAAAAGCGACTGAGAATATGCAGCAAGCCCGCGACGAACTCAACGAGGGACGTGCCCCGAAGGAGGAACTCAACGATGCACTCGACCGGCTCGACGATGCGAAGCAATCGCTCGATACGGAACGTGCCAAGGATGCCGAGCAACTCGAACGCGAGAAGCGCGAGCAACTCGTCGAACCGCTTCGGGCGTTCCTCGAAAAGCAGAAGGCCGCCGTCGCCGAGTCCGAGCGATTGACCGATGTGGTCGCGAAAGCCAAGAAGTGGGAACGGCCGATTGTCGCCAGTTTGTCGGTAGTTGCGGATCAGCAAAAAGTACTCGCGGCCGAAGTCGTACACTTTGCCGAAACGAAACTCGAAAAGCAAAAAGTCTTCGAGCGAATGCTGCGACAGGCCAGCGAGAGTATGGCGAAGGCAGCGACGCGAATCGAAGAGCGCAAAGCCGATGCGCTCACTGCCGATCCGCTCGCATTCGAGCCAGAAACCGAACGCGCCGCCGACGAAGACGCCCGTCGCCCGATGCGACTCGCGCTACGCCGTTTGCAACAAATCGTCGATTCGCTAAAAGAGCCTGACAAGCCGAAACCACCGATGGCCGCGGCCCCGCCACCGAAAGACGGCGATGCGAAACCGCCCTCTGCCGAAGGCGCACCGCCGAGCGATGGCCTGCCCCCGCTCGCGCAACTCAAGGCGCTTCGCGATTGGCAAAAGGAAGTCAATGCGATGACCGAAGAGTTCGCGAAGTCGCACCCCGACGCCGAGAAGTGGACCGAAGACGAAGTCGCGGAGTTGAAGAGCCTGGAACAATCGCAGAAAGAAATCGCCGAACTCTTCGAGCAACTTGCCGCCCAGTTTCAGCGCACCGAGGAGCAACCATGATGCGTTTCCTGTGTGTAATTATTGGCATGACTGTCAGTGCGATGTCGCTGACTGCTGGCATCGCGCCGCCGATCCCGCGTGTGATTTTACCCGCGAAGGCGCTGCCGAAACCCGAAGTGGACATCGTTCCCGCAGAAGGCGACGATGTCGGATCGGTGGCAAATCGCATCGTGAAAGGCACGAAGGCCGTCGGCGAAAAACTGTCGGGGCAGGACACCAGCGAGGAAACGCGGAAGGATCAAAAGCAGGTTGCCGACGATATCGACACACTGATTAAGCTACTCGAAAATCCGCCACCGATGAATAGCCAGAACCCACCGCCGCCACCCCCGCCGATGCCGAACGATGGACCGCCACCGCCACCGAAAAACAAGGGCGAAGGTCAGCCGAAAAGTGGCGAAGGCAATCGGCCACGACGACCTCGCCCACAGGGCGGCAAACCCGAAAAGCCCGAGAACGGACCGATGCCCGGCGATGGTCAATCGCAAGGCGCGAAGCCCGAAGGGAAGCCGATGCCCGAAGGGCAACCGATGCCGATGAGCGGTGCGGAACCCGGCGACAAAAAATCCGGAGCGGGTGCACCGATGTTGCCACTTGCGGAAACGATCGCGAAAGATTTTTGGGGACATCTCCCCGAACAACCGCGGCAAAAGATGATGCAGTTTTTCCGCGAACAGTATCTGTCGAAGTACAAGGATCTGTTGCCGCAATACTACTCGGCGATCTCCGAAAAAGACAAGAAGGCGAAGAAGTGAACCCGAACGCCATCACTCGCCGTGGGTTTGCGCGTGCGACATTGCTCGGCGGTGTCGGCGCGACGGTCGCGCTGATTGGCCACGCGCAAGACGGCGCGATGCCCGCACCGACGGACCTCATTACGACCGAAACGCAGATCGCGATCAATCGCGGGCTGTCGTACCTCGCCCGCTCGCAACGCAACGATGGTTCCTACGACGATAACTCGGGGCCGAACGCTGCCATCGTCGGCCTCGCGGGGCTGGCGCTTATGGCGGGCGGGCACCAACCGGGGCGTGGCGAGTACGGCAAAATCGTCAGCCGCGCGATGGATTACCTGCTGGTGAAGTCCGCAACGGGCAGTCCCGTCGGTTACATCAACGGCGGCGAAAATGCGTTCCAGCACGGTGGCGGCATGTATCAGCACGGGTTCGCCACGCTGTTCCTCGCCGAACTTTACGGGATGATGCCGACCGCGAACCGGCAACGGCGGCTCCGCGATGCACTCGAAAAAGCGACGGCCGTCATCGTACGTTCGCAGAACAAACTCGGCGGTTGGCGGTACGATCCGCGACCGAGCGAAGCCGATGTCTCGGTGACAGTCGCGCAACTGATGGCGCTCCGGGCCGCACGCAATGCGGGGTTGTTCGTGCCGAAGTCGACGATCGATGCCGGCGTGAAATACATCCAGGGGTGCCAACTCGACGACGGCGGTTACACCTACATGGTGGGCACGAACCAGGGTTCGTTGTTCCCCCGATCGGCAGCGGCGTTGGTCGGGTTATTCAGTGCGGGAATCTACGAAGGCGACGTCATCGACCGAAGCGTGAAGTACCTCAAACGGTTCGTCCCGGCCAAGCGTGGCTTCAACGACATGGCGAGCGAACGCTACTTTTATTACGCACATTATTATGCCGCACTCGCGATGTGGACCGTCGGCGGCACCGCGTGGGCGGAGTGGTTCCCCGCGATTCGCGACGACCTAATCGCACGCAGCCAAGGGCCAGGAAACATCTGGGCCGACTTCGGCCACGGCCCCTCGTACGCCACCGCAATGGCCTGCATCATCTTGCAACTGCCGAACAACTACCTGCCGATTTTGCAGAAGTAACGCCTTTCGGTATGGTTCACTGAGGGTCGTGGTGAGTCTTTGAAACGATACATTTCGTGCGCCCAGAATGAACGAATTGTGCAGATTGCGTCGCGTCTCGAAGACTCGCCGCGACTAGTTTTCAATGGTCATTGCCCCCGCGCAGGCTAAAGACCTGCGGCTACCGGAAAAGGAAAATCGAAGGTTGCACTTGCTACCAAAACCACTCTTATTCCGGCGCGGCGATCACGGTCTTTCCGTAACCCAACGGGTGCTCGCCGGGTGGGAGCTTCGGTTGCGACCAGCGCAGATACACCTCGAGCAATATCCCCGATGCGAAGATGCCGACGCTGATCCACTGCGAGAGCGTTAGCCCGAAGGCGTAGGTTGGCTCGATGCGAATGGCTTCGTTAATGAACCGGTGAATCGCGTAACAGAGCATCAGCCCGACCATCACTTGCCCATCGTGCCGGCGAAACGCTTGAAACGAAACGAGCAAAAACGTGAGCAAGACCATACTCACCGTTTCGTACACTTGCGTCGGGAAGAACGTCACGGTACGCGGCGTGTACGACACGGGAATCTTCGTGCCGCTGCGTTCCACGACGAGTTCAATCGAAGACTTGCCACGCGGCCACGTGCGGATGATTTCCCATAAACCATCGTGCGAAAACACGGAGACGGTTGGCCGAAGTTTCTCGAGCTTCGCGCGAGTTTGCATCGCGTCCGCCTGCGAGTCGTAGCCCGCAATCACTTCCTTGCCTTCGTCGGCGGTGACGCCGGATTCGAGAATTCTGCCACCGTTTGCGGTGATGATTGCCTCGGCCTCGGCTACCGATGCGGCAGCCCCCGAGACTTCGAGCACGATGAAATTCGTCTTGCCGTTGACTTCGATAATCCGGTCGCCAGGCTGTAACACGGCGGCTTCGGCGGCACTGCCGATCTCGATCGCGGCGATGACCGCACGTGGGTCGGCGGCATTCAGCGTGTCTCGCGGCTTCAGCGAGAAGCCGGTCGTCGTTTGCAGGCCGTGAATCTCGGGGAGACGGTCTTTCTCACCGGGCGGGAACGTCACCTGTCGGCGTGCGTGCGATGCCAACAGCGGGAACTGCCCGAGCTGCGCCGAGAGTGGCACGGGTTGGCATTCTTCGCAAGCGACCTGGCCCCAACAGCAGCCGTTGAGGTAGCAGCCGATTCGCCCGACGGCCATGCCGATGGCGAGCATCGGCGCGACCGCGTCGGCGAGCTGCCAACCGTTGATGTTCAGGCGCTTCAGCACGTATTTGCGGAAGATCAGGTAGCCCAGCCCGCCGCCGAAGATCGACCCGTAGAACACGATGCCGCCGTTCCAGATCTCAAAGAACGTGACCACTAGCATGAACGGCGACAGTCCCTTGAATTGCTCGTCGTAGTATTGGATCATGTAAACGAGCCGTGCCCCCGCGATGCCGGTCAGGAACAGCAGAATTGCCATGTCTTGCAGGCGATCTTTGGGCAGACCGACCTTCGCAGCACGGCGACCGCCCCAAATCGTCACCAGGAAAAACGTAATGAACAGCATCGCGCCGAAGCCGTAGAGTGGCACCCCGTCCGGTGGCCGAAACCCCGACGTGAACGGCAAGTGAAAGAGTATCTGTTGCATGAGACGTTCCGCATCGAGAGAACGGGATTCCGATGCTCTTCTTACGCGAAATGTACGGCGGTGGCGTCCCCAACGGGTTTACGGTCGACCAAAATCGACGTAAGTCACAATTGAGGAGGTTCCAAAACCGTATTTTTGCCATTTTTGCGTCTCAAAATGCCCCTTTTCGATCGCAAATTACGGATCTGTTTCGAGGGTTTTTGCCGTATCGCGAACTCGTATCGTGGGTTACGCCAATTGTCATCGATTACGCATAAGCCAAAAATACTGGTCAAAAATCGACCGAATGCGACCGAAAATCGACCAACATCGACACAAAATCGGCCGGACGCGACATTTCTGTGTCATTTGGAGACACTTTTGCGTACGTTCGTGCAAGATACAAAAGTCGACTTACGTCGGATCGTCTCGGATTTTTTGACTGACCGCGTTCGTGTGGGTGCGCCAGCCGACGGGCAACCCCCAGTTTACCCAAAGCTGGGACAGTCGTGCGACGTACCAGATATTATTGCCATGCACGGGATGCCGCTCGCGCGAGTGCGAGTTTCGTTACTTGGGATATGAAGTCGTAATCGAGCGTATCGGCCGTGTCGGAGACACGATGATAGTGCGGATTGCGAAACTCCGACGTATCCGTCCACATGATCGATGGGATGCCCGCTTTCCAGAACGGAGCGTGATCGCTTCGATTGAGATGTCCGAAGTACTTCTCGATACCGAGGTAAATTTTCAAGGCAATCACAGGGGATTGTGGAACGTAACTCGCTGTGAGTTGGAGCAAATTCTCGGCAATCGCGTTGGACTGCCGGTTAGCGAGAAGTGCCAGAAAGTCGCCGACGTCTGGCGCAGTGACTCCCGGTAAGCCGGGCGGCAATTTTTGCGAACCGGGGGCACGACTGGTATAGCCCACCATCTCGAAAATATGGGCTTCTTCGACGGTGATATCGGATTGGCCCACAAGGTCTGCGACGAACTCGCTACTGCCCAAAAGACCGTCTTCTTCGCGATTGAAAAGGACGATCATGATCGAGTCGATGCCATTCGCTTCGATGAGCCGCGCGCATTCGAGGCAAACTGCCACGGCACTCGCATTATCGTCGGCTCCCGGCGTACCCGGTACGGAATCGTAATGTGCCCCGAACAGGAGAAATGCCCCGTCAATATCGCAGTTTGAAGTGACCACGATGTTATCGTAGCTTCCTTGTAATCGTGGCGAAAACCCGAAACCTCGCAGCCGCTGGAGTAAAAGATCCCTGGCACGGAGGTTGGCTTTTCGCTCGGCAACATAGTGTCGTGGAAATGCGAGCATCTCCACGTGTTCGCGCAGATTTTTGGCGGAAACTTCTCGCAACAGTTCGGCAATGTCTGTATCGATTCGTGTCGACTTGCGATTTTTTGAATGCACGACGCGCATGATCGATTCCTCAAAAAAGTAACCGTCACTGGATTAAGTTCGAGCGTGCCACGCACTCCAAGTCGTTGTACGTGCCGCCCAGCGGGAGGTATTATCCCTCTGCATTATCGGTGTTGGCTGTCCCAGTTGGGCTTGAACGATTCTTCTTTGTTGCGGTCTTGGTTGTAGGCGCTTGCGAGAAGTTGGAACGCGAGGCAGCGGTAGCGGAAGGCGGCGAGGGGTTCGGATTTGCCGAGGTTGAGTGCGGCTTCATCGCTGAGTTTCTGGTACTTGCTCCAGTCGATCGTGTTCGGGCGCTTGTCGAGTTCGATCTTGATCTCCGCTTCCTTGGCAGCGAACCGATCGAACAGCGGTTGGCCGATGTCGAATTGGTAGCCTTTATAGACGTGCAGTTCGCCGTTGTTATTGCTCGAAGTGGCATCGGTGGTGGAATGTGCGCCGCGTTTCAGGTGCAGTATTAGCCCGACGATTCCCGCGAGTATCAATACGGTTGCCGCGAAGAACACGGGGACGACACCGGGGAGGTCTTGGCTTTTCAAAATCAGCACGGCCATGGCGCAGAGCGAGCCGAGCAGCAGGAATGTATACGACCACGGCACGATCCGGTCCCACGCGCGGAGTGCTTTGCGGAGAAAGCCCGGTCCCTTCGCGAGAAGGATATTCGCGCTGCTTGCGGTCCTTTCATCGGGCGGGACTTGCACGATCAAACACGTGATATTGTCGCGACCGCCGCGAACGTTCGCGAGTGCGATCAGGAACTTTGCCGCCTCTTCGGGCGGCATCGTCGAGACGACGGCCCCCATTTCGTCGGCGGTCACTTCGTTGCTGAGGCCATCGCTGCACAGCAAGAACGAGTCGCCGGGAATCAGCGGATGCGGGCCTTCGATGTCGACTTCGACCTCTTCATCTGGCCCTAACGATCGAACGATCACGTTCTTTTTGAAGTCGCCGAGTTGATCGGGGTCGATGCCCTGACGGCGTGCGATTTCCCACACCCAGGAGTGATCGAACGTGAGTTGTTCGACTTTACCGCTACGAATCCGATATGCCCGGCTATCGCCGACGTGGCCGATCCACGCGCCTTCGGGACGCAGGAACAGTGCTGTGGTCGTGGTACCGAGGCCTTTGAATTCGGGGTTCTTGATACCGATGTCGAAGATGTCGGCGTTGGCTTCGGTGAAGGCCCGGCGAATCGCGGAGACGACGCCTTCTTGGCCGACGTGTTTGGAATACGTGAGTGGGATGTCGCGAATAGCTTTGGCGCTGGCTTTTTCGCCGACGGCGTGGCCCCCCATCCCATCGGCGACGACGAAAATGTGCCCTTGCACGCGCCAGACGTTTTCGTCTGCGGCCGGTTGCGCGGCGCAGGCGTCTTGGTTGTGACTTCGTTTCACGCCCACATCCGTGATGGACGCATAACGAATCTTCGCGAACGACATCATTACGTCCTCAACCCTCCAGAATCTCTAATCAGATTCTACGGCTTCTGCCGTAAGTCGATGGGCGATACCGAAAAATAACGACACCTGCCGCGATCATTCTCGAATCCCGCTTGACGGACTGGCGCACTCCGATTATTCCGCACCCTCGTTAGAGCTTAGCACGCGATGCGTAACCGTTGGTGTGAGGCCATCTCGGATGACAGGGAAAATCGACCGACTTGCAATCGTCGTCGCGTTCGCCGCTTGCTTCAGCAGCGGCTGCGTCGAGCGTCGCTTCGTCATCGACACCAATGCGCCCGGTTCGCAAGTGTACGTGAACAACGTGGCCGCGGGTCCAAGCCCAGGCGATGCCCGTTGGGAATACCCGGGACACTACGAGTTCCGTGCCGTGGCCCAAGGTTTCGAGCCGAAAGTCGAACGTATCCGCATTCGACCGAAATGGTACGAGTACCCCGGCATCGACTTCTTCTTCGAGGTACTTTACCCGTTCCACATCGAAGACGTCCGCCGCATTCACCTCACACTCGAACCGGCCGCCCCCGTTCGTACCGATGAACTTCTCGATGCCGCAAACCGGATTCGCGAAGATGCAAACTCGCTACCTCCACCGCGCGAACCCGAGCCAGTGAACAACCGCAAATCGTCGCCGATTCGATGATCCCCATCCCATGCGCCCGACACGGCGGATCGATTAGGCGTCAGGCATGTCATGATTTACCTGCTTTGGGGGTGGATGACGATGTCGTACTTGGGTAGAGTCGCAGAACGCTCCAGTCGCGCTTCGATCGGCTGCATCTCTGCCTTTGTCAGCCGAACGCCATCCCGGTATGTCGCTTCCTCATGATGCACCGTCGGGTGCTGCCCTTCCCATCTCATCCGATGCGTCTCCGACATCATGACCCACACACTCGTCAATAATGTGCCGCCCCATTTCTGTTCCAGAATCGACCAGCACCGCTCGATCGGGTTGTACTTGCTGTGGTACGGCGGATAGTACACGAG
>JAYVXI010000261.1:0-11364 GCA_043785305.1 Limnoglobus sp. | reverse complement strand
CCGAGACACTGGCCGGCTGGCACTGGGTCGCGTTCGCAGGGCTGTTGCTCCGCCGCATCGCCAATTTGGCGAGCGAAAGTACATAACAGGCTCTAGCGAGGGATTACTTCGGAAATGAGACGTTACCGGTCAGACAATCCATTCTTGTTAGCCCGACGCGCTAGCGAGGGATACCTGTCGTTTCTGCGATGGCGTGCCGTCACGCGGGTTCCCCTCGCTTGCGCGTCGGGCTAACAAAAATAACAAAACGGTAATCACCCCGCTTAAAGTCACTCTCAACGCCTACCGAGACGTCGTTCATGGCCACTTTGACTGCTGCCGAGAAGCAAGATGTCTACCGGTATCTGGAGGCGAACAAGCCGTTGCCGGATAAGTATCGGTTTTTGTTGTTCGAGGATAAGCGCGAGGTCGAGTTGGTTTGGAATGGCAAAACGGGCGAGGTGTGCAATGTCGTGTTGCCGTTCCAGGTGATCGAGCAAGTCGACGAGCCGCGGGCGGAGAAGGTCAAGGAACAGCCGACGCTGTTCAACATGGATTCGCGGGGGCGGCAGCTATCCGGGTGGACGAACAAGCTCATCTGGGGCGACAACAAGCTGATCCTTTCGAGCCTCAAGAACGGCCCGCTCCGCGAAGAGATCGAGAAGCACGGCGGCATCAAGCTCATCTACATCGACCCGCCGTTCGACGTCGGGGCCGACTTCAGCATGGACATCGAAATCGGCGACGACACCTTCACCAAAAAGCCCAACATCCTCGAAGAAATCGCCTACCGCGACACCTGGGGAAAAGGCGCAGACTCGTTCATCAGCATGATCTACGAACGACTCATCCTCATGCGCGATCTGCTCGCCGAGGATGGGAGCATCTACGTGCATTGCGATTGGCGAGTGAATGCATATATGAGGTTGGCTTTACAAGAAATCTTCGACGTAAAGCGATTCGGTGCAGAGATCATTTGGAAACGTAAAGACGCTCAAAGCTTCGCAGATGAGTTTGGCAATGTACACGACAGCATCATTTACTTCAAGAATGGTGAAAATCCTATATTCAACAAAGTCTATACGCCTCTGAGTGATGCAACAGCGGATACATGGTATACAAATGAAGAAATTACGAATGCGCGCCTAATCAACCGGCTTGGCAACGTTATTGAAAAGGGCGTAGCTAGGCGTTTCAATAAGGCGGATATCAGTGCGCCCGGAGATCGGCAGGGGACACAGGCCCACTACGATTGGAAAGGTTGTTATCCACCTCGCGGCCGTCACTGGGCTTATAGAAGCGACGTTCTGGTGAATTTAGAGAAAGATGGGCGTCTGATTTATTCCACATCAGGTCGCGTATACGAGAAGCGCTACTTGGACGAATCAAAAGGCACTCCTGCTCAAACACTTTGGGCAGACATAAGTTTCATTCGTGGTATGTCCAAAGGATCATCTAAGAGTGAATGGATCGGTTATCCTACACAGAAGCCGGAAGCCCTCATCGAACGCATCATCCGCGCCTCATCCAACGAAAACGACATCGTCGCTGACTTCTTCTGCGGGTCGGGGACGACGGCGGCGGTGGCGGAGAAGCTCAATCGCAAGTGGATTTGTACCGACCTCGGCAAGTTTGCGATTCATACGACGCGGAAGCGGTTGATCGGCGTGCAGCGTCAGCGTCGGGAGAAAGACGAGACGTATCGCGCGTTCGAGATTCTCAACCTCGGGAAATACGAGCGGCAGCACTTCATCGGGATGGCCACCGCCGACACGCTGCGGGCGGAGGAGCGCGATGCGCTGATTGCCGCGAAGGAAGCCGATTTCGTGGCGCTGATTTTACGCGCGTATCAAGCGGAGAAGTCCGAAAACCTGCGGACGTTCCACGGCAAAAAAGCGGGGCGAATGGTCGTCGTCGGGCCGATCAATTTACCGGTGTCGCGATTGCTCGTCGAGGAAATCATCCTCGAATGCAAGCAGAAACGCATCACCAAGGTCGATCTGCTCGGCTTCGAGTTCGAGATGGGGCTGTTCCCGAACGTGCTCGAGGAAGCGAAGTCGAAGGGGATCGACATTCAGCCGAAGTTCATCCCCGCCGAGGTGTTCGACAAGCGCGCCGTCGAAAAGAACCAGGTCGTGTTCCACGATGTCGCGTTCATCGAGGTGAAGGCGATCGTGAAGGGGAAGACGGTGGCGGTGGAACTGACCGATTTCTCGGTGTTTTACACGCAAGGCCGCGCCGATGAAGTCGCCGCCACGCTCAAGGACAAAGCGAGCAAGATCGTCGTCGACAAAGGGCAGATCGTCAAGATTTCCAAAGACAAAAATAGCGTCGTCACGAAGGAAATCCTCACGAAACATTGGACCGATTGGATCGACTATTGGAGCGTCGACTTCGACTACGAAAGCAAGCGCGAGATCGTCCGCGTCAAGGACGAAGCCAGCGGCGAAATCGAAGAGAAATGGACCGGCGACTTCATCTTCGAAAACGAATGGCAAAGCTTCCGCACGAAGAAAGACCGCACGCTGGAACTGACGAGCGCGTTCAGCGAAGTCGCCGACAAGAAGCGCGTAAAGATCGCCGTGAAAGTCGTCGACATCTTCGGCAACGACACGATGACGATCGTCGACGTAGCCGTGGGGAAACGCGGGTGATTACGGAACGACGAACGACGAAACGAAGACCCAGGGGTACGACGAAACGTCTAACCCTGGGCTGAAGGATTTAACCCCGTTGGGGTACCGAATTGTCGTAGCAGTCGCGTCCTTCGTTCTTTCTTCTCTGGTAGCCGCAGGTCTTTAGCCTGCGCGGGGGCAAATACCCTAGAAAACCAGTCGTGGCGAGTCTTCGAGACGCGACGTAATCGGCACAATACGTTCATTCCGGGCGCAGGAAACGTCGTGTTTCGAAGACTCACCACGACACTCCGTCGCTGACGGTGGAAGTCACGCAGGCTAAAGACCTGCGGCTACCAGAATAATAAAGAATGAAGGACGCTACCCAGGTTTGAACCGTACCGAATTGGCTATGCATTTACCCCAACGGAGTTCGATCTCTTAGCCCAGGGTTAGAAGTTTCGTCGTACCCCTGGGCATTCTGGGTGGACGATCATTTTCGAGGTTACCGATGGCGTTGCATAAAGAGTTTCCTACGGACCCACATGCGATTTTGCTACCGGGGGTGCGGTGGTTTCCGGCCGATGGGGAGACGCACGCTTCGCAATTGATGCCGCCGTTGGTGACGGACTTGCGCGAGAAGGTTCATGCGTGGCGAACGGGCGGTTACGAGGGGGCGAGCGAGACGAGCCGGAGCTTGCTGCGGTGGTGGTTCGGCACGCCGCATTTGGTGGGCGCGGATCTCAGCGAATTCCAATATTATTTCGCACAGCGCGAAGCACTCGAAACGATCATTTATCTTTACGATGCGATTGGCGTCAAAGACAAATACGACCTGATGAAGTACGACCTGACGGGCGTGGTATCGGCGAAGATGTTCGACGAGACGTGGCGACGATTCGTGGTCAAGATGGCCACGGGCGCGGGCAAGACAAAAGTATTGAGCCTCGTACTCGCATGGAGTTTCTTCCACAAACTGTACGAGCCGGATTCGACGCTCGCGCGGAATTTCCTCGTGATTGCGCCGAACATCATCGTGCTGGATCGCATCAAGAAGGATTTTCAGGGACTGTATATCTTTTTTCACGATCCCGTATTGCCCGACAATGGCTACGACGGTCGCGATTGGCGGAACGATTTTCAATTGACGTTGCACCTGCAAGACGAAGTCCGCGTCGTGCGGAAAACGGGCAATATCTTCCTGACGAACATTCACCGCGTCTATGCGGGTAACGAGACGATACCGACGGCGGACGACGACGACACGATGGATTATTACCTCGGCAAACGGCCGAGCGGGGCGACGACCGACAGCAAGATCGACCTCGGAATGATCGTCCGCGACATCGAAGAACTGGCGGTGCTGAACGACGAGGCACACCACATTCACGACCCGAAACTGGCGTGGTTCCAGTCGATCCAGGATATTCATAATCGGCTATTACAGAAGGGCGCATCGCTCGCACTGCAAGTCGATGTGACGGCCACGCCCCGCAGTACCAACGGCGCGATCTTCGTGCAAACCGTGTCGGATTATCCGCTGGTGGAAGCGATCGCGCAGAACGTGGTCAAGCACCCCGTGCTACCCGACGCCGCCAGCCGTGCGAAGCTAAAAGAACGCCAAAGCTCGAAGTTCTCCGAACGCTACGCGGACTACCTGAACCTCGGCGTGATCGAGTGGCAGAAAACCTACGCACAACACGCCGTGCAGAACAAGAAAGCGATCTTGTTCGTGATGACCGACGACACCAAGAACTGCGACGAAGTGGCGGCATACTTGGAGAGTATGTATGCGGAATTGAAGGATGCCGTGTTGGTGATTCACACCAAGAACAATGGCGAAATTTCTGAGAGTGTGAGCGGCAAAAACAAGGATGAATTGGTCGAGCTTCGCAAACAGGCGAACGACATCGACAGTATGGAGAGCAAGTATAAAGCGATCGTCTCGGTGTTGGTTTTGAAGGAGGGCTGGGACGTTCGCAACGTCACGACGATCGTGGGACTGCGTGCCTTCTCCGCGAAGAGCAACATCTTGCCCGAACAAACGCTCGGCCGCGGACTGAGGAAGATGTACCCGGGCCGCGATGCGGAATTCGTCAGCGTCATCGGCACCAGCGCGTTCATGGACTTCGTCGAGTCGATCGAGAAGGAAGGCGTCGTTCTCGAACGCAAACCGATGGGCGAAGGCAGCGGCCCGAACCCACCGCTCCTCGTCGAAATCGAAGATGAAAAAGTAACGAAGAAAGACCTGGCGACACTCGACATTGAGATACCGATCTTGTCGCCACGAATCTACCGAGAATACAAGAACCTGAACTTGCTGGAACCCGCGAGCTTCGGTTTGGGCAAACTGGCGTATCAACAGTTTGCCGCCGAAGAACAGCGAGCCATCGACTTCAAGGACGTCGCCACCGGCGAGTTCACGCACACGACGATTCTCGATACGAGTGGCATCGCCGATTCGCGGAGTCTCATCGGCTTTTTCGCACAGACGATCATGAAGGATCTTCACCTCGTCAGCGGCTACGACGTGCTTTACGGCAAAGTGAAGGCGTACGTCCGCGACCATCTTTTCGACGCCTCGATCGACCTCGAAGACCCGAACACGCTACGCAACCTCACCGAGTTGGAAGCGACGAAAACGACGATCGAGGGGTTCAAGAAAGCGATCAACGCGCTGACGGTGCAAGACAAAGGCCAGGCGCAAATCCGCACGACGATCAAACTCTCCGAAACGCGGCCGTTCGTGGCGAAGGATCAGGGGTTCACGGTGCCGAAGCTCAGCGCGTTCAACCGCATCATCGGCGACAGCAATTTCGAGCTGGAATTCGCGACGTTCCTCGATCGCTGCGCGGGCGAGATTGTCTCGTTCGCGAAGAACTACCTCGCGGTCGGTTTCAAGCTGGACTACGTGACGGCGAGCGGCGACATTTCCAATTACTATCCGGATTTCTTCGTGAAAGTGAGCAGCCAGGAAGTGTACATCATCGAAACGAAGGGCCTACAAGACTTGGACGTACCGCCGAAGATGGCACGCCTACGGCAATGGTGCGACGACGTGAACGCGGCCCAACAGGCGGTCCGCTACGACTATCTTTTCGTCGACGAGGAAGGCTTCCAGAAGTACCCGCCGACGACATTCGCGGCACTCGTGAAAACCTTCCGTGGGTACAAAGGGTAAGCGTTTAGCTCGCGCGTTTCTGACGCTCTTCTTCGTACTTGTGCAGCTTGTTGTACAGCGTTTTCAGGCTGATGCCGAGTTCGGTGGCGGTCGATTGCTTGTTCTGCCCGTTCTTTGCGTACACTTGCAGAATGTACTCCATCTCGACATCTTCGAGCGTTTTCCCACGCGGCATCGGCAGCGTGGTCGGCGAATCGGTGTAGTGGTTGGTCGGTGAAGGATTCATCATGCCCGGGAAGGCTAATACGGCAGGTGCGATGTACGCGGGTGTGGGGCGGTTCATCGCGCCGGTTCGCACGTCGTGCGGCAAGTGGTGCGGCGTGATCGGCTGCCCACCGGACATAATCCAGGCGTACTCCATCGCGTTCGCCAACTCGCGGACGTTCCCCTGCCAGTGGTACGCGGTCATCACCCGCATCGCGTCGGCGGTGAGCAAACCCGAGACGGTTTCGAGTGGCCGCTTCGCTTCGCGGGCCAACAGGAACCGCGCCAGTTCGGGAATGTCTTCCGGACGCTCGCGCAACGACGGCAGATGGATGTGGAACGTATTCAAGCGATAGAGCAAGTCTTCGCGGAACTGCCCGTCGGCGATCAGGCGACGCAGGTCGTTGTTCGTCGCGCAAATCACGCGAACGTCGGAGGTAATCGGTTCGCTGTCGCCGAGGCGTCGCAATTCGCCGGACTCGAGGAACCGCAACATTTTTACTTGGATATTCTTGTCGAGTTCGCCGAGTTCATCGAGGAACAGCGTGCCGCCGTTGGCGACTTCGAACAGGCCCTTTCGGTCGCGGTCGGCACCGGTGAACGCGCCCTTGCGGTGGCCGAACAGTTCGCTTTCGGCGAGGTTCTGCGTCAACGCGCCGCAATTCACCGGCACGAACGGCATCTCCGCACGGTGCGAACGCATGAAGATCGAGCGGGCGACGACGTCTTTGCCCGTACCCGTTTCGCCGGTAATCAGCACCGTGGCATCGGTCGGCGCGACGGTGTCGATGAACCGCTTGACGGGGTCCATCGCGGGACCGTTGCCGATGAGCATCGACGGGCCTTCGGCGGCCGTCACGCGGGTTTGCAGTGCGGCGGCCTGGTTTTTCAGCTTGCGCTTCTCGCCGATGCGGATCAACAGCCCTTCGATGTCCGCGAGTTTGCACGGCTTCGTGAGGTAATCGAACGCGCCGAGCCGCAGCGCCGTCAGCGTCGTTTCTTGGTTCGCGTAGCCGGTCATGATGACCGCTTCGGTATCCGGCGAAACTTGTTTCAGATACTGCAGAACTTGCAGCCCGCTGTTGTCGTTTTCCATCTTCAGATCGAGGATGGCGGCATCGAAGGTGGCGCGTTTCAGCGTTTCGACGGCGGCGTTCGTGTTGGCGCAGACCGTGACTTCGTGGCCGAGTCGCGGCAGTTCGGCCATCATGAATTCGCGCAGGTGCGGTTCGTCGTCGACGAAGAGAATGCGCAGTTTCAATTGTGGTGTTGCGTTCACGTCGCTACCTCGGTGATTCGTCTGATATTGCAGTGTTTAGGCGGCCTTCGCGATCGGCCAGAGCGGCACGATCGCAGGCATCGGTTCCGGTTTCTTCGCGTCCGTCGGCTCCGGTTTCGCAGTCGCGGCCCGCATCGGCACGCGGATCACGAAGGCACTCCCGCGACCGGGGCCATCGCTGGCGGCCGAGATCGTGCCGCCGTGCTGGTCGATAATCTGGTGGCTGATCGACAACCCCAGCCCCGTTCCGTTCCCCGTGCGTCGCCGCGTGAAGAACGGCTCGAAGATATGTTCGAGCACTTCGGGGGTCATTCCGCAACCGCTGTCCTGGAATCGCAACTCGGCCACTTCGCCGACGCGACTCACCGCGATGCGTAATACTCCGTCGTCGTCCATACTGTCGAGTGCGTTTACGATCAAGTTCAATACCACCGACTTCAAATCGCCGGGGCAAACCTCCGCGAGCAGGTACACCGGCTGATACTCGATCCGCTTGCGGCCGAAGTTCGGCAACGGGCGGGCAATGTCGATCACTTCCTGAATCAGGCGGCCCATGTCGGTCGCATCGCGGCGACCTTCGCCGGACCGGCTGAAATCGAGTAGCTTGTTCACGATCTGCTTGCAGCGATCCGCTTCCTGCTGAATGACGCGCAGATAGTCCGTCAGCACCGTGGCGTCGGCGGGGGCGAGGTTCTTCGTGAGCGTGCCCAACCGCGAGACGAGCGAATCCGAACGCAGATAGATCGAGTGGAGCGGGTTGTTAATTTCGTGTGCGACGCCTGCAGCAAGGAAGCCGACCGAGACCATGCGTTCCGAGCGCACGAGTTGCCGACTGCGGTCGTTGATCTGTTGCGCGAGGTCTTTGTAAATGTCTTTGAAGCGTGCCGTCATCGCGTCGAACTCGTTGCCGAGTTCTTCGAGTTCGTCGTGCGATTGCAACTGGATCGGGTGCTCGAAGTCGCCATTATGCACCCGTTGCACACCGGCCTGGAGTAAGCGAATCGGCGTGAAAACCCAGACTTTGAAGTAGTAAAGCATCGTCAGAATCAGCAGCGCCGCCACCACCGTACCGGATACCGCAATGGCCGTGCCGCGACGGCGGTTGGTGTCCGCATGGCGAAACGTGTCGTCGATGTCGGTCTTGATAATCGCGAAGAGGTTGGTCGATTCCTTCATCAGTTCGTGGTATGCCGCACGAACCGCCGGGTCGTCGATCACGCGCTGATCGCCCTGCGAATCGGCTCGCGTTCCTGGCGTCGTAATCAGTTGTTTGAGCTTCGCCAGGCTCGTGTCGATTTTCGCGAGCGCGTGCCGTTGGCCTTCGCCATCGTCGGGGTCCGGAAACTGCGAGTTTTGGTCCGATTTGCGGGTTTCGCGATAGTAATCGAGCGAGTTGCGAACTTGCGTGTACCAGTGCAAAATATATTGCTGTTGTTCCTGGCGGTTCTGCGATTTGCCGTCGGGGTTCGTGCGGTTGTCGGCCATCTGGTGAATCTGATCGCGTAGCACCACCGTCACCTGCAACTGGTGCAGTTTGTGGTCGACGATCTGGCCCGCTTCTACGTAGGAAAGCAGCCCGAATACCGCCCCACCCAGCAGCAGCGCAATGCTGCCGACGACGAGGCCGAGGCCGAGAAACAGTTTGTGTCGAAGTCGCCAAGGACGGGCCACGCGGAGCCTCCTTGCCGCCGAATGCCATGTTCTACCGACATCCGTGTCGGTCGAATCGAAGCGGGACTTTACCAGAGTATTTCTTGCAAGGGGAGAGCAATATTTCCCGGCCATCGGAATTTCTTGCAAACGCGCCGATGTATCGCACTGGCTCGGCGAGTGTCGATCATCGAAACCAGCAGCGAGTTGGAGAATCGTGGCACGGTTCAAATCGTAGCGGTTTTGCGATGTGGGCACCGACAGAACGGCAACGACAAAAACCCCTCATGGTTTTTGTGTCCCACGTACTAGCACTGTCGGGCCTCCCAGAGCATCCGGCCCGACCTACAAAACCAGCCGTTTCATGGCGAAACGAAAAACTCCGTGAACGGTTACCATCCGCTTTCAATGTAGCGACACTCAATCCGAGCATTTTACATGATCCTTATTTTACTGATGCTTACTTCACGACTAATACCGGCGGGCCGAGTACGTCCATCTTTGGCGTGATCCCCAAACCGGGTGCCGTCGATGCGGCCAGGCGACCGTGTTTTCGTTGCGGTGCGCCGTCGGCGAAATCGACGGTGACGTAGCTGTTGAAGTCGGTGGACGTAAACAGAAATTCCGTCGGGCAGCTATGTGCGAGATGCGCGATCGCGGCCGTCACGATGTCGCCACCCCAACTGTCTTCGAGCGTCATCACCACGCCGAGGCTCGCGCACAAATCGCGTGCTTGCACGGCTTTCGTCAGCCCGCCGAACTTGCTGATTTTGATGTTCACCACGTCCATCGCGCGATCCGCATGGCCGCGAAGTAGCGGTTCGATGCCGTTTATCACTTCGTCGAGAACGAACGGATGATCGGTGTGACGGCGAACCGTCAGGCACTCTTCGTACGTCAAACAGGGCTGTTCGATGTACACATCGATGTCGCGCACCGCACGCACCACCCGCAGCGCATCGTGCATTCGCCAACCGGTGTTGGCATCGGCAACCAGCCGATCCCCCGGTGTCAGTTGTGCAGCAACGGCGCGAATCCGCTCGATATCGACATCCGCTTCGCCGCCGACTTTCAGTTGAAAGCGGCGATAGCCTTCGGCCCGATACTGCGAAACCTTCGCGGCCATCGCTTCGGGCGACTCTTGCGAAATGGCACGATATAGAACGAAATCTTCGCCGTAACGACCACCGAGCAACGTGCAGACCGGTTGACCCGTTGCCTTGCCGAGAATGTCCCAACACGCGATGTCGATCCCGGACTTGACGTACTCGTGCCCTTTAAGGGCTGCGTCCATCCGTCGGTTCAACTTGCCGAGTTCGCGCGGATCGTACCCGAGCAAATGCGGCCCCAACTCGGCAATGCCCGCCCGCACGCCATTCGCATACGCCGGAAGATAGAACGGCCCGAGCGGGCAGACTTCGCCCCAACCGGTGATCCCGTCATCGGTATCGACGCGAACGATGGTACTGTCGAACAGATCGACCGATTTCCCACCCGACCATTTGTAGTCGCCCTCGCGTAGGGGCAACAGCACCTTGTACGCACGGATCGATGTGATCTTCATCCTCGACGATTCCTCGGTGTGGCAAGTTCGGAATAAGGCCAAGATAGGAAATGATCGCAGTCCATTCAGCGATCGCTTTGAGGGAATGCCACATTGATCGCGAGATTGTCCGGCCCGATGAGTTCTTCGACCCACTTGATGGCGACGAGTAAGTCGTTGCGATCCTCGAACCGCAGCATCAACTTCCCTTTTGGCCGTAACTCGAACGTAAGTATCGAGGGAATCGGAGGGACATCGGGGTTCTTGGTGTCGCTCGTCTTTTCGCCCAACGAAGCATGGTGAATCTCGGACGATTTCAGCAGTCGGTTGCGCGGATCGCGTTCGACTTCTTTGAGTAACTCTTCGGGGTTCATCGTGTCGAGTAATTTCGCACGCTGCATCGTCGCACGAATGTCCAGCAAAAACACAACGCCAGCAATCGTCATAAATATAAGGAGAATCGCGATACCACCTACGATCTCACGATAGACTCCGCCTTGCAGTACGCTTTTCAGAACGATGACAGTAGCGATCGCGATAACCACTCCAAACGGGGCAACGATCGGTTTCGCCGCTGCGAGCATCGGTAAAATTCCTGGACTCTCCGCGCCTCTTCGGCCAATTTCAACGCCGGAGACACTCTCGTTACCCATCCGGATTAAAAGCAGTGAGTCCTCCAAAGGATAGACGCGAAACAGAACACCGGAATGGAATCGGAATGTCTCGAATGCCATGACGAATTTGGGGTCAGCGGTGTTTTTGCGTGCCATATCGTGTCGCTTTTCGATTGGGTCGACTTTATTCTGCCCATCTTCTTAATTCTACTGTATCGTTATCGTTTTTGCTCGTTCTTTAATGGTGGCGGCAGGTTACGTCTGCGATAGCGGTAGTAACGTGCCGATTCGATTCGCTG
>JAYVXI010000260.1:0-3553 GCA_043785305.1 Limnoglobus sp. | reverse complement strand
TTCGTCCATGACGGACTCCCGTAAAACGCGAGCGAATGCAAACGATTATCCCACAATTCCTTGCGGCAAGAAAGCACGAAGATACAGTAGAATTAAACGAGGACACGGGGCAGCTAATGAGTGCGGACGCAGCACTTGAGATGGCGAGGGAGCTGGATTCGACGGTGAAGGGCTAAACGAATGGGCGTGATCCAACATTTTTCAATCGAACGAAACGACTTCGTTGCCGGCACGGGTACTCAACGCTTGTAGCGTCGATTGCGGTAACGTCGTTCGCAAAAATCGCACGCTGCCATCGGCGAGCGCGAAGTTGGCACCGCCCGTATGGCGACTGCCGTAGGCGCACATTCGCAACCAGATGTCCGATGAAATATCCGCCCAGTTCACCTGCGTCGGCGGGCTGCCGGGTGGCACGGGAGGCGGAATGTACTCTTGAGGGTAACTCGCGCCGATGGGTGCGAAACTGCTGAGCGTGGCCGTGGCGATGGCCGATTGCCCGATCGGCGAACCCCACACCGCAAAGCCCGCCAGCGACAAAATCGGCGGGTTCGGCATCGGCATGATCGGGGCCGTCGTCCACGATTCGTAGTTGCTATCGCCCGGCAGCCGCTCGCCCAAAAGCAGCGTATTCGACAGGCCATCGGTCACTTGCGCGATCTTCACCGGTCGCTGGTTCGCCAGCGGTTTGGACGTCGGCCCCGTTTCGTGGAACAGGCCATCGGCGGTCGCCAACATCGGTGGGAACGACCTCGCCCCGCCGTTCCCCGCATACGTCGAAACCCCTGCCGTGGAACTGCCGTAAGTGAGCGGGTTTTGGCCCACATTCGCACTCGGGCAAACGAACAGCGAAAGTGGCGTTGCACCCGGCGGATTGCTTCCGGTGAAGTTGTTCGAGGGGGTGGTGTAGTTCCAGTTCGCCGCAATCGCGGGCTGTTCGATGTACGGAAGCAGCTCGACGAAGATCGAGGTAAACCGCCCATCGGGGCCAGGGTGCGCGATGCCCGGCGGGAAAGTGCCGAGCGCCGATTCGTGCGCGTGTAGCCCGAGCGCGAGTTGTTTCAAATTGTTCGTGCAGCGGATGCGGGCCGCCGCCTCGCGCACCTTCTGCACCGCCGGCAACAGCAAGCCGATCAGGATCGCGATAATCGCAATCACGACGAGCAGTTCGATGAGAGTGAACCCGGTTCGCCGCAGCGTCATGTGCGTGTTTCCGATCGGCGGACGTGAAAAGCTAGCTGTGAGTTTATTCGCCGCGAACGCAACCGGCGCACGAATCGCGCGCTTTCGCGCGCAATTTCCAATTGCCCAACCGTCACGGTCGCAATTCCGCCGTCACCGCCACCGCAAGTCTCGGCGAAACTTCATCGAGCGGACATTTTGTCTTCACGTGGATGTGTAAAATTCAATCGTAGAGCCACGACGCCGCTCGCAGATGCACGGGGCATACCCCAAGCCTGCGGGCGGCGTCATTTTGTTTAGTCGTGCACGGTACTAAATGCCATCACAGTTCGAGGTCGTCGATCGTGGAGATCCGGATCGCACGCAGGATCGCGTGCTGCAATCGCGCCGCTTCGGTCACCGCCCGAATCCGCGATTCGACTTCGGCTGGAACGTCGCCAAACCGATCGCGAAGAATCATCAGCAAGGAATTCTGCTCGCCTTTCAGTAAGCCGATTGCCTGACCTTCTTCAAGGATCGCCTGATACGTCGATGACTCTTTCATGCCTCGGACCCTCGTGTATGCGTTCCGAATCTCATCTCTAGTATACCGCAAACCGAGCAGGATATACCCGCACGTCAGAAGGAACACGCGATCCGCGTCGGGCACTTGCTCGGCTCGCAGACGCGCGTCGATGCGGTCCACGAGCGTGCCGAGTTGCCCGGTGGCTTCATCGGTGAGCAGCACGAGTGGCAGTGCGCCGATACCACTTGCCATCAGCGGCTCGACGTGTAACTCCCACACTTTGACGACGAAATACTCGAACCGCAAATACTCGTAACCATTTTTGCGTTTTCGACTCACGACGCCGGTGATGCCCGGTGCCGCGTCCGGTCGCAACAACAGTGCCACCGAATAAACGGGGTCACCGTAGCGGTCGTGCAAGAGCGCGCTGTACCGCAACAATCGCCCCGGAAAGTCGACGTCGCGCGAGGCTTGCGGTTCGATGTGCAAGAGGCCTTCGGCCGACGCTTTCAGCCGAAAGACTTTGTCTGCCGACATCTGCACCGTCGATAAATCGACGTCGAGCGGCTCGACCTCGATATTCGCAGACAAACCGATTTCCGGCCCGAGCCAGTCCGCCCAATCGACGGCAAAGACGTTCAACAAATCCTTCAGCGTCGTATCGAACGGCTTGGTCATCGCGAGAATCCTCGAATTAGGCAATGACCACACATGGCGTTCGACTTCGGCTTCTACGTGCGCCAGCAACGGTAAAGGAAAAACCATCCGTGTTCAATCCACGTTCTCATCGCACTCGGGCGGCCTCATTTTGTTTATTGGGCCTTCATTACGTTCGAGATCATGTACTCCGGCTTACTAAACACATCGACCGCAGACATCCAGACTTCGACGTAGCCACTGAGGTCTGCGCCCGAGAGATTGATGATGCGCAACGATCCCTTTTTGGTAAATGCGATACCCGAAGTGGAAGCATTGAAAACGGATTGCTTGCCACCCTGACTGATCACGAAACCAATCGAGATTGGCGGTGGTTTGCCATCTTCAAATCCTTTCGTGAACTCGTACTCGACTTGCAGATCGCCACCGACCTTGCGAACGGCGATGAGATTCACGCGATATTTCGCTGCCTCTATGCTCTTAGCGGCTTGATCGCGAGCGACTTTTTCGGCATCCCTTTGTTCGCTCTCCATTCGCATCCGCTCTGCAAAAGAAAGCGATGGGTTATCCGATGGTTTCAGTCCTGGCGGAGTTCCGTTACTCCAATCTTGGTATTTCGGTCGCTCGACCTTCATCCCCAATTGTTCCAATTTTGCGTAAAATTCGTCCTCGTCTTTTTTCGTATAGCGTTTCGGCGTCGTGGCGTAATAGATTCCGATGCTAATCGCCAGCAAGGCGATCGCACCGAGTCCGATGAACAACGGTTTTCGATTTTTGACAGCGAGCTTTTTGCGGGGCCATGGAGGTGGCACGTCATCGTCCGTGTCCACGACCTCGAATCCTACGTCGTCGGCAACCGAAGCGGGGACCGTCACGGGCTTGGCGCATTTCGGGCAGCGCACCCGTTTTCCGACGGCGGTATCGGGGGCTTTCAGCTGACCCCCACAAGCGGGGCAAGTGATGGCAATCGACATGGGTGAACTCAGATCGTGGGAGAGGAATCGCGAATCGAACGTTCGCGTATACGCTAGCCCGGATATTTCATCGCTTTTGCGAAAGTGGAGTAGCGCGGCGGCCTAAGATGTGGTATTGATTGGAGTTACAACAATCCGTTAATACTCGACCCCAGGCCGCCGCGATGACACAGTCTACCACAGAACCGCTCGCCTTTTCCAGTGCGAATCGACGCAAAATCGACGTCAATTTCGATGC
>JAYVXI010000259.1:0-11427 GCA_043785305.1 Limnoglobus sp. | reverse complement strand
GCATGGTTCCAATCGTGGCGGCGTCGGGTAGCAGGAAAGTGGTTTCGGCACTTACCACCCACCCCTCCGCGAACTCACTCCCGAATTGCGGAATGTAGCTAACCCACCAACGACTTACGTCCGAATTTGGCCAATTCCAATCCCGCCGGAATCACTTTTCGGCGGTACTTTTTTGGCAAAACTGCGACCGGGATTTGAACCATACCCTGTTCGCTCTTTCAGTGTAGGAAAATGCGCGGCCATTTGTCCCATTACCAAATTGCGCAAATAGTGCAGTATCCGAACCCTTGGCAGTTGTGGTAATTTGGGCAGAATGAAGTTGTGCGTCTTACATCGTAACGGATTGCTACCCGTTCATTCGGGCGGAGAGTCATGGACGGGATCATTGAGTTGCTCGAAACGATACGCGATAACGGTTTCGCCGTCGGCCGATTACCGGGTACGTTCCACATCGCGCTCGCTCGTCAGGTCGAGTCGACGGGCGGTATCGTCGTTTCCACTGGCATCACGTGGCGGCAACTTGCCAGCCACCTGAAAACACTGAAGTTCGACAAAGATCTCGTTCGCGGAATTCAGATCGATCCCGACGTGCTGCACCCGCGCGATCGCGAACGCATGTGGTACGCATCGATCAGCCTCGCGGGTGTCGATACCCCCAATGCCTTCCTGCAAGCCGACGAACTCGCGATACTGCTCAAACCGCACGGCTACCTCGTCGGCCCCACCACGATGATGCCATCGTCGATCCGCGCTCCGATTCCGGTCCGCGAAGAAACGACGAAGCCGAAGCGGAAGAAGAAGTAGTGCGACAGGCCCGATGCGAAGACTTCGGGCGGTGGCTCACTTTTGAGTTATTGAAGAATCTGCGCAAACTACGCGGCCATCCAATCCGTCGTAACGATGGAATCGTTAGAATTGGCGAAGAAATTCGCCTGCTGTAACGATTGAGTTCGTGGCGTGCGTCTGCGGCGCGCGCATATTTCCTCCAGACTACCGAAGTTGCCTTGTAACCGCGTTTATGCTGCGGATAATCATCGAAACTCATCCGTGTCGGCGCGCCCCGTTCTCCATTCGCGAGGTGTTTTATGTCGTTCCGCCGTTTGTTCACCAGTCGTGTGGGTCGCGTTACCCCCAAACGGCTCGATCGCCCTGCTTTTCCTCGTATCGGCTTCGAGTCGCTCGAAGACCGGACGACTCCGGCCGTCTTCACGGCGACGATCGACCCAGCGGCAGACAGTTCTGGAGCGCTCGCGCAGCTTATCGGCATCTTTAATAAAGCCGCCGCGAACAATCAGTCGGACACGATCAACCTGTTTCCCGGTGGGACTTACTCCTTCGCGGGGCCGAACAATACGTCGGGGAATGGCAGCAATGCACTCCCGTTGATTACGGTCGATGGCACGGGTAAGAACTCGATTACGGTCAACGGCAATGCCGCAACACTGACGCGAGCCGCCGGTTCGACCGATTTTCGTTTCTTTGAACTGAGCGGTAGTCCGACCAGCATCGCATTGACGATCAACGACTTGACCTTTCTTGGGGGTTCGGCGAAAGGGTCGGGGGTGGCGCAAGATGGCGGAGCGATTTACATCTCAGGAGGCGGCGCATTAACCGTCAACAATAGCGTGTTCAACGCGAATACAGCGGATGGCAGTGGCGGTGCGGTTCGTTTTAATGGCACGTCGGGCGCGATCTCGAATGGCTTCTTCACGAATACCAAGTTCACGAATAACGTCGCTCAAGTCGATGGTGGTGCCGTCGCAAACACCTTCGCGGCGTACCTGCAGTTTAATTCCAGCAATATCAGCAATAATAAAGCGGTCGGTGGTACGGGTGGCGTCGGAACTTTCACCGGCACTTTTGAATTCAACGACACCGTACTCGATGCGAACATCGGCATGGGACTCGGCTCCTCGGGAGCGTTCGGCGGCTCCGAAGCGACATTCACGCGCAGCACGATTACCAACAACACGGCCACGAGTGGCGGCACCGGTGGCGCGAGTTCAGGTAGCAGCAACATTCGCGTCGTCGATAGCTACGTTGCGGGGAACGACGGTCAATCTACCACGAGTTCTGGCGGTGGGATACAAGGATCCAAAGTCGAAGTCATCAGTTCGACCGTCACGAACAACAAGTCCGGTGCCGGTGGTGGCATTGCCGGTTCGGATGTGATTGTGCAGCATTCGACCGTCACACTCAATCAATCGACGTTTGGCATCGCGAGCGCCGGTGGGATTCAAGCCAAAACGCTCAGTATCACGCACTCGATCGTCGCACAGAACACGAACACCGCAGCAATCAGCGACATTTCGGACTTTAGTGTCTCGGGTGGTGCAACACTCTCGAAGGGATTCAACTTCTTTGGCGTGGTTCCGCTGACGAACTTCACGGCGGTGGCCTCCGACACGGGTGGCACGAAGACCGCGCCGATCAACCCGTTGCTCGGTACCGCACAACTCAACGGCGGATCTACGCCGACGCTGGCCCCAATTGTGGGCAGCCCGGTTATCAACATGGGTAGCACGACACCTTCGACGGGGCTGACGACCGATCAACGTGGCCTCGCCCGCGTCGTCGGCGGCAAAGCCGACATCGGTGCCTTTGAAGTGCAAGCGGGGAATGCGCTGTCGATCGTGCAGGGGAACGGTCAGGCGGCGGGTGTGTCGCTGCCGTTCGGCACCGCGTTGCGTGTACGTGTGAGTGACCCGAACGGTAAAGCTGTCAGCGGAGCCGCTGTCACGTTCCAGGCTCCGAACACGCCAACACCAACCGCCAGTGCTGGCCTCAAGGGTGGTGGAACTTCCGCAATACAAAGTTCAGATTTCTTGGGAAGCTCTGCGGTTCTCGCCGTCGCGAACGATCAAGCCGGCACTTACAAAGTCATCGTTTCCGTGCCGAGCGGTGCCGGTTCGGTGTTCTTTACGCTGCAAAACACGAACTTCGGCGGGGCCGGTGCCCTCGTCGGCACGCCATCGGTCAGCGCCGGTAACAATCAGACAGCCATCGTGGGCAAAGCCTACACGAATCCGCTCGTGCTGTCGCTCACGAATTTGGGCAACCCGGTCTCAGGGGTACCGTTCTTGTTCACCGCACCATCTGCGGGCGCTTCGGCGACCTTTGCAGGCGGCGCGACTTCGCAAACGTTCGTCACCGATGCCGCAGGTAGTATCTCGGTGCCAGTGACGGCCAATAGCAAGACCGGACCGTTCCAGATCGTCGCCTCGAACGCGACGCTCGGAACCATCGCGTTCTCGCTCAACAACACCCCCGGTGTCGCATCGATCGTCAGCGTCGTGAGCGGAAACGGTCAGTTCGCCATCGTCAACAAGGCGTACACCGCACCGCTCCGCGTGCAAGTGTCCGACGCCTTCGGCAACGCCGTCGGTGCCGGTACCGACGTCACTTTCACCGCACCGGCGGCCGGTGCCTCTGTCAATTTCGCCGGTGCCAACCCGGTGACAGTCCAGACGCTCGCCGATGGCACGGCGAAAACGGTCATCCCAACGGCGAACAATCTCGGCGGTAACGTAGCGATCAGTGCGGCACTCCTCAGCGGGACGCCGGGAATCTTCAATCTCACAAACGTGGCCATCCCACCTGCCCCACCGCCGCCACCCGCGCCGAACACGGCACCACAAATTTCGGACGTGCTCAACACGACCGCGATCAGCGGTTCGCCAACGGCGGCGCTGCCGTTCTTCATCACCGATTTTGAAACCGGAGCGAGTTCGCTGACCGTATCGGCCTCGTCCTCGAACACCGCACTCACGCCTGTGATCTCATTCGGCGGATCCGGTTCAAATCGCACGGTCACGGTGAATACCGCTGCCGGGATGGTCGGCACCGCAACCATCACCGTCGTCGTGAGCGATGGTTCCCTGACCGCGACGGATACCTTCGACGTGACGGTGAACCCCGTACCGCCACCGCCGCCACCTCCTCCGGGAGCGAACATCCCGCCGAGCATCTCGGACGTGAACAGCCTGACGATCCAGGCGGGGCAGTCGACCTCGGCGATTCCGTTCCTCGTGCTCGACACGGAAACAGCGGCCGCCAACCTCGTCGTTACGGCGACATCGTCGAACCCGACTCTCACACCGACCGTCACGCTCGGTGGCACCGGATCCAACCGGAACGTGACGGTTACCACCGCAACGGGTAAATTCGGTACTTCCACAATCACGCTGTTGGTCACCGATGCCGCCGGTGGCACCGCAACCGACACGTTCGTAGTAACCGTGCCCGACAGCTCGACCATTCCCCCGCCGCCACCCCCACCGCCACCGCCGCCACCCCCACCGCCCGCGGCACCGGTTCGACTGATTGGGACGCAACAATTCGCCGTCACGAGCGATGCGGGCGGGCCGCAGGTCGTACGCCTGTACAACTCCGATCAATCCGAACGCCTGCTGGCTTCCGCGTTCCCCGGCACGACCGGCGGCGTTCGTAACGCGACTGCCGACTTCAACGGCGACGGCATCGCGGATATCGTCATCGGCACCGGCCCCGGTGTACCGACGCAGGTGAAAATCATCAACGGGGCAAACAACACGGAACTGTTTTCGTTCCAGCCATTCGAAGCCTCATTCACCGGCGGCGTTTACGTCGCGGCGGGCGATGTCAACGGCGACGGCACCCCCGACTTGATCGTCACACCCGATCAAGGTGGCGGCCCACGGGTGAAACTCATTTCGGGCAAAGGCTTCGGCCAACTCGCCGACTTCTTTGGCATCGACGATGTCAACTTCCGTGGCGGTGCCCGGGCCGCTATTGGCGACGTCAACGGCGATGGCGTCTCGGATGTCGTCGTGGCAGCCGGGTTCGGCGGCGGCCCCCGCGTCGCGGGTTACGATGGCATTTCGCTCGGCAAGGGCAACCCCGTCAAGATCTTCGCGGACTTCTTCGTCTTCGAGCAATCCTTGCGGAACGGCGTGTTCCTGACGTTGGGCGACATCAACGGCGATGGCTTCTCCGAAGTGATCGTCGGTGGCGGGCCGGGTGGCGGGCCGCGAATCCTGGCTATCGACGGCAAAAACTTGCTCAACAACGCGATCTCGACCGATGCCGATTTCTTCGCGGATAACGTCGATAACCGGAGCGGCGTTCGCATTGCGGTGAAGGATCTGGACGGCGACAAGAAGGCCGACCTCGTCGTCGGTTCCGGGGATGGGGCCGGCAGCCGCGTGACGGGTTACCTCGGTCGGAACATTCCAACCGCCGGCACTCCCGCTGCGGCGTTCGCCTACGATGCCTTCCCCGGCTTCACCGGTGGAGTGTTCGTCGGGTAAACCGGACGATCGAATGAAAAGCAAACGGGGCGGACGAGTGCAGCTCGTCCGCCCCGTTTTGTTTTGCGGAAATCTCCCGAACTGCCACTTGCGGAGTGCCGCGAAACCTGTTCCGCTTACAATGACGCTCTCCGTTACTCGTTTGGAGTTTTTCCGCCAATGATCCGCCTCTCCCTGCTCCTGTTGTTGTCGTGCTTATTGACGACTGCGGCCAAGGCCGACGATGCCAAACCGAACCCTTACGATCAATCGAAGGTGAAACTCGAAGTCGAACCGCCGGCCGATTTCGTCGGCAAACGGGTTCTGCTCATCGCGGGTAAGCCGAGCCACGGCCCCGGCGATCACGAATTCTTCGCGGGGACGGCCATCCTCATGAAACTGCTCCAGCAGACGCCGGGCGTGTTCCCGATCATGGCGAAAGACGGTTGGCCGAAGAACGAGAAGCTCCTCGATAGCGCCGACACGATTCTCTTTTACATGGACGGTCGCAACGGTCACCCCGTCGTCCAAGGCGACCGCATGGACAAGATCCAGAAGCTGATGGACAAAGGCACCGGCTGGGTGAACCTGCACTACGCCGTGGACTATTTGCCGCAGCACGGCAAGCGCGTTCTCGGCTGGATGGGTGGCTATTACGAACCGGATTACAGCATCAACCCGCACTGGGACGCCGAAGTGCGTAGCCTGCCGAAGCACCCGACGACGCAAGGCGTGAAGCCGTTCACGATCCGCGACGAGTGGTATTACAACATGCGATTCGTCGACGACATGAAGAACGTCACGCCGATTCTGCAAGCGTTGCCGCCGGATGGCACGCGCGGCACGAAGGCCGCCAAGGCACGTGCGGGAATGATCGAAACGCTGGCATGGGCGTACGATCGCGAGAAGGACGGTGGCCGCGGCTTCGGCTTCACCGGCGGGCACTTCCACCGCAACTGGGCCGACGAAAACTTCCGCCGCATCGTCGTCAACGCGATCCTCTGGACGGCGAAAGTCGAAGTCCCCGCAACCGGCGCGAAGGTCGATTTCAACAACGAAGACCTGAACCTCAACCTCGACAAAAAGGGCAAAGACGAGTTCAAGCCAATCCTGCCACCGTTGTTGAAGAAGTAGGGGCGCGGGACGAATTTGCAATTGGAAAACGGCTTCGGATGCAGGAGCTTCCACGGGTTGCGATAGTCTGCACCCGTGGTGACATCCTTACGCCCCATCCGGGGCAATCCGATCACAATCCGACTGGTTCAATGCATTTGCTTCGCGATTTTCAATTCGACGCGTGCGATGGCTTCGACGTTCTTGAGCGTCTGTCGCGTGGCTTTCACCGACAGGAAACCTTGCGAGAGCCGATCGACCTCAGCGTTCTGGTCGCTCAGAAATTCGATCACCTGATCGTCGGTATGGCCCAGCAGCGGCATTACGATTGCGGCGACCAGATCGTCGCGCGTTGTGGCCGCTGGCTCCGTTTTTTTCATCCACATCGTCTCACTCCTCGTTCGATTCAGATCGAAGCGATTGCCTTCTGAATATCCACTTTACCGTGGCCGTACGTCGGGTTCCACCCCACAGTGCCGACGTGCGAATCGGTTTTCGCGGATGCGGCGAGAATTTCGCGGACCTGGTCGGGCTTCAGCGTTTTCTTTTTTTGAAGCATGAGCGCGACGATTCCTGTAACGACCGGGGCGGCCATACTCGTGCCTTCGATGGTCAGAAGTCGCTTGGCCGTCAGGGCCCGTTCGCCGATGGTGGCCAACTCGGAACCGGTCGCCAAAGCCGCTGTGAGGTACTGGCCCGGTGCGGAAATATCGGGCTTCCTCCGACCGTCGCGAGTCGGCCCCTGGCTGCTGAACGGGCTAGTCCGCCCGATCAGCACGCCGAGATCCTGCTGAGCACCATCGTCGCTGGTCCACGCGCTTTTGCTGACGTGGCTCGCGACGGCAATGCACGCGCGTGCGGTCGCAGACATGCCGATCGTGCGCATCGGCTCGACGAGGATGTGAGGCCGAAACCGGCCGAAACCGTCATTGGCGAACCACGCATCGAGCCGACCGATCGCGGCAGTGTCGCACTTCATGCGCAGCCCCCAGCCGTTCAGGATCGACGATGCCGGGTTGAGCGATCGGTACGACAGGGAAATTTGTACCTGAATGAGGTTGCTCGGCGCGTAGATCTGGCGGCCGATTTCGATATCGAGCGAAGTGGAGTTGAACGTGTCGATGTTGCCGGTCGCAGGCACGGCGAGTTCCTGACCGGTCGGGGTGATGAGCGCGAACGAGAACGTATCGACGGGTTCGTACCACATTGTCAGGAACGCCTGCGGTGGACCTTGCTGTTGGCGCGGCACGTCGAAGATCACCGATTGCGTTTCGTTGGTCAGGAAGCGTCCACCGAGGTGCAGGTTTTTCTCTCGCTCGTTGCCTGCCGAGATGACGACGATCTTGCCCGGTCCACTTAACTGATCGATGAGCAGTTCTTCGGCGGAGGAACCATCGTGCGCGCCGAAGTGCATGCCCAGGCTCATGTTGATCACGCACGGCTTCGATCCTGCCTTCGTGAAAATCCACTTCACCGCGTCGGCGGTGTCTCGGAAGTTCGTTTTCACCAGTAGAAACCGCGTGTCTGGGGCGATCCCTTCAAAACCGTTGAACTTCGTCCCGCCCGAAATGCTGGCGACGTGGGTACCGTGACCGTTTAAGTCTTTACCGGGATTCGTACCATTCGCCCAACCGGTTTCCAGCTGGGCACGTGTGAATTCCACTGGGGCCAAGCCAGTCTGATCGAGAAGCCCTTCCACGCGCAATTTGCCAGTAGAATCGCGAAACATCGGGTGCGAGAGATCGAACCCGGAGTCCACGATACCGACGAACACATCCTTGCCCGTTTCCACAACGAGGCGAGTACTCGTCGCATCGACGAGTGTGACGTCCGTGGCGGCGGCATCGAGATGCAACTGATGATCTTTCTTGGTCTGGACACGCTGAATCCGCACATCTTTCAAAAGATGCGACGCGGTAGAGAGCGTGACGAGAGCGGAAAAAAGGGTTTCACTCAACGGAACGACCCGTTCCTCGGCTCGCAAGTCGCCGAGATCACCGAGCACTTTGTCGAGGAGCGTCGTTTCGACCAGTACCGAGACGAGGTCTTCCTTTTTGACGATTTCCGGCGTGAAACTGATGAAGCCGGTCGAAAGGGAGGCAAACGTCGGCGGCAGTTTTCTCGTCTGCCGGCGAAGCACCGTCGACAGGGACATCGACGCTTTTTCGATCACCTTGAAGGAGTTCTTTTCCATATAGCACCTCAACTCGAGGAGAAATTGAAACCGCGGACGTCGGATGCTACAATCGCAACTGACTCCATGGATTCACACATCTTCTGTATGGACTTGGCGATTGTCAATAAAAATACCTGGAAGAGAGTCGAATTTGTGACACGGTACAAAACGACGCCCGTGCTCACCTTGCACCTACAATTCGAGGTTCCCATGCGAACAATGTTCTGTCGGTGGATACTCGGTTTTGCGGTGTTGGCGTGGCTGAGTTCGACCTCCGCGAATGCCATCGAGCCGGTCGAGAAGCCGACGAACATTTACGCCGTCGTGGCGGGGGTGTTGCAGTGGCCGGGGAACACGCTTGCGGGGTTCCCGACGAAGCACCGCAAAGATGAAGAACTCCACGAGACTCTGCTCGCACGCGGTGTGCCTGCGAAGAACATGCGGCTGTTACTCGACGAACAAGCCACGTATTCGGGCATCCAGAGGGCGGTTCGCGATATCGCCGGTGCCGCCCCCGCCGATGCCACGTTGTTCTTCTATTATTGCGGCCACGGCTTCGAGGCGAAGGCGGGCGATGTCTGCTTCGCGAACTACGACCTGAACACGAGCGCCGCCGTGCGAACGGGGCTGCTCGCCTCCGATATTGCGAAGATCATCGGCAAGTCATTTAAGGGGAAGCGGGTCATCTTGCTGGCCGATTGCTGTTGCTCCGGTGGGCTGAGCGAAACGGGGAAAACGCTCGCGAAAGCCGGGTTCGAAGTCGCGACACTCACATCGTCCGATGCGAGCACGCTCTCCACGGGAAACTGGACTTTCACGCAGTCGATCATCGATTCGTTGAAGGGCGACTCGCTCGCCGATGCGAACCACGATGGCACCGTTACGCTCGGCGAGATGGCGGGCGAAGTGAAGGAAGCGATGCGCGTCCTCGAGCGCCAGAAAAGCCACTTCAGTACGCACGGTCTCAGCAGCGATTTCCCCGTAGCGACATCGAAAGCGAGTCAACCGGTCGCGGAGAAAGCCGCGATTCAACCGGGGCAATACGTGTTTGCGCCCGACGGGAAACGCACGCGGCCGGGGCGGGTTGTCAGTGTTGCGGACGCCAAGTATACCGTCGTGTTTTTTGACTACACCGACAAACGCGCAATCGAAGTGAGTGTCAAAGACCTCTCCGCGATCCCCGACGATTGGGGAACGCGACCCAAAGTGGCGATGAAAGCCGAGATCGAAGTCGAGTGGAAAGCGTCGTGGTATCCGGCGGTGATACTCAAGAAAGACGGTTTGAAAACATTCGTACATTACGTGAACTTCGACGACACGTGGGACGAATGGGTAACCGCCGAGCGCATGCGCCCGCTCAGGAAGTGACGCGGCTTCTCGCTCTGCCGTAACCCTTCAGTCTCATGAAGCCGACTCTTTGCCCCCGGATGGGGCAACGGAATGGTGTAGAGTCGAGGAGTGGCGCGGTGGTTGATCTTCGGGAAGCTCTTGGAACTGTCTGGCCATAATCGCGCAACCTTTCGCCGATTGCGTTGGCAATCGGCTCTCCATCTTTTGCTCTTCCGTTACTTCACGAGTCGCCAGCCGGTTTTGTCGGCGGTGAGTGCGGTGTGGCCTTTGTGGCGGTCGTTGACCTTGTGCATGTCTTCGATGGTATCGAAGTAGCCGACGATGTGCGCGGCACTGAACGACTCGCCTGCCTTCACGGGTTTGCCGTGAATCTCTTCGATCATCACGATGATCCCACCTGGGCGTTGGCTGGCCCACGCTTCGTACACGACCGAGGGTTCGAGCGTCAGCCCGGCGAGCCACGGGCCGTCTTTGCCGGTCTTTTTGTCCTTGAGATGGTACGCGCGAATGAAGTGCTCGGGCGTCTTGTGCGTGTCGCGGCGGTAGCCGAACTTTAAGTCCGGTGGGAACGGCGTGAAGAACTCGCTCGACGGAATGCGCAGCCCCTTCGGACCGCTGAGATAGCTGAGGTACATCTCGCTGAAGGTGTCGCCTTTGTCGTGGCGAACGCAGCCGGGCGTGTCGTTGCGCAGGAACATTTCGTCCGAATCATTGACGCTGTCGATCTTGTCCATCAACACGAAATATCGCTCGCCCTTCGGGAACACGACGAGTTGCGTCCACTGCGAACCGGCTTTTCGTCCGGGTGCAGCAAACTCGTATTTGTACGTGGTCTTCACCGCAACGAAGTCTTTGCCGCGAATGACCTCGGGTTGCACGGGCTTCATGCGATGGCAGAGTTGCGGGCCTTCGACCATGCGTTTGCGATGGCTGCTGCCGTGGGACATGCGCGTGTACTCGCGTCGGACCGGGTCGGTCTCGTTCTCGAACCAACTGTATCGCCCGACGCCGTTGCCATCGGTGGTAATGACCTTGTCCGACCAGGCGGCATCGCTACCCGCTTCCATCAGCCAGTCGATGACCATCAGCCCGTCGCCGACTTCGCGGAAGCCGGTGGTCTTATCGAGAAACGATCCTTTCTCGATACCGGTCATCCAGTGTTTGGGATTCCGTTTGGGAATGACCGCTTCGAGCTTATCCGTCTCGATCTTGATCGCGCGATCGTCCTCGGTGACCGTCACCCAATCGGCCGGTTGCGCGAGAATCGGTCCCGCAGTTGCCAAAGAGAGAAAGATACCGACGAAGGTTTTGAAACGCATCACGATGCGGTCTCCGGAAAATGAGGGTCGGCAGGATTCCGCGATGTCGTATCGCGGAACTCGTGCATGTTCGCCAGAAGTGATGCGGAAGTCAAATCAATTATTCGTAGCAGAAGTCGTGAGACTTCTGACGGATGATAATCATCGACGAAGATCTTGGACAATTCGTACCCACGCTTGCGCACTTGTGGGTGCCTGGGAT
>JAYVXI010000258.1:0-70447 GCA_043785305.1 Limnoglobus sp. | reverse complement strand
CCAGGCGGCCATTCGGGACTCCCTTCCGTTGTGAGAAGGAGAGTAGAACAGAATCTAGCTCACAGAAAAAGATCATTTACTACCGGGCAGAGTATAATTCTCACTCCGGTTGACACCCTTTGTCGCCTACGGTATTTCCCCATGCTCTCAACTTGTTTGGCTTGGTGGGGTGATTGTCATGCGCCGGGTGCGGTGGGTGGGTGTTGTCGTGTTGATCGCAACTGTTGCCGGGTGCTTGCCGCGTGTCAGTGACATTCGGCCGTCTGGCTTGTGGGACCGGATGCGCGGCAACACGGACGGGTTCGTGGTGCGGAGCGTGTTGATCGACCAACCCGTCGGCGATGCTTACCTCAACAAACAACTCTGGGCGACGGCGGGGCGGCCGTTGCCGCACGAACTCTCGACGCTGCTCGCACAAAACGGCTTGCGGGTCGGCGTCTTCACCGGAATCATCCCGACGGAATTTGACCGCTTGGTGAACTCCGAACAGGCTACCATCAACCCGATTGACCGGAGCATGGTCTCCGGCAAGCCGAAGATCATTCCCGTGAACGGGCCGATCGACCGCAGCACGTTTCGCGTTCTGCGCGACCTCACGGCGGACCCGGTGTCAGTCGAGTTTTTCGCGGTGGAATGTGGGTTAAGTGTCACCGCCTATCCCGTCGAAGGGAACCGCGTGCGGATGGTGCTGGCGTGGCAAGTCCAACACGGCGACAAGCAGCTTTACCTGAACCCCACTGCGGACAACAGCACCTTCACCCGATCCGACCGCAAGCCGCTCGAAACCTACTCGACGTTAACGTGTGACGTGACCATCGGCACGAGTGACTACCTCATCCTGGGTGCGACCGAAGACCCGGTTGAAAAACTCGGCCAGGCGTTTTTCATTCACTCCACCCCGGACCGTGTGCGGCAACGCCTGCTGGTGATTCGCGGCCTCCGCAACAACGACCTAGCCGATGCTGGTAAAGCCAACATCAATCCCAACGCGACCACTGCCGGTGCCGCCGCGCAACACGCCGTTAAACCGTAACAAGAAGTTGCGGATCGCCGAGACGGGGGAGATCGTCGAGACTGGTCAGCTTGAAGAGGTCCAAGAATCGCTTCGTGGTGCCGTAGCAGACGGCTTGCGACTCCGCTTCCGCCCTCCGTACCACAACGACTAACCCGAGCCGCACGAGTTGCCGCACGATGCTCCCGGAGTCAGCGCCCCGCATCGCGTCGATGTCCGCCTTCAGAATCGGTTGGCGGTAGGCGATCAAACTCAGCACGTCCAACGCCGGTTGACTGAGTCGCGCTTCACGCGGCCCGCCGAACAGCTTTTCCTTCACGCCGCGGTAGTTCGGCTTCACCGTTAGCACGTAGCCGTTGTCTTTGGGCAAGATGCTGTACGGGCGATTCTGCGTTCGATAGATGCGGTTCAACGTCTCGACCATTTCCCGCAACTTCTCCACCGTGAATCCTCGCAACACGTTCTCGACGGCAGCCGAAGTCAGTGGCGGCCCGCCGATGAACAGCATCGCTTCCAAGATCCGTTCCGGCGGCGGTGGCGCTTCGCTTTCGACAACGGTTGTGTTAAAGAGCTTCGGCAGCCGAGTTGTGACTGGTGGCGGCGATGGGTTAGCCGGGAGTTCGGGTTCCGCAACCAGTTCCGGCTCCGCCTCCAGTTGCCACTCCACCTGCCCTAACTTCGCCGCAAACTCCCGACTCCGTTGCAGCGCGTCATCAGGAATGGGTGAGGGATTCATGCCGCTAGTGGAACCGCAACCAGGGATGGTGTCCAGGGCAGGTTGATTGGTGAAGGATCAGCGAGGGCCATTCTTTGATTCAGAGTGCTTAACTTGATGATATGAGGTTGAGCGTAGTGATACCCCAGGTCACCCCGCACGTAGTAAAACCAGGATGACCCTAAATCCGCAACTTGCGATCATTCTAGAGTCACCCTGGGTGCCAAACGGGATGCCGATACTCAGTGGCCTCCAATGGTCGCTGTCGGTTATTTGGGTAGATCGAAATTCACTTTCTCGTTCTTGCCCACGTTCAGCGTCGTTGAAAGTTTTGTGGACGCGGGCAGTTCGTACTCTTTCGGCAAACTGTTTTTCGCCATGCCCGTACTGGCAGAGAGTTGGGCTTCCATCTGCCCGGCGTCCATTTCGGGGTTGGTGTTTTTGGTATCTTTGAACCCCTGCTTCGTGATGGTGACCTTGTACAGTCCGGGCGGGATGCCGGGGTCTTTGCCCATCGTCAGCAGTAGGTACTTCCCGCTGCTGTCGGTGATCGCCGAGTACGATTCGCGTTGGCCTTTGGTCTCGACAGTGGCGTGGAACGTCAACTTGGCCCCATCCACCGGCGACCCGCCTTGAGTCACGACCCCCGAAATCGTGGCAAACTCACCACTTCGATTCCCCCCGCAACCGACGGAAAAGAACGGGCCGATTAATCCGAACACGATTGCCAATCGCTGTGCTGTCACCATTGTGACACCTGACTTTCAAAATACGGTGGGTGATGGGATGAAAAAGCGGCCATCGTTTCCGAGCGATGGCCGCAATCCAGAAGACGCGATTAGTTGATGTTGCCAGGAACTTCACCACCATCGGGTGTGGCCAATGGCATCAGTGCCGTGACATAGTCGATACTATCCCGGAGGAAGCGAACCGAGCCGTCACACATTAGGAAGTTAGCGCCGCCGGTGTGCTTGCTACCGAACTGCCAAGCGTATTGCAAGTAATCGACACGCACAGGTGGGTTGCTCGCGGTGCCCAACAAGACGCGATTGGCACCGTTGATGGAACTGTACGCGATACAGTTTGTCAGTGTAGTGCCACCGGGTGCGGTGCTGTAAATCCGTCCGTGAACGGACGTATGAGTTCCGCTGGTGTAGCCGCCATACGCAGTCGAATTCTTCTCCTGTCGGGATTCACCGATCGCGAGGGTGTTACTGGTCCCGTCTGTCATGTTGGCGAGACTGGATGCGCCGTTGTTCCCGAATGCCCCGCGAAACTGCGCACCCGTCGCCGCCCAGTCACGGTCGTAGTCGGTGTAGTAGCCGGTACTGAACAGGTAGTTTGTCCGGTAAACGCTGTCTCGTTCGTAGAACGACGCACTGCGAGGAGTATCGACAATGGGAATCGGCTGGCTGTCGGACGGGCACGCATACATTTTGATAAAGGCTTGCGTGACCAGCCGATTCGGGTTCGGTATTGGGTCCGGGCCGAGTGCGGGTTGAGGGCCATTCCCACGGGAACTCGAGTTGATGTACTGGTAGTTGTACTGTGCGAACAACGGGCCTTGTTCGATGTACGGCAACAGTGCAATGAAGCCGGTGTGGTTGTACGCCACGAACGGTTGACCCTTGTAGCTCACTTCCGGGCCGGAGTAGGGGTTCACGTTGGCTTGACCAACGGTCGTTCGCCCGGAGTGAATCAAGGCCGCCGGAAATCGACCGTTGTAGACGCCCGCAAAATTATGCAGGGCCAAACCTTGTTGTTTCAAGTTGTTCTGACACTGCGCCCGGGCCGCCGCTTCGCGGACTTTTTGCACGGCCGGTAACAACAGACCAATCAGAATCGCGATGATCGCGATGACGACGAGGAGTTCAATTAGTGTGAACCCTCGACTACGAAGAGAGCGAGGCATGGGGGCCTCCTTCAAAAAAAGGGAAACAGGAAATGCACGAATTCAGTTCGTGTTCGTTGTGCCGTGCGGGGAGTGTCCACGGCAAATCGCGAATGTGAGATTAACGCCTGTGCTGGGACTCAGTCAAGTCATTATTCAAAAACTATTCACTTTATTTTCTCGCAAGAATCAGGGGGAAGAAAGTGGGTAGTGGAAAGTGGGTAGTGGAAAGTGGAAAGTGGAAAGTAAAGCCGAAGACAAACTTCTTCCTATCCACTATCCACTATCCACTTTTATCTCGCATGGCGTGGCGTCTATGGTAAAATGCGGCACCTCTCCCCTGGCTAGATGGTCGGGGTTTTCTTCACTCTTGGCTCCCGGAGGGCGGCCATGATGACACCACGGGTGTTGCGAATTCTGTTCGGCGGAATCGTTGGCATCGGCAGCGGTTGTGAAGCGCAACCGCACGCTTCGACGGTCGATAGTCGCGCCGATGAACCCCTCGTTTCGCGCGCCGCCTCGGACCAATTCCAAGGCCCCACGCAACAACAACCGGAAAAGCCCGACCTCACGCGGTTGGCGTACAACCCGGAGAAACGCAAGCTGACCGTCTACGATTTGTCCGAACGCTCCGGCCGTTGGATGCTGATGATGCCCGGCAAGCCGATGGGCATCCCGGTCGAAAGTGAGTACGAATTCCCCGCCGGTCTGGAATGCGATGTCGAGCAAATCACCATCTTCTACACCGTCCCCAACCGCCGCCCCTCACCCAGCGTCACCCTCCGCGAGATTCAAGAATCCGGCGATGTGAAAGTGCAGCGATGACCACATAACACGAGGTGCAGGATGGGCGGCAGTTCAATTTCTCTAGATTATCTGTTGGAAACATTTAGATATCAGGCGCCTCATTTGTTGCTTTATTGCATCGGAATAGGCTTTGCAATCATGCGCATGAAGCGGGCGCGAACGCCCGCCATGTTGGTGATCGTGAGCTTAGGTATTCTCCTTTTGACTTCCGTGATCGGCACGGCCATCCAGAGCTACATCGTCATGCAGATGAGTCAAGGTGGCACTGGAAACTGGATGTGGATGCTTCGCGGCTTTGGGTTCGCCTACACCGTCATTCACGCACTTGCGATCGCTCTGCTGATCTACGCTGTGTTCGTGAGCCGCAACCCGGCACCGCGTTCGGATGATTGATGTAGGCATATGTAAACTCTCATATCCATCACGGGCGAGATTCACGATGCTAGACTTTTCTCAAATTATGGTCGCGTTCGCACCATTCAGTTTGGTCTGGCTCATGGGTTTCGCTATGGCTGTGACGCGATTGAAGGCATTTCGTAAGCCGAAGATCTTGATTGTTATCGGCTGTAGCTTAATCGGAATATCACAGTTCGTCTTTATGGTTGTCGTGTTGCATGTAATACCTTATTATATGAGTTCGGGCATCGGAACTGGTGAAACTGTTCGATTCATCGGGTTGATACTTTGGTCGTCGTCTATTGCAATCGGAATTGGCTTGTTGATGTGGGCAGCTTTCGCAGGCCGAAAGCCTGTTCTCCAAAGTGATGAATGAAGTTTACTCGCCGTACAAATTAGATCGCTCAAATTCTTCCGTCGAGGTGCGAGATGAATGACGAGTGGGTTATTCTCACGCGGATCAGTCGATTGTTTGCATTTTTTGGGCCGATCAACTTGGTCTGTATCTACGGTATGATTTTAGCCATCAACCGCATCAAGAGTCACGGCAAACCGGCGATGTTAGTTGCTATCGGTGCCGGTTTAATTTTCGTTTCATTCCTGCTTTTTATCGCATTCATGATATTTATCTTGCCTGCGATTCGCTCTTCTAACACATTCCAAATTTCAGCAAAAACTCAGGAAGGTATACCGTTGTTGCTTTGGTCCATGACAACATCGGTCGGAATGAGCCTGATCCTGTGGGCCGCGTTCACGGGCCGCACGGCTCCACCACGTTTGGACGATTGATGGTTCGGGGTTCGATTTCGCTACGCTAAAAAACTGATTGGCGTGAGGTTCACATGAATAGCGGCCCCAGCTTAATGGATCATCTGATTCGTTGGTTCACAATACTTGCACCATTAACGATCGTCTGCTTGTGGGGAGTCGTCTTTGCCGTCAAGAATTTGAAACGAGCGCGAAAGCCAGCGATATTTGTCATCATTGGCCTTGGTATTCTGTTACTCATCGAAGTTCTATTCCGACCCGGTGTCGATATGGCGTGGGTCTACGCCTTCGTGCTGTTTGACCGCTAATGCTCAGTTGGTTTCATTCTGGCGGATGCCGACTTTGTCTGGCGTCGCAAATCCACGGATGGTGGAGCCACCGAGATCGGGCTAAAACTCGGCGTTGCCGCCCCGCTCACCCGCGGTGCCAAAGGCGTGTTCCCAATCGTGGCGCTGTTGTACGGGTTCACGTTTTAGTTGAGGATCGACCGCTTACTTCGCGTCGATCCGTTTGAGTGTCATCTCGAAGAATTTGCGTGTGACTTTGCCGTCTTTGATCTGCTCACCGATTTCGAACCACTGGCCTTTGTCGTCCAGTTTAATGGTGTACCGCACCTCGCCGAACTGCGGGATGACCATCCCCCACACGAGTTGCCCGTCGGTCACCTTGGCTTCGGCGTCTTCGTAGTTTCCGTGCGTCGTGAACGCTTGAAACCGATACTGCTTCGCTTTTTCGTCGTACCGCAACAGTCCGAAGGCGCTGTGGATGACGGTCTCAACCCCCTTCGCGCCGACCGGGGCGCGATGGATTCCGTCGATGCCGAGTAACAGCCCGTCGAGTTTGCTACGAACAACTTCACTCCCCTTGAAGGCTCGTCGTTGCCCCGGCACGAACTCCATCCACCCCTCGCCTTGCCACTGGCCGATGAGGAAGTCCAACTTCTTCATCGCGGCTTGTTGCTCAACGGGAGGTTGCGGCGGCTGGCCCGGAGCGACCCCTGTGCCAACCCAAACTACCCCGACAACTACAAACACGTGCCACTTAGCCATAATAAGATTCCTGATCGAGGGCGGTCGCGCCGTCCCCGGAAGACGGGTCGAGTCACACGGTGTCCATTCTCATCCAGAACGGATTTGAAGTCAACTCACCGAGTTTTATCAGGAGTTCACCCATGATTCTTGGCTTACGCACGGTCATCTACCCGGTTGCAGACTTGGACGCGGCGAAGGCGTGGTACGCGAACGTGTTGGGGTTTGAGCCGTACTTCGACCAGCCGTTTTACGTCGGGTTCGCGGTCGGCGGGTTTGAACTCGGGTTGATTCCCGACGGCAAGCCGAGCGTGAACGGGACGCAAGCGTATTGGGGCGTCGCCGATGTTCACGGCGCGTCCGCACGGCTGACCGAGTTAGGCGCCAAGCCGGATGGTGATGTTCAGGATGTCGGTGGGGGGATTCTTGTGGCCAAATTCCACGACCCGTTCGGCAACGTGTTTGCCATCATTCAGAACCCACACTTCGACCTCAACGCGGTGCGGTAACTCACACCGTGAGGAATCGGTCACGGGCAGCGATTCGCCAAGTACCGACGGTGTGGCCGTTCTCGGCGATGAGTGCGTCGCGGTGCAGGGCGCAGGTGGGGCAGACGTGGCCTGGCAAGGCGTAAGCGATGTCGCCGATGTTGAAGCGGTCGGCGTGCGGGGTTTCGATCACGAGGTGTTCTTCGCTGTGGACCACGATCGTGTATTCGGGCAGATCAAGTAGGTGAACACGCTTCGTCAAGACGGGGTCAGGCGCCACGGATTTGTTGCCGAGGTCGAACGTCACGCGGTTGGCGGTCGGCTTGCTAATCACCCGCGTCAGTAGCACAGCCGCAGGCGTGATGCCATCTAAATCAGGGTATCGCGTGCCGTAGCCGTGGTCGTGCAGGACATAGGTGCCGGGCGAACATTCCAGACCGGGGATGTCCCGCATCGCGGCATAGACTGGAAAGTTCGGCGTGCCGCCGGCGATGATTCGTTGCACCTTGTAGCCACGGCGTTGCAACGTGGTCCGCATTTCTAACACCGGAAATAACGCAGCCAGACACGCCGCTTCCCGGTCAGTGCGGGATTCCTGGTGATTTTGGCCGTCGTAGGCGTGCAACCCCTCTTCAGTTAAACCCGGCAACTTCGCGGCGTACTCGTACAGTGACAACGCCTTGTCATCCACGGCCAACCCGGTGCGGTGCATCCCCACATCGAGATCGAGATAAAACCCAATTGATCGCCCCGCAACTCCTGCTGCCGCCGAGAGAGCATCTGCCGTCGTCGTGTCTACGATGAGCGATGCGAACTGCGTGTTCGGGTACTTCTTTGCTAACGCGGCCAGTCGTGTCGGATTCGGGCCAACGAGGGGGTACGCAACCAGCACGTCCGGCACGCCGGAATCGGCGAGTAACTCGGCCTCCGCGATCGTGGCACACTTGTGTTTCGTGACCCCCGCGTCCAACTGCATTCGGGTAATTTCCCGCGTCTTGTGCGTCTTCACATGTGGTCGCAATCGTTCGGGGCCACCCGCCAGTTCAACAATGCGGGCGATGTTTAGCCGAATGAACGCGGGGAAAAAGACCAGTGCCGGTGTGTAAATCCCGGCTTCATCGGTCAAGTGATACGGGTGCGGCATGGCGTGGTCCTTCGGTGGGAGGATGACACCATCCGTTTTGGCGGACGGAGTGCCATCGGACAAGAGTCGTGAACGACGATGCCGAAAAGATCACCTGAAAATTATGGGATCGAGTCTGGACATCGCATCAGGTTGTCCGTTAGACTGTCGCCGAATGAACGGGGACCACAATGCCGATTCGGCGATGTGTAGCCCCGCTTAGCCAGGACGGTCACCATGAATGGATTGAACTCGATCTCCGCCAAAACGATCGCCGAGTGTGCGAAGACTGGCTTTCGACCGCTGGTGAACTTGGTGGTGTTCTACCCGCTCTTGTTACTAGTCGTCGTCGGCCTGTGGTCGGTCGTCTGGGGGTACATCCTCGTGGACTACGATGCGTTCCATCAGGTCTGGCACGAGTCCTGGTTGACCGGAATCACCAACGGTATGCTGATCGCGTTTATACTCGGCATCGTCGTGATGTCGGTTAACTTAGCCGATGAAAAAGCTCAAGATCAAGCCGATAGCAAATGCGCAACGCCAGACGGAGCGTATCGGTTCGTCTGGGTGTTGCTAATCGTTGTGTTTACAGTCCCGTTCGTTCGGCCGGACCCGGTCAAAATTGGCGAGAGTGTGAACACGGATGGGGGTTGGCGGGTTTGGTTCCCGCTCGGGATGTTGCTCACGGTCGCTCTGTATTTCGGCTCGCTCGGGCTGCTCAAGAAGGTGGAAAAGTTAAAGAGATTCGACATAAAAACGCGCCACCTCGGAGCGGGTGTTCTGACACTCCTGGGTGTCGGCTATCTCACGATGACCCTGGCGCACGCATTTTTAGCCGACTTTTACTTTCCCTTTTTGGCCACGTCGGTTTGCGCGTCGTTACTGGTTGCGTTCGTCGCGGCGTTTTTGGGTGCGGTTACGTATGTTTCCCAACACCGTGCCATGTGGCTCTACCCCGCATTCCTGGTTGTCGTGGTGCTGCCGTTTCTGTTCCCCCAAAACCAAATCGTGAACCGGCTGCCGAACATGACCGACGCCAGCACCGGCAACGATTATTACACGACGCCCAAGCGGTTGACCAACATCGGCGAGATTCGGACGACGAAAGCGGGGCAGTTGAGTGACATCGAAGTCCCGAAGAAATGGCACGAGTTAATGTGCGACCGTGAAAAAGGGTACGGTAGCCCCCAACCCATCGTCCTGGTTACGTGCAGCGGGGGTGCCTCGGCGTCCGCGATTTATACGGCCGATGTGTTGTTCACGCTGGAGGACCGAAGTCCGGGATTCTCCCGTCGCATCCGGCTGGTCAGCGGCGCGTCCGGTGGGATGTTGGGGGCGGCGTATTTTGTCACACAATTGCGGCCGGGCGGGTTGATCTGGTCAACCCGACAAGAACCGGAATACAAGGCGTACATCGACGCGGTGAACGCCGGAATGAGTCAAAACGATCCCGAAAAGTTCCGGACGGTTGAGGGTAATTATCGGACACTGATGGACAATTGTCGTGCCGTGTTCTTTTCCAGACTCGAAGCAGATTTCCTCAGCCCCATCGTGCAGAAATGGATCCACAAGGACATTCCCCTGTCGCCGTATGGCGTCTTGAGTTGCCTCGATTCACGATTCGGGCACACGACGAACGACCGGGGGGCGGCATTGGAGCAAGCGTGGTCGAGCCACCTGAATGGCGCGTTGGACGTGCCGTTTCGGGATCTCCGAGCCGAAGAGGCGACGGGCGAACTCCCGTCGCTCGTGTTCACGCCGATGATGATCGAGGACGGCCGACAGTTGATTATCAGCAACCTGGATTTGGACTACATGACCGAATCCGGGCGAACGCCGCGTGAAACAGTACCAATGTCGTACACAGGTGTCGAGTTCTTCAAACTGTTCCCCCATGCGGACACATTTCGGCTGAGTACGGCCGTCCGAATGAACGCCTCGTTTCCGTTCTTTAGTCCGTCAGCGGCATTGCCGACTGACCCGGTGCGGCACGTCGTGGACGCAGGCTATTACGATAACTACGGCATGGTTGTCGCAACGAAGTGGCTCAATAACGTCGAGATTCAAAAGTTCTTGATGGGTCAATACACGGTTGACAAAACAGCGTATGCCAAGACGCCAGAAATCGTACTGTTGCAAATCAAGTGCTTCGGGAACGACCAGACCGCGAAGATCGTCCCGACCGCCAATGAAATCCGTGCCTATGCCGCGTCGAAAGGTGCGTCCCAGTTGTCCCTACTCGACCTTGAAAAATGGCGGGAAAGTTGGCTGGCGGAAAAGCCGTCCGCAGAAAGTGTTCACACCGAGGGTGGTCTTTTCAATGTGACTGCACCGTTCACAGGACTTTTTTCCGCGTGGCGGGCCAATATGGTCTACCGCTCCGATGAGCGACTCAGCGCCAGCGTCAATCGTCTCGAACTGGCTGGTATCAGATTGAACAACTACAAAATCTTGTGCTACGCGGAACCGTCGTTAAATTGGGTTCTGACGAAGTACCAACGCGACGCGATTCACAACGACATCACTCAGTATTCTACGAATGCGTTTGTGTCCGCCAACTTCAACAACAACCGCTCGACGTCATCGGACGTGGCAACCGCTAGCGAGGTTGCTCCCCCGTCCGGAAAATCGCTTCCGAAAACAACGCCTCCTCCACTCCCTCCGATCGAGACATCACCCAAGTTGGACTCGAAAGTTCACATCGAAAAACAGACGAAAGTCCTGGTTGACACGAAGAAGTTAACCCCGACTCAACTCGACTCGGCGAAAGACAAAATCAAACTGGGGGAGTTCCAAAGCAATTTACCGCTGCGCTATCAACCCAAAAAGTGACCGAACCCAACACCAACCGGACTCCGTTCAGCACAACCCGCACCGGCAACCACCCCGTTTCCGCAATCTCGCTGTTCCTGTCTGGATTCGGTCGCTTACAATAGGGATATTAAACACTTGCTCGCTTCTTCGACCCGAGGTCTTCCACGATCCATCGGCGTGCCTTTACCTTAATCGAATTACTCGTCGTTATTGCCATCATTGCGATTCTGATTGGCTTGTTGTTGCCGGCCGTTCAGAAAGTCCGGGAAGCGGCGGCGCGATTAAGCTGCCAGAACAACCTCAAACAAATCGGGCTAGCGGCGCACAATTATTACGACAGCAACGATCACTTGCCGCCCGCGTATGTGTTCGTCGATCCGTTACTCCCGTTGCTGTCTGGCAAGCCGTACCAAGTTGCTCCGGCCTGGGATCACATCCCGCCCATCAAAATTGCAAGCCCGGTCGATCCCGGATGGGGTTGGGCAGTTTATCTGCTCCCTTATCTAGAGCAGCAAAACGTTTACAACACCATCGACACCGCCAAAAACACGGACAGCCCCACCAACGTGGCGATGCGCGAAACGCAACTGCCGATTTACACGTGTCCCTCAGACCGCTTGCCGGGTCTGTTTCCCGTTCTCGACGCTAAAAATGTCTTAATCGTGAATGCCGCCACCAACAGCTACACCGCGAATTACGGTGCGTTGATGCAGTTGAACCTCGACCCCGAGAAAGGGAACGGGGTGCTTTTCCGGAACAGCAAAGTCAAATTCAACGAGATCTCGGATGGCCTGACCCACACGATCTTGGTCGGGGAACGCCCCGCCCATTTCGCTCAAGTTCCCTGGATCGGCGCGATCACTTCCGGCACAGTCCGGACGACGCCGAACGCCCCCGTGTACACCTCCGTGATCTTGCCGCCGATGACGATGCCGATGGCCCGAGTTGGGTTGAAACCTCTGAACGATCCGTGGAGCGAACCCTACGACTTCTTCACCCCGCACCATGCCGTTGCGAACTTTGTGTTCTGCGACGGGTCCGTCCATGCGATTCGGACCTCGGTCGATTTAGTCACGTTACAACAATTGGCGACGCGGGCCGGCGGCGAAGTGATTGGATCATGGGAATAATGATGCGGCACCGTGGCACGGCTTTGCTCTTCGTCGGTTGCATCACAGTGATCGGGGGGTGTCAAGAAACTCCCCGCGCGCCGGCACTAACGAACGAAACGGTTTACCAAAACGACACGATTGGTTTGGTCTTTGTTACGCCCGAAGGCTGGAGCTTGTACGCCAAGACTTCGCTGCCACCCGGCGCGCTCAACCGCCCCATACGGCTCACGGCGTACACCCGCACCGTGGACAAGTTCCACGCGGAGTTTGAACTGTACGCGGTCAACGTGCCACCAGGCCAAGACGTGCTGGAATGCTTGAGTACCCACAAAATTGGCCCCGACACGTGGACGCCGAAGGGCAAGCCAACCCCAGAGACCATCAACGGCGTTCCCGCGACTCGATCCATTCTGGCGGGCGTGAAGGGCAGCACCAAGATGCGCCGCGAGGTCATCGCCTTCCCCCGCGGTGACCGGCAATTCCTAATCGTGTTCACCCACCACGACGCCGACACGCAATCCCGCGACCAAGCGCAAAAAGCGATCGAAAGCATCAAGTGGAAGTGACCTTCACGTCGCATCAGAATCAAGTTGACAGTGACCATTTCGCTTGGTCCCACAAAACATTTCACCACAGAGGGCACAGAGAGCCACAGAGGAAATCCAATACTGTTTAGTTCTTCTCTGTGGCACTCTGTGCCCTCTGTGGTGAAAATTGCTTGCTTGCACCCCAGAGAATTTAGCTGCACCCTGTCTGGCTACCGGACGAGAAAACCAATTCGGACCCGCCGATTCTGTCTGCCACGCACTACAATGATGCGAATTGTTTGAACGCCGCTGATTTATTCGTTGACCGTCGAGACCCTCGCAATGTTGCGTCCTGCTAATTATCGCCCTCCGGAATTAAAATCGGCCCGTGAATTAGCACTGATGCGTGAAGCGGGGAAACTCGTGGCGCGGGCGCTCCAAATTTGCCGCGACATGGCGAAGCCGGGCACGAAAACTATCGACATCGACCAAGCCGTTGAGAGGTTTTATGCGGACCACTCCGCCACGCCGCTCTTCAAAGGTTATCCGGGGCGGGTGCCGTTCCCGGCGGTCACGTGCTTGAGTTTGAACGAAGAAGTTGTTCACGGCATTCCCAAAGCCCGCGTCCTGAAAGAAGGCGACTTGCTCAAGGTCGATACCGCCTGCCGCCTGAACGGGTGGTGTGCGGACCGCGCGATCACCATCCCGATCGGCAACATCCGCCCGGAGTGGCAACGACTGGTGCGGGTCGGCGAAGAGACGTTGCAAATTGCGATTGACGAGTTGCCGAAGCGGAAGTGGTGGAGCGAAGTCGCCAGCCGGATGCAAAAGCACGTCGAGCAAGCGGGCTTTCGGGTCGTGGAATCCTACGTCGGCCACGGCATCGGACGGGCCATGCACGAAAACCCACAGGTGCCGAACTTCGTGGACCGTGAAACCCGCAAGCACGACTTCAAACTCGAACCCGGCCTCGTCCTCGCCGTCGAACCGATGGTGAACATGGGCACGAACAACGTGACCACTCTCCGCGACCACTGGACCGTCGTGACGAAAGACGGCCTGCCCAGCGTCCACGTCGAACACACACTGGCACTGACCGCCCAAGGCGTCGTCATCATCACCTCTGACGAAGGCGCCTTCGACACTGTCATCCCGACACCAATCGTCGTCAACGCAGTACCCCAACGAACGTAACCAGGATCAACATTCACCACGAATTACACGAATCAGACGAATAAAAGCAAGATCACCAAGAGTAATTTGATTCTCTTGCTGATTCGTGTGATTCGTGTGATTCGTGGTGACAGCTTTGGTTTAACCCACGCGGTACACGGCCGAGAGACTGAGTTTACGAGTACCCTCGCCCCGGTGTGACCCGACGCGAGGTCATCGTCAGCGGAATGGGTAAGACACACGCCTCGCCCAGGAATAAGATGCGATAGCTAGGCTAGCTTGCGCCACGTGTTCGGGATTCCAGAGAACCATTCCGTTGACCGAGACTTCACAGCTTCCGATTGTCGTGCCAGAACGTCGTCACCCGAAACTTGCTTTTCCCCTCGTGTTTGTCGGCTTGCTGATACTCCTTGTCATCACGGCGTTCGGGTCGCTGGGGTTGGGTGTGGTACCAGTGGGGGAAGTGTTCGATGCGGTTTGGCGCTCCACGAATGACCCGATTCGCACGATCGTTTACGAAGTGCGTTTGCCACGGATTCTGTTAGCGATGTTGATTGGCATTGCGCTCGGCACGTCCGGGGCGGCGTATCAAGCCCTGTTCCGCAACCCGCTGGCGGACCCGTTTATCGTCGGGGCATCAAGTGGGGCCGCGACGGGCGCGACGCTGGTGATCGTAATGGGGTGGACGGGTTCCGTAGCCGGGATCGGCGCGACATCAATCGGGGCGTTCGCGGGCACACTTCTGGCGGTGTGGTTGGTGTACGCGGTTGCGTCCGTCGGGCGGATGCCGTCGGTCACGATGTTGTTGGCGGGGGCGGCGATCAGCACGATGCTGAGCGGGCTAGTCTGGCTGATGATGGCGCTGGCCAACGAGCAATTTCAGAAGATCATCTACTGGTTGATGGGCGGCTTAAACGGGAAGGGGATGTCCGAGGTGGCGCGAACGTGGCCGTTATTACTCGGTGGCGCCGGCGTATTGTGCTTGTTGGGTCGGCCACTCGATGCCGTCAGTTGTGGAGAAGACGTGGCGCGATCGCTGGGCTTACGGGTCGGCGCGATCTTCGCGTTGGTTCTCGCGGCGGCAAGCTTGGTGGTAGCGACCTCCGTGGCCGTCGGGGGTATCGTCGGGTTCATCGGCTTGGCCGCGCCGCACCTCGCCCGCCCGCTTGTCGGTGCGGCCCATGTTCGTTTAATTCCGGCGAGTGGGCTAATTGGCGCGACCCTGCTTCTGATCGCCGATGGCATCGCCCGCTCCATCGTGCCACCCCTCGAATTGCCGCTGAGCGCGATCACAGCATTAATCGGCGGGCCGATCTTTTTGATCGTGCTGCGTCGCACCGCAAGCCACGCAACGGGGGGCACCTGATGGCCCTCGTCGCTGCGAAACTCGGGTGTGGCTACCGCAACCGTGCGGTGTTCGCCGACGTGTCGTTGCGGATCGAACCGGGCGAGTTGCTCGCGGTGCTGGGGCCGAACGGAGCCGGCAAAACGACGCTGCTGAAAGCCCTATCGCGGCTCATCCGGCCAACGGCGGGGACAGTCACGCTTGATGGCCAAGACGTGTGGCAATTGTCACCTTCGACCGTGGCGGCGCATGTTGCGTTTGCACCCCAAGTGCTAGCGCCGGATTGGCCGTTCACGGTCCACGAGTTCGTCAGCCTGGGTCGCGCGCCGCACCGGGGGTGGTGGCGACCGCTGACGACCGCCGACCGGCGGGTCATCGACGAATCGCTGGAAAAGCTGAGTGTGTCAGGGTTGCGACATCGCACTGTCACGGAGTTATCCGGCGGCGAGTGGCAACGGGTTCGGCTGGCGAAAGCATTAACGCAACAACCGCAAGTTTTGCTCCTCGACGAACCGACCGCCCACCTCGATCCCCGGTTTCAACTGGACCTACTCTCCGCAATTCGGCAGTTGACCCGCACCCAAAATCTGGCGGTGGTGATGACGCTCCACGACTTGAACCTCGTCGGCCCGTGGGCAGACCGCGTCGCTTTGTTGGCGAACGGCGGGCTACTCGCGGTCGGTTCGCCGAACGACGTGTTGACGACGGATATTCTTGCCGCTGCCTACGGCGTCCGCCTCGCAGTCGCCCCGCACCCGCTCACCGCCATGCCCAGTATTTCGCTTGCCCCTCACGTCGGAAAATCATCATGAAGTGGCTTGGTTTCTTGGGTCTATTGCTACTCGCCGGGTGTGGCACCGCAACGCCCGTGGTCACGCCCTCACCGTTAATCGCGGGCTATCCAATGACCGTGACGGATGGTCTCGGGCGCCAAGTCACGATTACGAACCAACCGCGTCGGATCGTTTCAATCGTCCCCGCAATGACGGAAGTGCTGTTCGCCATCGGTGCCGGTGACCGTGTCGTTGCGGTGACGACCGTTGATAGTTATCCGCCCGAAGTGACGAAGCTTCCGAACGTCGGCGGGTTCACGTCCAAGATGTTGAACCTGGAAGCGGTCCTCGGCCATAAGCCGGACTTGGTCATTGCGACCGGCGGGGTACAAGAGCCGGTGATTGAATCGCTCACCAAACTCGGCATCACGGTGTACGCCCAAGACCCGAAGAGCTTCGACGAAATCGTCACGATGATCCAGGAGACGGGTCGCATTACGGGTTGTGAAGCAAAGGCCAACGAGGTTGCCACGGACTTTCGCAAACGGTTCAACGCGGTCAAAGACCGCACCGCGAAAATCGCCGCGAAGGACAAGCCGAAGGTGCTTTATGTACTCACGGATGAACCGCTCATGACCGTGGGGCCGACGACGTTTATCGGGCAGATGATAACGATCGCCGGTGGCGTGAGCGTGTTCGCGGACGTGACGCAACAGTACCCACAAATCAACGACGAAGCGGTGTTGCTTCGCCCCGCAGACATCATCCTGGCGCCCGACCACGGCACCACCGGCTTGGCCGACCGTCTCCCGCGTCGCCCCGGTTGGGATAAGCTCACCGCCATTCAACAGAAGCGAATTTTCGTGCTGAACGAAGACCACGTTTCACGCGCCGGGCCACGGCTAATCGACGGTCTGGAAGCGATCGAGAAAGTGCTTCGCGCCGGGCAGTGACAGCGGGGTGTCACACGACTGAGTATGTGTCTGGCAAAATCGTCTGGCAACTCTGGCTACAACGAGGTTTTCGGCCCTGAAAGGGACGTTCTGTCAGCCCAGGGCCATGCCCTGGGGACCGGGCTAGAGATAGCGTTTTTCAGCCCGATCAGGTCGGTTCATCCCCGTTGTCATCACACCGAATCGACCGACCCTTCTCACGTTCCCAGGGCATGGCCCTGGGCTGACAGAACGTCCCTTTCAGGGCCGAAGAGCAAGAGAATTCAACCGACAGAAAAATTGCCACACCCGTTGAGTATTCCGAGTTCCGGTTCCACGAAGCGCTCCACCCGTGAGTACATTCCTTGACCCCTACCGGGGCCCCTACTGGGGCCATCAAGCAAAATCAAAGATCGACTGTTATGACGCCCTGCTACTTGGGCAGTTCCACGATCTTAACCGTCGTGCGGCGCCACAGTTCTTCGATGAGTTTGTCGCGTTCTTGGTCTTGGATTTGGCCCATCAACTTCTGACGGATGAAGCCTTGGACTTTTTCATCGAAGGGCCGCACGCCGGCGATTTCGCGGTCGGTGACCTTGACGATGTGTAGCCCGTTTTCCGTCGGAATGATGCTGCTCAGTTGCCCGGCTTTCAGGGCCAGCACGGTCGGCGCGAGTTCGGCGGGTTGAATCTCGCCCGGCTTGTTGCCGGTGCCTTCGCCCGCCCGCAACTTACTGTCGCCGTGGCCGTGTTCCTTCACAAGTGCCACGAAATCCGCACCGGATTGCAGTTGCTTCAGTAACTTCGCGGCTTGCTGTTGTGCCTCGGCCGGTGTGTTAAAGCGGCTGTAGCTGATGAACAGGTCGAGCCATTTCAGGCTGTCTTCGGTCTTGAAGTCGGTCGGGTTGTCATCGTAGTACCGCTGGACTTCGACCACGCTGATGCCTTTGCCTTTGTCCTTTAAGAACGTGCTCATGTAAAGGCTCAGCATGGCGTTGCGTTCGAGTTGCCGTTGCAGCACCTTGTACGACATCCCTTGCATTTGCAGGGATTGTGCCAGTCGTTCTTCGGACGTGATGTTGTTCTGGATCTTGAATTGACGGAACGTTTTGTTCGCCATGCGGGTCGATTCTTCTTTCAACTCGTCCATCACTTGCGGCTTATTCTTCTTAATCTTGGCCAAGAAGTCCGCGAGAATCAGTTCGCGTTTAATGAGATTGAGCAACTCTTCTTCAAATATCTTGCGTTCCTTGGCCTTTTGCTGCTCACCCGTCAACTGTTGTTCCGGCGGCATCCCGGACACCCGTTGGCGAACCATTTGCCAGACTTCATCGCTCGTGATGACAACGTCCGAGCCGATCATCGCCACCACGTTGATTTGCGAAACCGCTTGGTCCGCTCTGACGGCACCAGCAGCCACAATGGTGGGTTGTGTTTCCGTTTGGATTGTCGCCGTGACGGGTACTACGGCAGGGGCAGTCGGCAACACTACCGGCGCGACGGGCGCAACCGGCGAGTCTGGTGATTGCGATCGGCTTAAAATGCTGTTGTCGGTCACTTTGGACGCCAGCGAACACCCGACACTCAGGTGGCAACTCGCCAGAAGAATGAGGCACGCCGTGGAACGAAGCCGACAACAATTCCAATTCCCGGCATCCATGCCCCACCTCTGAGCGTTCCGATTCGCGGCAATCCCTGCCACAGTTTGCAGCCCCACCTTATATCGGCAGCTTTCAACAGAGCAAGGCGGAATTGTCGGCAACGAAAATCAAGAGTGTGGCTAACTGCTCTGGGCCTCTTGAATCAGAATTAACCACAGAGGCACAGAGAAATCCATGAAAAGAGTTTTGGATTTCTCTGTGCCTCTGTGGTTAGCATTCCCTTTTTGACCCCCCCCAGAAAATCTAGCTACCCCCAAGCGGTTCAATCAAATCCGTCTTGTTCATTGGCTCGACCTTGAGTATTGCCCCTCGGCGACGCCATCTGGTTTGTTGGAGGGGACTCAGTTGCGTATTTCATGGGTTGGTCTCATCGGTCTGCTTTTCGCGGGGATCACGGTTGCCCAAGAGCCAGTGATTCTCCCTGCGACTGGTCCGGTACTGTCATCGGAGTTGATTCCGAATTTGCCATCGCCAACGACCGCGTTGATGGCGGACGCACAGCCGGCGGAGAAAAAACCGTCGTTTGATGTGGTGTGGAACAACGGGCTGTTTATCCAGACCAAGGACAAAGATTTTGTCGTTCACCTCGGGGCGACGGTCCACTACGACGCCGCGTTTTACACTGCGTCGCCGGGGTTGGAGAACTTTGCCGGTGGCACCGGTAAGTTCAACGACGGCGTCAACATGAGACGGGCACGGATTCGGACCGAAGGCACGATGTACAAAAACATTGACTTCATGCTCGAATTGGAATTCATGAACGGCTTCAGTCCGGCGGGTTTGACGGGTCCGGTTTCCGCGTCAACGGTTTCCAATTCGCCCGGCCCAACGGATGCGTGGATCACGATCAAGGCTGTTCCGGTACTGGGGAATGTGCGGATCGGGAGCCAGAAAGAACCCATCGGCCTTGAACACCTGAACAGCTACCGCAACCTCGAATTTATGGAACGGAGTTACCTGTTCGATGCGGGGCAAGCGACCGCTTACAACAACGGCTTCTCGCCGGGGATCAGCGCCTTCCGGACGTGGGCGGACGATCGCGTCTACACGGCGATTGGGGCGTTTAAGAACGAAAGCGACTTGATCGGGTTCGGCTTGAACGACGGAAATTATGCGACGACAGGCCGCGTGGCGTTCTTGCCGATCTACTGCCCCGACGAGAAGTATTTCCTGCACGTCGGCGGTGCCATGAGCTACCGCGATCCGGTGGGCGGGCAAGTCCGCGTTCGGATCCGCAACGATGTTCGCAACGCACCGTTCCCGTTGTTGAATTTGATTGCGGATACCGGCGCGATCAATGCGTCGTCGCAATCGCTTTTCGCCCTCGAAGCGGCATCCTCGATCGGGCCGGTTTCGTTCCAAGCCGAGTACCTTGCGAATCTGATTCGCAACGCCAGTGTTGGTACGGGACCGGACGTCGGGACCGCAACGTTCCAGGGGTTTTACGCCGAAACCATGCTGTTTTTGACGGGCGAGCATCGCTCGTGGAACCCGAAGACCGCGACGTTTAACCGCGTCATTCCGAAGGCAAATTTTGGCTTCGACGGGGACCGTTGGACGCCAGCCGGCATCGGGGCGTGGGAACTGGCCGCCCGGTATACCTACTTGAACCTGACCGATAAGGGCATCAACGGCGGGCGATTAAATAGCGTGACGTTGGGCTTGAACTGGTACATGAACCCGAACGCAAAAATGCAGTTCAACTACGACTACCTCTACCGGGACAACGTCACGAATACGTTGGCGAAGGGCCAAGTTCACAGCTTCGGCACACGCTTGGCGTTTGATTTCTAACACGACTTATGGCGTCGGTTGTTTCGACCCGCTGTTCGCGGACGGGACTACCATTCCGGCCGGCGGGACGTTGGGCGGCGTGGTCGCGTTACCAGCCGTTACCACAACCTTGACCGGATCGCTGGCGGTCGCTTCGGGTTTTTGAAAGTACACGACGGCGATCACGATCACCGCCGCGACACCGGCAAACATTCCCAACTTCGCATCGTTTTCCATGACAGCATCTCGCGTGGAACAGGATGCACAACTGTGCGACCCAACCCCGTGGCGAGCTGCGTCACTTGAGCCGAACTGTGCGGAATTTTTTTGATTGGAAGCGGTGTTGCCATCGCCAGAAGTTTAAGCCGCACGGTCCGCAGATTTTGCCCCATCTGAACGACCCGCACAGTTGGCATTCCAAGCAGCTTGGAGGGCGGCACCGATCACAACAAATCCCATAACCAGTGCCGGAAACACGTACCGATTGCCCGCGGAACTACCGCTATGCCAGCCGTCGTAGGTTGCGAACAGCGCGAGGTTCATGAGGATCAGGACGACAGCCGCGAAGACCCATTGTGTGCCGGGTGTGCGCCGTGCCGTGAGCCAAGCGAACCCAATCGGCCACAGGAACCACAGCGGCGCCGTGGGCCACAGGCCGACGGTGCCATCGAACAAGATATTGCGCAACCCTTGAAGCGGCGGTTCGGTGAACCGGGACGTGTGGTTCGCCAAGCCGATGACGCCATTTTCGACCAGCAGTTGCCGCTCATACCCGGTGATCCACGGCGCGCCGTATTGCCACGTGTTGAACGCCAAGCCCGGTGCCAACCCGATGACACCGCCGATGCTCAGCCACAATATTGTGTGCCAACGACGATCCGCCGTCAGCACCATCAACACGGGAATCGGCACCACAAGAAGTGCCACGTACAGCTTGGAACTGACCGCCAACCCCGCCAGGATTCCTGCCAAGCCGGGCCGATTCCGTCGTGCTGCGAGCAGGCAACCCACCAGCAACAAGCACAAAAACAAGTCCGGGGAGAAGTTAAACGCGAACCGAATGAGCGGGGTTGTGACGAGTGACAACAGGATGACACACCGGGCCACACCCCCATCACCCGCGAGTTGCGCCATGCCGACCAGCAACAGATTCAACACGAGCAAATTGAACAGCAAGCACCCCGGTTTGCCGAAGATCGCGTAGAACGGCAACACCGCGACTGACAAGATCGGCGACTGCTTCAACGTGAGGTACTGTTGACTCGCCAACGCGAATTCGCCGCCGTGGTCGCCCTCCAGCGCCGGGAGTGCGTCCTGAATCGTGCCGCCATCCGGAAAGCACTGGTTCAACAAATCCAAGTCGCCGTCACGCATCAACGAATCCGCCGCCGCCGCATAAAACCCGGAGTCGCCGTACAGGTAACTGTTCGGATTCCCGTTCCACGCCGGCACAACGACGCAAAGTTCCGCGCCAACGGCGACGAGGAGAAACGGCACCCAGCCGAATCGGCACGCGAATTTCATAGAGTGGTACACAAGTCGTAATGGCAGCCGAATTCACTCGATCGAACCATAGCACAAACCACGTGCTTGCGTTGCGCGGCACGAACGCCGACAATCACCCAGCGATATTAGGGACGGCATCTTGTTTGTTGATCGGATTGGAAGCTTTCTTGGTTTTGTGCCCGAAAAGGGCACCGGGATGTAGCCACGGGTGGAGGCTTTGCGCAACCCGTGGAAACAGAGACCCCACGACACAACTGCCCTGGAGGGGCAGAGGAGTTCCTTCGCCCCTCCAGGGCGACTGACAATGGGCTGTCACTGTCCACGGGTTGCGCAAAGCCTCCACCCGTCGCTACATCCCTTGGCCTCTACCGAGGCCACCAAGCCAAGAACAATTTCCAACGCACATGCGTGACGCTCGACACGTTATTACCTCCGGGGTCTCTCGATGGATCTGACGACTGGGTTGGCGATCATCATTATCGTTCTGGTCGTGACTGCCGTTGTGAGGGGGATCGACGTTCGACTGGTGTTGCTGGTGGCGGCGGTGAGCTTGGGCGTGGTTGCGGGGGAAGTCGCGCCGATTGTGCGAGAGTTCTTCGCCACGTTCAGTAACGAAAAGTTCGTCATCCCGATTTGCACCGCGATGGGGTTCGCCTACGTGCTGAAGCACACCGAGTGCGATTCGCACATGGTCCGCGTGTTGATGGCCCCGATTCGCCGGGTGCGGTTTCTGCTCATTCCGGGCGTGATCCTCGCCGGGTTTGTGGTCAACATCCCGGTCATCAGCCAGACGAGCACGGCGGTGTGTCTCGGCACGGTGGTCGTACCGCTGATGCGGGCAGCGGGGTTTTCGGCACTGTCGATCGGGTCGGTGCTGTTACTCGGTGCCTCGGTGGGCGGAGAATTGTTGAACCCCGGCGCGCCGGAGTTAAACACGATCCGCGATAAAGTCGGTGGGGATACCCGCGACCTCATTCCCGCGATCTTGCCGCTGGTGTTACCGCTATTGTGTGTTTCAACCCTCGTCATGTGGGTACTCACGATGCGGGCGGAGTGGCGTCGCCCCATGACGGGTCAAGAGAGTCCCGAGCTAACCGCGATGGCTCAGTTGGACGGTGCCATCAACCCGTTGAAAGCGCTCGTCCCCATCGTGCCGCTTGTGTTGCTGTTCGTCACCGGGCCGCCGTTCAAGCTGTTCGCCATCCCGCCCGAGTGGGTGGTGCCACTCGACCTGCTGGGCAAAGTCGATCCGAAGTTTAGTAGCCGGTTGATCGGGCTGGCGATGATGATCGGCGTTGCGGTGGCCGCGCTGGTGGCACCACGCCAGGCGAAGGGGTGCATGAAGGCGTTCTTCGACGGCGCCGGCTACGGGTTCGCCAACATCATCAGCTTGATCGTGACCGCGAACTGTTTCGGCAAAGGGATTGAACAAGTCGGCCTCGCCAAGCACCTCGGGGACGTGATCGCCGCGTACCCCGGATTGTTGCACCCGTTGGCGGGGTTCGTGCCCGCACTGTTCGCATGGGTCAGCGGATCGGGCATGGCCAGCACGCAAAGCCTGTACGGGTTTTTCCACGCTCCCACGATGGCCATGAACGGTGACCCCGTTGCCGTCGGCGCGCTCGTATCGGTCGGCTCCGCCGTGGGCCGCACCATGTCACCCGTTGCCGCCGTGGTCTTGATGTGCGCGAACCTGACCGGAACCAAGCCCCTCGACTTGGTCAAGCGCGTCGGCCCGCCATTGTTGATCGGGCTAACCACGACCGTTGTGCTGCGGGTGCTGGGGCTGGTCTAGTACCTGGGGTGTCGCTTCGCTCAACCCCAGGCTAATCGCTGGCATCCCTCCGGGATGCTACGGATCGTCTTATCCCAACGGGATTCAAGCCATTAGCCCTGGTGCGCGGTTTCCGCGCACCCAGGGAAATCGTTCCCCATTCCCACGACCCCGAACGGGGTCGCAGCGTCATCCACGTGCGTGGGTGTCACGTATCACTCTCACTCGCCTTCGTCGGGTTCGGCGTTCGGCATCAGGTCGTGTTTGCGAATAATCTTTCGCACGGTGGCGCGTGCCAGACCTAACCAGCGCCCTGCCGCGAGGCGATTCCCGTTCACTCGCTCCAGAACTTCTGCCGTCAAAGACTTTTCGACAATGTCGCTCAGCAATTGATAGAGGTCGCTCGGTTCGTCCTTTCCTGCCAGTGCGACCCGTGCGGTCACCCACTTCCGAATTTCTTCCGTTACGATTTGCTCGAACGCAAATGGTATGCTTTCGCTTGAGGCTACGGGCAAGTGTTCGGGGCGGATCGGGCCACCGCGGCCGACGATCGTGGCGTGTTCGATGGCGTTCCGCAACTCGCGCACGTTCCCCGGCCAGACCCGATCTTGCAGTTCTTTGAGCGTGTCGGCGGGGATCGTTGCGGGTTGCCGCAAGATCGACTCGGCGAAATGCTGCGACAGCACGGCAATATCCGCACCGCGTTCGCGCAGCGGCGGCAGATGGATCGGATACACGTTCAACCGGTAAAATAGATCGTGGCGAAATCGCGATTCCCGAACCGCCAGAGGCAGATCGGCGTGCGTCGCCGAAACGATTCGCACATTCACGGGCACCGTTTGCGTGCCGCCGACGGGCAGAATCTCCTGCCTTTCCAGCACCCGCAACAATTTCGCTTGGACTGCCAGTGGGATGTCCGCGAGTTCGTCGAGGAAGATTGTGCCGCCATCCGCCAGCGCCAGCAGCCCCGTTCGCGAACGTTCGGCACCGGTGAACGCGCCCTTCACGTGTCCGAACAACTCACTCTCGACGAGGTTCGGGTTCATCGCCGCCACGTGTACCGGCAAGAATGGTTTATCCTTACGCGGGCTGTTCGCGTGGACGGCGCGGGCAACGAGTTCTTTACCCGTGCCGCTCTCGCCCGTGATGAGCACGCAGGCATCGGTGCCGGCAACCATTGCGATCCGCTTGAACACGTTCTGCATCGCCGCACAGTGGCCGATGATTTCTTCGGAGACGGCTGCGGGTGTCGTCGCGTCGATTGGGGCTTCGTGCGCCGCGAGCGCCCGTTGCACGGTATCGAGTGCCTGTGCGAGATCGAACGGCTTCGCCAAATAATCGAAGCTACCCGCTTCGACGGCCTTCACGGCGGTCGACAAATTCCCGTGTGCCGTCATAATCACGAACCGCGCCGTGGGAGCGAGGCTCTGCATCTTCCCGAGCGCGCTCAGGCCATCGATCCCCGGCAGTCGCACGTCGAGAAAGACCAGCGCGGGCGGGAACGCGGCGAGTTTTTTGAAGCCATCCTCAGCGGACGACGACACCGCAACGACGTGCCCCGCACGCTCGAAGGCACGCCGCAGCGCCCACGCGATCGATTCTTCGTCGTCGATAATGAGGATGTTCGCCAAGCGATTCCTTCCCGAAAATCCGCAGGTTATTGGGTACTATACATGGAGCGGATGGGTCGATCCGATTTTTTCGTTTTGCGCTTCGTCGTCGATACTTAGCCGAGTGGTTGCTCGTTAGCCGAGATTTCGATGGATGTCCTGCGTCAGAATACGCTACAAATGATGCGGTTCGAACTTGGGCTTGTCGCCATTCTCGCTTTGGGTTCCAATCCCGCAATTCTCCACCCGCAGGGATCGCGGACCTCGATTATGCTCGCCCCGATACCGATACCGCGCCGCGAGGCTTCGCCCCATGATGCGGATGCGACGCGCCTGGAGATTCGTCTCGGGGCGGGTCGCATCGTGTCGTATCCGATGGCATCGGATGAGTTTCTGATCGGCGGCGCGACCGGTTGCGATCTGCGTCTCAGCGGGTCGAACGTGCCGCCCGTCGTCTGTCAGTTCACGCAATCCGACGACGGTCTACGGGTTCGCAAACTCGCGCCGAACGCGACCGTTTTGCTCAACGACAAGCCGCTGAACGGATCGACGCCGTCGTTCGTTCGCCACGGCGACCGCGTCTCGGCTGGCCCGGCCGAGATCGTTGTGCAGATGCCGAACGGCACGTACTTATACCCGCGGCTCGTGCCACTTGAGATTGCCGAAGAACCCGCGAAAATCGCACCGAACGTCGAGCGCCGCATCGATGCCGTGGTGGCCGAGTTGCGACGCCTCGAAGAATCGACAGCCGAAAAGGAAGCCGCCGAGATCGCGTGGCAACGCGACGAATTGGCACGCGAACGCGCCGAACTCGACGAAGATCGCGTACGCTGGTACCGGCACCGTCAGGAAATCGAAGCCGAACTTCAGAAGCCGCGAACGATCGTGACGGCACCGCCCGTCGATGATTTTCGCGAACGCGAAGCGGCGATGCTGGCACGCGAACAAGAGCAGATTCAACAGCTTGCGGACGCGCGTGCGGCACTCGAAAACGAGCTAGCCGGCAAGCGGTTGGAAGCCGACAACCTGCTCGATGCACAGGTGCAGGAACTCGAACGGCAGATCGCCGAACGCCGGTTGCAATTCGAGAAAGAAGCGAGCGAGTACGAGCCGCGCTTGGTCGAATTGCACGCCCACCGCGAACGCTTGATCGCCGCGCAGAACGATCTCGAATTGCATCGCCAAACGACGGTTTCGCTGCGCGACGAACTGCACGTCGAACGCAACGGCATCGACACCGAGCGTGCCCAACACAACGAGTATTTAAGCGAAACCGAGGCCGCCAACGCCGAGCGCACCGCCGAATTGCTGCGCCGCGAAACGATGCTGAAAGCGGATCGCGAATCGCTCGAAATCGAGCGCGCGAAGCACAAGGAAGACCTGCTACGCATCGACCGCTGGCAGGGGACACTCGAGTCGCACCACTCGACACTCGTTGCGCGCGCGGCCGAGATCGATCAGCGTTTCCAGTTGTTGCATCGCAATTCGGGCGAACTCGAAGAGACGGTAAAACTCGCCGATTCCGAGCAAGACCTGCTGAAATCGGAGCGTGAGCGGCTGGAGAAATGGCGTACCGATCTGGAGACGGAATCGGCGGTTTTGGCCGAACGTGCGGAGCAACTCGAAGCGCAACAAGCGGTGTTGGCGGTGCTGCGAACGAAGCTCGACCGGCAGCAAGACGAGATGCGCCACGAAGCCGCTGCCTTCGCTACGGATCGCGTGCGGTTGGAGCATTCGCGGGCCGAACTCGACGCCCGTTTGCGCGATGCCGAACACGTGCGGGCCGAACTCGGAACGATCCGTGACGACCACGCGGTTCAGCACACGGTGTCGCTCGAACGCAACTCGTTACTGGCCGCGACGCTCGACGATATTCAACGCCAAAAGGACGACCTGTTTGCGGCCGAGGAGCGGATTCACCAGAAGGAAATCGACCTCGATACGCGCTCGGCGGAGTTCGCCGAACAGGCGGCGATTCTGAAATCGCGTGCGGTGCAAATGCTGGAATTGCAGGCGCGTCTGGAAGCGGATCGCCAGGCGATGCGCGACCGGGAAGCGGCGTTCAACGACACCGATGCGGCACGATTGTCGTTCCAAGATCAACTCAGTCGCCGTGCGGATGAACTCTCGAAACGGGCGAAGCAAGTCGATGCGCGCACGCAAGAGTTTGCGGCACTGCAAGCCGAACTCGATCGGCAACGCAGCGAGTGGGACACGGAGCGACTACGCCAGGGTCAGACGGCCACGACGAGCCAACAGGAGCGAGACGAACAGACCGCCGAGCTTCAGAAACAAGCGGCTGTACTCAGCGAACGCGAAGCGACATTGGCGCGACAAGTGGCACGCCTGAAGGAAGTCGGCGAGAGCGTCGCTGCCGAACGGAAAGCGGTGTTCGAGGCGCGTGCGGCATGGGAAGCCGAACGCACGCAGGCCGCGCAAACTGCGCTCGATTCGCAGGAGCAAACCGAGGCGTTCCGTACGCGGGTGGCCGCCCATTTCGCCGAACTGCGCGGGCAGGCACCGGACCTGGACGACAAGGCGCAGACCGCGTTGAACAAGCTGTCCGGGGCGCGAGATGTGCTGCGTGGGCAGCTATCGGAACTGCAAGTGTACGCGAAACAAACCCGCGAAGAACTCGATGCGGCGCGGGGGAACCTTCGCCAAGAATCCGAGCGGATCCGGTTGCGCGAAGAAGAACTCGAACGCACCCGTGCGGAACAGCGTGTGGCAGTGACAGGGTTTCGTCAGCAGCTCGTCGAATGGCAAGCAAAGGTCGGCGAACTCCGCCAGGGTATGGGGCAATCGGAGTCGCGCGTCGAACAGAAACAAGCCGAGCTGGAAGCGCTCGCCGAACAAACGCGGACGGCGAACGAAGAGATCGCAAAACAAGCGACGGAGCTGCGCCAGGAGCGGAAACTCGTCGCCGAGAAGCGTTCCGAAATGGAACGGCACCTCGGCGATATGCGCGACTGGTACCGACGCAAATTGCGCGAACTGGCCGCCGGTCGCACGGTCGACGAAACCGATCTGCCGAGTGCGCCACAGTCGTTTGCCAATGCCGCCGCCGCGCGAAATCTCGAACCCGCGAAAGCACTCGAACCGACACGCCCCGCCGATACGGAACCCGGCGACGTACAACTCGGCGAACTACTGCGTTCGCGCGGATTATTAGACGAGCCGACGCTGAATGCACTGAAATCCGAGGCGCAACGCCAACGGCGCACGTTACGGCAAGTCTTGCTCGCCAGCGGCGCGGTGACGCTTTACCAACTCGCGTTGATCGAAGCGGGCAACCTCGAAGGACTGATTCTCGGCCGGTTCCGCGTCGTTGATCGCGTCCGCACCACGGCGAAAGAAACCGTGTACCGCGTGTTCGACCCGAGCCGCGCCAACGGGCCGACGCGCGGCGTCTACATACTGCGGCTACTCAGCGAAAACGAGATGTCCGACGCGGGGCACGCGGACGAATTCCGCCAGCGCTTCGGCGCGATGATCGGCGCGGGCCATCCGAACCTCGCGAACACGATGGAAGTGCTCGACGTGCAACGTCGCCCGGCGGCACTGCAAGAGTGGGTATCCGGGTTGTCGTCCGCCGATTGGCCACCCGCCGCCGCTACCGCCGGCGTGTGGTTACGCTTGTTGAACGAAGCCGCAAAGGGGCTGCACCACGCGCACAAAGCGGGCCTCGTTCATGGCCGGTTGATCCCCGAATCGTTCGTGCTGACCGCCGATGGCACGCTGAAAATCCAGGGCTTCGGCGAGCCATCGTGGCTGACGCCGAACGCGATGTCGCCGACCGACTTGCCACCATCCGCGGATTTGCGCGGGTTGGGCCAAGTCGCGTTCGTCTGGTCGCAACTCGGTTCGCGACGCAAAGGGGCACGCTCGAAGCCATTCCCCGCCGAACTGACGGCAGTGATTCGCCGCCTCGAGATCGGCTCCGAATCGCCGATGGGCGACGTGGTCGCAATCGACCGCCCGTACGCCGATACGTCCGACTTGCTGCGCGACCTCGCCCGGCTCGCGGAGTCGAACCCGTGCCCGTCGGATGCGTGGGAGAAGGTCGTCCGATTCGCAGGTGAAAACTCGCCCGATATGCCCGTCGCGCTTCGGCAAACGGCGTGATTGTTCGTAGAATCCCCGGACGCTTCCCCCACTCACGGAGATCGTCCCGATGCCGACTAACGCACCGCTCAACCGCAAACTTCGTATGGGCCTCGTCGGTGGTGGCCAAGGGGCCTTCATCGGTCGCGTTCACGCCACCGCTGCCGTGCTCGATAACCGGGCCGCACTCGTGGCAGGGGCGCTCTCGTCCGATGCCGCACGGGCGAAAGCCTCTGCTCCGGACTACGACATTCCCGCGGATCGCGCGTACGGCAGTTACGCGGAAATGCTTGCGGCGGAGTCGAAACGCGCCGACAAGATCGACTTTGTCTCGGTTGCCACGCCGAACCACACACACTTTGAAGTCGCCAAGGCGTTCGCCGAAGCCGGGTTCCACGTGATCTGCGACAAGCCGATGACATTCAATTTGGCACAAGCCGAAGAGCTGATAAAAGTCGTCGAAAAAGCCGGCGTCGTGTTCGCGGTCACGCACAACTACACCGGTTACCCGCTCGTTCGCCAAGCCCGCGAAATGATCCTCGCCGGCGAACTCGGCGAGATCAACGCGATCCGCTCGAACTACATTCAAGGCTGGCTGCGCACGCGCATCGAAGGCGACAATCAAAAGCAAGCGGCGTGGCGAACCGACCCGAGCAAGAGCGGCATCGCGGGCTGTTTCGGCGACATCGGCACGCACGCTTACAATCTCGGCCGGTACATGACGGGGCTTCTGCCGAAGGAAATTTCCGCACACCTGAAGGCGTTCGTCGAAGGCCGTGCGCTCGACGATTACGGCACCGCAATCATCCGCTACGACAACGGTGCCATCGGTACGGTGACCGCCAGCCAGATCAGCCACGGCCGCGAGAACGATGTGTCGATTGAAATCGACGGCACGAAAGGCTCGATCCAGTGGCGTCAGGAAGACCCGAACACGCTGACGTTCCGCCAGAACGGCCAGCCGCACAAGACGTACACGCGGAACGGCGGCCCGTACATTGGGGCGCATCATGCGTCGAGTGTGCGGTTGCCGGGCGGCCACCCGGAAGGCTTCTTCGAGGCATTCGCGAACGTCTATTGCGCCGCCTACGATGCGATGGCCAAGAAGGCCGCCGGCGAAGCGATCGAGATGGTGAACACCGTGTACCCGAACGTCTACGATGGCGTCGAAGGCATGTTGTTCATCACACAAAGCGTCGCGAGTAGCAAGCAAAACGGAGCCTGGCTGCCGTTCCACCACGCAAAGAGCCGACGATAACCCGACGCAAGAGAAGTCCACCCTGGGTAAGCCCAGGTCGGAGCGAGCGAAGCGAGCGGAGGCCTGGGAAAGCTTCACTCGCTCCGACCTGGGCTTTAGGAACGGACCTTTCAGGCCCGAAAACCACGACCCACAAAGGTTTCGATGGCGAGAATTGCCACATCGAAAAGACGAGTCTATGCCTTTGCTAAAACTGGTGAACCCGAATCGAGATGACCCAAAAACACCGTCAATCGCAACTTCACGTCACCTGGGGAACCCACTCGGATTCGTTACCAATAGGGGTTTGTTACAATCCCTCGCTAGCGCGTCGGGCTAACGGGATTAAATTGCAGGCATCCGTGTACGATCGCGTCGGGGCTACACTAACTCCATGAATGCACCACACGCTATCCGTTCCTCCCCACTCGGTGAATCTCGCCAGAAAACGCTTCGCGCGCACCTATTGGCCGTACGTGAGTTCCGCCATTTGCTCGTCGAATCGCGCGAGGAACTGACGGCGGTTGCGTGTGCGGAAGTCGACCGGATTCCGCATGAAATGATCGCGACGGACCTGCTACCCACGGCGGCGGCGTGTCGATTCCTCGAAACCGATGCGGCGCGGATTCTGGCACCGCGACGCATCTCGGGTCGTCCGTTGTGGTTGTTCGGCTGTCGCGATGTCGTGCATCGCCGGCCGCGCGGCATCGTGGGTATTCTCGGCACCTGGAACTACCCGATCTTCCTGAACGCGGTGCCGATCCTTCATGCACTCGTTGCCGGGAACGCGGTGATTTGGAAACCGAGCGAGCGGACTCCGAAGACGGCCACACTTTTGCACGAACTCTTCTTGCGAGCGGGCTTCCCCCCGGAACGGTTCGCGATGCGACCCGCCACCCGCGACGGCGGCGAAACGCTCATCGAAGCCGACATCGATTTCCTCCACTTCACTGGCTCCGAGCCGGTCGGGCGAAAAATTGCGATGCGGCTCGGCGAACGATTGATACCGTCCGCTCTCGAACTTTCGGGCTGCGATGCCATGATCGTGTTACCCGACGCCGACGTGCAACTGGCAGCGCGCGCTGCATGGTTCGGCGCGACGCTCAACAAGGGTCGAACCTGTATGGCCGTGCGCCGTGCCATCGTCGCCCGGCCGCTCTTCGAGGCATTCGCGAACGCACTTCGGGCACTCCCTGCGAACGGCATCTCGATTATCGTCGAACCGGCAGCCGGTCACCCGTCGCGCCGCGATGCGACTTTCGAGCCGATCCTTGCGGTGATGGCGTACGACACGCTCGACGATGCGGTGCAGATTCATGCCGAGTCGCCGTTCCGATTGACGGCGTCGATCTTCACGAACGACGCGAATGCAGCGAACGAACTGGCGGCGAACTTGCGAGTGGGTGCGGTGACGATCAACGATGTCATCGCTCCGACGGCCCACCCGGCGACGCCGTTCGGCGGTCGCGGCGCAGCCGGTTGGGGCGTCACGCAGGGCGTCGAAGGGTTGTTGGAAATGACCGTGCCACAAGTCGTGACCACGCGAAAAGGAAAGTTCCGGCCGCACATCGACGCCGCGATTTCCGGCAACCCGGCCGCAGGTGACGTGACGACGGGAATGCTGCGAATGACGCACGCTCGCCAGTGGCACGAGCGATGGTCCGGAATGTGGCAGATGCTCCGCGGGATGAGAAACATGGGAAAGAGCGGTGACAGCACATCGTCACCACCCGCGTGATTTCCCCTATTTCTGAAGCGAACCCGGCTTCTCGCGGTAGGTGCGGAAGTCGACCGTCGAGACGGTCAGCACCTCGTCTTTACGAGCGGAGCAAATCGCGAAGTAGTTCGCCCCGCCGTCGGTATCGTTCCCGAGTGTCAGCACGATCGGCGCGCCGCCTTCGATATCGATCGTGATTTCGAGGCTGTTTGTAGCGGTGTTCAAGTCGAAGCCTTGCTCCGGTTTCGCGGCCCCGCCGACGAACGCAGCCGCATGGGGCGCAGTCAGCACGCCGAGCAAAGCGTTGAGCTTTGTGGCATCGACGGCGAACGCGGCGGGAGATTTCGACGTCGTCCAGTCGCTGCCCTTTTTCTCGAATGCGTACTCGACCGGCCCGCCGAAAAGTTGCTTCCAGCCGCGCAGTTTGATGCCCTTCACTTTGGCCACATCGAGCGTGTAAATCGTCGGGTCGCGGAGGTCGACGGCGAAGCGGTTGAAGTTATCGACGGGGATTGTCATCACGGTCGTGCGCCCCGATTGACGGATGTAGACCCGCGTTTTGTCGTCGGTTTCGTTGCCGAATTCGTAGGTGCGCTCTTTGTCTTTCTCGTTGTTCAAACCGATCGTCACCTTCATACGCGGGCTGGCACCGAGGCCGAAACGGGCGAGGTCCGGCTCGGGTGGATTCTCCGCCACGATGCGATCCGGTGTCAGCGTGGCCACGACGCCGATGAGGCTACGTAGCTTGTCGGCGTCGGCCGATTGCCCCTTGAGTCGCTCGGGTTTCGCGAAACTCCACGTCGATTTTGCGGCATCGAGGTTCCACTCGAATTGTTCGCCACCCTTGTTGAACGCGAGTTGCTTGGCCGTGCCGGCGACGAACGATTTGAACTTCGGATCGAGGTACGCCAGCCGGTCGCGGGTGGCGAGTGTCAGCACGGTGTCAGTCAGTTTCAAGTCGGACTTCGCGCCGTCGGCGTTGACTCTGCGGACGAAGACGATGTCGCCTTCCTTTTTGCCGAAGAGTAGCGTCAGCGTCGGCTTGCCGTCGCCTTTGAGCTTCGGGTCGGCGGGTAATTTGTCGGCTTCGGGAGGTGCGGTCGGCTTCTCGGTGCCGTCGATCCAGAGTCGGATTTCGGCTTTCTTTTCGGCATCGGCGAAGGCCGCATCGTTCGGCGCGATGAGGATATCGCGTGCGGCACGCGGCTTCGTCAGCGTGGCGATCAGGTCGTCGATCGCTGGCCCCGCGATCTGCGGATCGGATGGGCCACCGTAAAGTACCCACTTCTTGATCGGGCCGACCAGCACCTTACGGGCCTTCACGGTCGAAGTGCCAACGGTGATTTCGATCACGTCGATCGCGTCTTTCTTTAGGTCGGAAACCAGCGTGCGGTCGCGCAGATCGAACGGGTCGTTGGCGATGCGTGCGAGGGCTTCGGTCCGGTCGGTCGTCACCTTCATCACGCACGGGTCGCCGGCCACGAGGCAATAGTGCTTGCCCGGTTTGTCGTCGACTTTCTTGCCGATGAACAAGACTTCCGGCGGGCCTTCCTTCGGCGTCAGTTCGATGCGGATCGTTTCTTTGTCGTCGGGCTTGAGGCCGTATTTTTCAAGTGCCTCCGGCGACTCGATGAAGTCGGTGCCATCGGTAACTTGCATCGCGGTCAGCGCGTTCAGAAGCGGGCGAACGCCGGTGAAGGTTTCGGGCCGCGGTTCGGGGTCGCCAGCGGTATCGGCGAGGCCGTACCCGGCGGGGGCGGTGAAGCGCCACTCGCCTGCCGATGTCTGCGTCAGCACGGTCTCCTTGTCGCCTTTTTTAATCTTGATCGACAGCAGTTCGGTCGCGGCATCGCGAATGTCGGAGGCGATCAATCGCTTCTGGCGGAAGTCGGTCAGCCCCTTTGCGATCTGCCACGCTTTGCCATCCGACGTGCCCGCACGGAAGAGCGTTTCGAGATCGCTGCGGCGTACCGCCACGGGGACTTTCGGCCGCGTACCGGTGGTTACAAACGTGACGGCGCGTTCTTTGCCGATCGTCGTATCTCCGATGTTGAGCGTGCCGGTTTTCTTTTCGCCCGAATAGAGTGTCACCGAAATCGTCGGCTTGTCGAGGCCGTGAAGCGTCAGGTTACTCGTGATTTCCGAGTACGTCGTCGGCTTCAATTTCAGCAGTAAACTCGCGATGGCGTTGACTTGTGCCGAGTCGACTTTCGCCGTCACGGGTTCCTTGAGTTCCCACTTGTCCTTGCCCGCGCGAACGAACAGCAGCTTCTGTTCGGCTGGCTCGGTGCGTACGATTTCGATCCGATCGACGTCGTCTTCCTTGACCCCGGTGAGGGTGTCGAGGAGCACGGCATCGGGCGGCGGTTTGTCGTCGCTCATCGTCGAGATGAGCAACCCCGCGACGGCGAGAATCAGCACGCCGAAGAGGATCCAAGTCAGTCGGAAGTTCATCGCGTTGCCCTTATTATTAACGCCGAATTATTTACGCCGAATCACCCACACGCTCGCGCCGAGACCGACGACGGCGACGAGGATCAACCCGAACGGAAGCCAGAAAAGCCGAAAGCCATCGGCGGTTTTGGACATGGTGTATTTGCCGTACGTCTTGTTCGCGATATTCACCGTCGGCCGGTCGCGCAACCAGTTCAGTGCGACGGCCACGAGTTCGGTCGGCGGCTCGACGCCGCGCTGACGTCGGGCGCTGGCATCGCCGAAGCTCGCCCCGCAACCGATGACGACCATCCGCGGCGTCGCCCCTTCGCTGACAATCGCGGCCAGCGGACGGCTTCCTTCCTCCGTCGCTTTCATTTTTCGGATGAGATCCGCACTACCGGGCTTCGACATCAGAGAAAGCGTTTGTGCAGGGTTCGCAGCCGAGTCGGGGTCGGTCCACGTGATGCGGTTCTTAGGTATCGTGGCGAACAACCAGTCGGACTTGAACGGCGAAGGAGGAGCGCCCGGCACAGCGTCGATCGGTACGATTTCGCGGCACTCGGTTAAAATCAGCGGCTTTTGGCCGGGTTGAACTGCCACTGCAAGCGGGTTGTTCTCCAGAAAGAGTTTCCGATTGGACGCAGCGATGACATCGGCGTAACTGAGCCCTTGGTAAGGTTGCCCGAAAAGAAACTCTTTCCCGATTTCAACTTGATATTCCGCGAGCAATGCTTCGAGGCCCGTATCGGCAACACCCTTACCGTTTGCGTTGGCATACGGACTGGTGAGGACGATCAGCTTGCCCTTTTTGCCGTCGGCGCGGGGTTCGGTCATATATTTGCGAATGTTCGCAACACCTTCAGGCGAGATCGTCGACTTCGGATCGGCGATGATAACCGCAGTGGCATCGTCGGGGATTTTCGTGTCTTTCAGGTCGGGCGTCCACGACTTCACTTCGATATAGTTTTTGTCGAGCATCGACTTGAGTTCGGTCGCTGGCCGCGGATCTGCGGTCAGTCGGTTGTTCCCTTGCGGTGCAGGCGTTAGTTCGAGTTCGCCACTGCCTTGCGTGAAAACCACGATGGGCTTCGTTTTGCTTTCCGTGAGGAACAACACTTCGCGAATCAGCTTGCCTTCGCCCTGGAAGATCAGTTGGCGCTCCGCACCTCGTTCGCCTGCCGTTGTCGCGAGGTCGCTCAAGCGGATGTACGACGATCGCTTTTCGTCCTCGCCAACAGTTATCAAAATGCCATCGTCGTCGAGGTCGAATTGCGGATACTTCGCCTTCAACGCGGAGAGTTCTTCCTTGTTCAAAACCGGGTTGAGCGGCTTCAACTGAAATTTCGCAGGGTTGACTTCCTGGCACGCGGCAAGCAGGCGGCGCGTATCGGCAGGAATCGGATTCCGCGGCCCCAAGTCATCGCTGAGCAGCGTGTACGCCTTCACGGGTTGATCGAGGCTCGCGATGTATTTCTTCGTTTCATCGCTGAGCGAGTAGAAACCCGATTCGGTCGTATCGAGCTTGTTCGGTAGGCGGATCGAAAGGAAAAGATTCCCCACCAGCAGCGCGAACACGAGTAACAAGCACGTGAGAATGAGGTTGGTGCCGTACGAGAACTTCCGCAAGACCGGGTCGTTGCGTTCCTCGCTGCGTGCGGGTTGCACGGCAGCGAACACCAGGCCCGCACCGATGAGGAAAATCAATACCGGTGCGAGCACCCACTTCGCTTGTTTCGCGTCGCCCTTTTCGATCCAGTCGGTCATGCTGCCGAACCACGATGCGAACAGCGAGAAGCCGAGGAGCATCGCCACGGTGCCGATCGTCGTCCCCGCAACGAGAATCGCCATCCGGGCCTTCCGCTCCTCGTTTGCCGATGGTTGCGAGAACAAGAACCACAACCCGACGCCGGCTGCGGAGAGTGCCCCGAGGGCGCTTGCGGTGGCAATCACAACGTGATCGAGCTTATTCGGGTCGACGGGATCCAAATCGGGTAGTTTGGCATCGGGCTGGCTCGGGTCCGCGACTTCCACCTTCGCGGCCTTCGGCGAAGATTTGATCGCCTTTCTGGCATAATACCCCGCCGGAACGACCAACAGCGCCGCAATCAGGAGCAACAGCCCTGCGAACGTCGGTCGGCGTTCGGCCACCAGCGAAGTAAACGAATCGGTCTGCGTCGGCATGAGAGAAAATCCTTGAGCCAGCGATGCCCCGTTAGCCCGACGCGCAAGCGAGGGGGAGGCCAATATTATCGAAGAACAAAATCCCGCCCGTTAGCCCGACGCGCAAGCGAGGGAGGCTCACGCATGGTGGAACCATGGGCTTGAATCGACGCCTTAGCCCCACTTGCGGGCTTCGAGAATCTTCACCGTCAGGAACAGCCAAAACACCGCCAACGACAATTGCACCAGCACAGTCGAAAGTGGCAGTTGGCCGCCGAGTGCGCTTTGCCAGAGGCTCAGGAAGTCGATCTTGGCGAGGACGTTCTGGAAGCCGATGCCGACGCTGTCGAAGCCTTTCAGCACGATCGTTAGCAGCATAACGAAGATGCCCGCAAAGGTCAGGATCGCCGCGATGATCTGGTTTTTGGTCAAGCTCGAAAAGAAGATCCCCATCGCGATGAACGACGCCCCACAGGCCGCCAGCGCGAGGTAGTAACTGATGATCGGCCGATAATCGAACGGCTGCCCGCCCTCGATCCGTAACGCGATCAGGTACAAGCCGAGCGGCAGCCACGAGATCATGTAAATGGTGAGTGCGGCGATGAACTTGCTCAGGACGATGGCGGTTTCGGAGATCGGTGCCGTCAGCAGCACTTCCATCGTTCCGCTACGCTTCTCTTCGCTGAGCGTCCGCATCGTCAGTGCCGGTACGAGGAACAACACGCCGAATGCGGCCCCGAGTGTCGCACCCCAGTAGTTGCGTAACATCGGCTCCAAGGTCGGTTGTGGGGCTAAACTATTGATAAAGAACGCATAGCCGACACCCGACACCACTGCCATGCAGAACAGCACGACGTAGGCGATCGGCGAGTAAAAGTACGATGAGATTTCGCGGCGAATGAGCGTGACCAGCGGGCTATCGGACGTGATCCCCACCGAGACGACGAGGTACGCGAAGCCGATGCCGCCGAGGAGCAAGCCATACGGAACGAGAAACGGTTCGGGCGTAGTGCTGATCGGGGCGGCGAGCGAACCGAGAATGAAGGTGATCGCGAAGCCGATGCCGACAATCGCCAGGCCGGCACGCAACCAACCGGCCATCGTCTTCGCACGGGCCGCCCACGCGGCAAACCCGAGGCACGCCAGTACGAGAATGCCACGCGCGGCGACTTTCCAGTTGTCGTACTGTTGGAATGCGTTCTTCAACGCGGCAGGCCCTTCGGACAGCACCGTCGGGAATACGGCTTTCCCGATGGCATACGTCAGCGTCGCCCCGCCGAGCACGCCGAGTATCGTGGCCACGGTATAGCCAGGGCCGTCGTCGCTATCGACCTTCGACAAAAACGCGACCAAGTAGCCTAACCCGAGTAGTGCGATCAATATCCCCGGCCCAACGAGCGTGTTCGGTTTGAAGATGCCGAGCGCGACGCTGATTAAACACAAACTCGCACCGAGCGCGAGGAGTACCGTTAGGCCAATGCTGCGGTAAGAATCGACGGTTTCATGGCGAAGCGACGTGACGAGGAACAGCAGCGCCCCGAGGCCGAACAGCGGCGTCCACGGCAAGAAGTGGTAGCCCATTTCTTTTATCGGGGCATCGCCGAACTGCGGACCGGGAACGATCGCGTAAACCACGGCCTTGAACAAAAGTATGATTGCGAAGAGCATGTACGCCCGGCGCGATTCGAGATCGCCATCGCGCAGCGAGTGAAACAGCATCGCCATTAGGCCGATGGCGGCAAACAGATAGCCTAGCCCGCTCGATACGAGCCGTGGTCCCGAGTGGTTCGCAATCACCGCGATGACGCCGAGAGTCATTAACCCGCCGCCGAACAGGCCGATGATTCGCGCGAAGGTCGGCTCCTCCGTCCGCATATCGGACGGGGCCTGTTCCATCGGTTTCGTCGTATCCGTCGCAGTCGTCATGGAGATTACTCAATTGCGGTCGTGGGAAGGCCAGTTTATTCGCCGCGAACGGAGATCCGCATGTAAATGTCTTCGAGCTTTTCGCGTTGCAGTTCGAGCCGACGAATCGGGTGGCCCCGATCGTGCAGTCGCTTCGCAAGCGTTTCGCGAATGTCGTGGCCTGCCTCGGCCTTCACCTCGAATGCTGCATATTCGGCATCGGTGGGGATCGATTTCATATCGAGCACTCCGGAGACGGCACGCAGGTGTGGCTCGATTTGCTCGACCGTGCCTCGCGCTTCGATGAGCACCGATGGCACGCTCGAACGAATGTCCGAAAGCCGTCCGTCGAACTTGATGCGGCCGCGATTGATGATAATCACGCGGTCGCAAACCTTCTCGACATCGGGCAGGTGGTGACTGCTGAACAGCACCGTGTGTTGGCCGCCGAGTTCGCGAATCGCCGAAAGCGTTTCTTCCTGTTGAACGGGGTCGAGGCCCGATAGCGGTTCGTCGAGTATCAGGACCGGCGGATCGGAAAGCAGCGTGTCGGCCAGCCCCACACGTTGGCGATAGCCTTTCGATAGCGTCCCGAGTAGGCGACGGCGGACTTCCTTGATACGCGACCGTTCGAGGCAATAATCGATCCGCTTCGTGCGGCCCGCGCGCTCGACGCCTTTGAGCTTCGCACGGTACGTGAGATACTCTTCGACGCGCATTTCCGGGTACAACGGCACGCTCTCGGGCAGGTAGCCGAGCCGTTTGCGGACTTCGGCCGATTGGTACATGACATCGAACCCGCCGACGCGAGCATAGCCAGAACTGGCTGGGATGTACGTCGTGAGAATGCGCATGGTCGTCGACTTGCCGGCCCCGTTGTTGCCGAGGAAGCCGACGAGTTCGCCGGGGGCGACCTCGAAGTTGATGAGGTCCACGGCTTTGATCGCGCCGTAGTCTTTACACAAGTTTTGGACCTGGATTGCGGGCTGCGTCATAGGTGCCTGTTCTCGCCAGTCCGGTGCGGACGGTTGCAAAAATATGGTAGGAGGCCGCCTAGCCCCGACAAGCGGTAGAGTCTGGGAGAGAGTAAAAAGATTTGAAGAACGGATCAGACGCGACGGCCAGAAAATCGTATTTTCTAACAACGATCCACTGATAACTCACAACGATTCATCGAAGTTGACAGCGATGCAAAAAAACTGGGTCGAGCTCTGGGTAACCGTTTCAAACGGCCCCGTGGTGAGCGGATCGACATCGATCCGAGGATGGACGGGCACTTCGCCTGTTCATCCGTTCGGTAGCTTGGCGACCTACGGTCATCGGTGGGGGGCACCGACCGCAGGCCCATCGCTTTGCGCCCCCGTCTTGCGGCGGGTTTGCCTTTTCGCGGTTGCATACGCGGCGTTGGCACCACGAGTAAAACCACAAAGCTCGGCCCCGACCCCGACCGCTAAAACCGGTCGAGGTCGTTGTTTTCATGCAGCTTAGAACGGGTTCGATCGTAGCGAAAGGGCAAATTGCGAAAGATGCAGAAAATTTGTGGGCGATTGCGAATTTGACGGCAATAGTGTCAACGGATCGCAACAGTCGCGACCCGTTGCGAAACATCGCCACGGGGTTTTCGTGGCCTAGCGTTACTTCACGAAGTCCTTCGGCAGACGTCGCCACGAACTGTGAATGTGGTTCGCGGGGTTCTTCTGTCCGTCGGCTTGCACGTTCAAAAATTCCACCACGAAACTCGGGCCGTGGACGCGGTAGGTGTACCCTTTGCCCGGTGCCGTGTCCCCGGCGAACGCGAAGTGGACGTTCCCCACACCCGCATCTTTGACCCGTTTCAGTTCGTCCGCAGCGACGTCGCCGGGCAGGCGATTCGCATACGCTTCGACCAACTTCCACAACGTCGCTTGCTGTTCGGCCGTCAACGACTTCGAGGGAATGCCGACCATCTCGCCAACGGCCGCATCGGCTTGGCCTTCCTTGATTTCCGGCAACTGTTTCGCCTGCTTCGCGGTTTTCACCTGCGTGTCGTTCAACGATTGAATCAGTTCCTTCGCGAGGTCTTCGATCTCCGGTAACGTCCGCAGGCCCTTCTTCGCGCCCGATTTCACTTCGGCGGGGTTCGAGCCGAACAACACCGGCGATGCGGAGACGACTTCGCCTTTTTCGAGCGTCATATTGATCGACATGTGGTGCCCTTCGAGCCGCCAGCCCCATTTGCCGGTGTTCGACGGTTCGCCGAAGATACTCACGAAGTACCAGTTCGGGTTGCGCGTCATCGCACCGGTTGGGCCTTCAAAATCGCGAAGGATGCCTTCGAGGCTCATGATCGTCGTCGCTTGCTCGAAACCTTTCGTGCTCAGTCCGGTTTTCAGAATTGCGATGGCCGCGGTCTTCTGTTCGGCATTCATCTCCTCCATGCGAACGCCCTTGCGGGTGAAGTTCTTTTGCTTGTCCTGTTGCGGCGTGAAGTACCATGCCTCGCGGTGCGGATCGTCGAAATCGAAGCTCGCTTTCTTGCGAAGCTCCGGCGGCAGCGTACCGAGAAACGCATTCGCGGCCTCGGTCATTTTCGCCCCGCTCGGCTTCGCCGACTGCGCAACCATCGCCACCGAAATGACCACCGCGACCGTCGCAGCCAGGAAGAAAGGTCGTGCCATACGAGAGACAGCCATGTTCGCGTTCCAGTAGGTGTGCAAGGAGAAGCCGTGTCAGCGAGGATACGCCAACGGAGTGCGACTGTGAACCCTTAAAATCGTTTCCGGCCCTGCAACGTGTGCTAACACTCTCACGCGAGGCGGTCCAGTTCGCGGAGCCTTCGATCCGCGTCGAAGGTTGGTGGCGGCAGAGATTCCGCCAGTTGAAGTGCCGCGTCTTCGGTGAGGTCGAGCTTGGCTGTGCCCGACCCGCGGAACACTGGCAGGCCCTTTTTCAGTGCGACGATCTCGCGGCGGGTGCGGCCCTTCGGCGAATCGGGCCAGCGACCGATCCGTTCGTGGAAATCGAAAAACACCGGCACGACACTTTGAATGTACTTCCAATAACCGGGGTTGTCGGTCTGCACAATGAACAGCCCGCCGGGTGCCAAGGAGCGATGCACGACGGCGAGGAATGCGGGGGTAATCTGGCGGCGATGGATCTGCGCGGGGTCGTAGTATGGCTGCGGGTGATAGCAGTGAATTTCCGCGACGCTGCCCGGTTCGACGTAGCGTTCGAGCAGTTCGTGCCCGCCGAGGACGATAAACTTCAGGTTCGGCAAACCGCGTTGGTTGCCGCGTTTGCGGGCGTAGCGAATGACCACGGGCAAGATGTCGGTGCCGAGGTGATCGTGCGTGCTTCGCCCGAACGCGCTGCCGATGGCGAACCGCCCGTTCCCGCAACCGATGTCCAGCACGACGGGTGCCGTGCGGCCGAACAGCGTGGCCCAGTTCAGTCGGCCTTCCTCGGGCATCGCCTTCAGTGCGGTCTGCGACCACTTCAGCGGCGGCAATATCGTCCCAGGGAACGGCACGCCGAATTCTCGTTCCACTCGCGATGATGGCTGGCTCATATCGGTAGCATATTGTACTTCTGGCAGTAGAAAATGCGACATTTTTTTACAACTCGTAATACACCTGGAGTCAGACCAGATGACTCTGGGTGAGGTAGCACACTGCGATGGGCCTTACGCAGAGAGAGTGGTGGCAAGTCTTCGAATCCCAGACAGAATGAAGGTTGCAAACGTAAAATTATCTTGACAATACATACGAAACGACTTACAACTTCATGGCTGTTACTGTATTTGCCCTCACAGGAAAAACAGATGAAGCTTCTCTTATCGGTAGCCGTTACTTTCGGTGTTACATGCTCTGTCATGGCAACTGAACGCCTATCTTCGGGAGGAAGTCTCAAATCAGGCGATCAGTTGACCTCACAGAACGGGTATTTCAGCCTCGTTATGCAGGTCGATGGGAACCTAGTTTTGTATTTTCGGAGCACTACAGCAGTATGGTATTCAAATACTCGGGGTACAGAGGGTGCTTCGTGTCATATGCAAAGCGATGGTAATTTAGTGATTTACGGGACTCGCGATGGTGAACGAAAAGCTGTATGGGACTCACAAACTAGCGAGTTTTCCGGTGGAGATCTGGAATGTCAGAACGATGGCAATTTAGTCATCTACCGTGATGGCAAAGCGGTCTGGAATAGTGAAACATCGGACCGCGGTCAGTCATTGATAAACATCCATAAAGCGTTTAAGCTGATTGTCGATGACACGGAGATGCCAGGTAACCCAAAACGAATGCGGCCTGCAAAGACTGCACCTACTAAGTCTGAACCTGAGTCAACTGCAACTAAGCTACCGACCGCAACATCTACCATTCTGCCTGCAACATCTGCCATTCCACGTAGTTTGCGTATTCTTGGGTACGGCAAGTGGCTGCTCCGGATCGGTGGAAAAGCCGTACCTTATGTCGGCTGGGGATTGGCCATTTGCGACGCTGGAATACTACTTTACGATAAAGGCAAGTGGATCTATCACGGCATCTTCGGTGAAAATGAACAAATCGACCCAAAGAGAGGGCTGTTAAGAGCAACTGCTGAGGAGCCGGATACGTATGAAGCCATCACTCCCATCATTACTGGAGAAAATACGGTTGTATTGCTGTACCACACCGGCTTCTTGTGTGCAGATATTGGTACTAATCAGGTAATTGCCAACCGGTCAGAGATCGGGGAATGGGAGAAATTCTGGGTGACAAAGCACGCAGACAAGTCAATCAGTTTATTATCCCTCTCAACGGGCAAATACTTGTCCGCAGCGGATGGTGGCGGAGCAGGCTTGACAGCAGCCGCTGAGCAGGTCGGTCCGAGCGAGAAGTTTACTCCTGAAGTGATCGAGGACAAACTTTATCTCAAAGCATCCGCAGGCCAATACCTTTCTGCCAGACTCAAACCGTAGCCTGGGACAAATTCAATCATCGCGGTTGTACGTGATGGTTGTCTCGTTTGCGAGCATAGTGATCGTGCGTACTTCGCCCGAACGCACTGCCAATGGCGAACCGCCCGTTCCCGCAACCGATGTCCAGCACGACGGGTGCGGTACGGCCGAACAGCGTGGCCCAGTTCAGTCGGCCTTCTTCGGGCATCGCCTTCAGTGCGGTCTGCGTCCACTTCAGCGGCGGCAATATCGTCCCCGGGAACGGCACGCCGAATTCTCGTTCGATTCGCGATGATGGCTGACTCATATCGGTAGCATATTAGCAGCGTTGCGATTACGCACTCTCAACCAACGGAAGCCGATGCAGCGCGTGCGCGTTCCCGAACTCATGGACGAACCGAGCCTCGCACCCGATGCACACCGTCGGGCGCTCGCGGGGCTGGCTCGCATCAATGCTCTGACGCGAAGTGCGAACCTGCTTTGGCCGACGATCCGCGATCTGGCGAACGAGAAACTCACCGTCCTCGATATTGCGACGGGGTCGGGGGACATTCCGCTTCAACTCTGGAAACGGGCGAAACGGTGCGAGTTGCCAGTGGCGGTTTCGGGCTGCGACATTAGCGCGACCGCAATCGACACGGCACGGGCCAAAGCGAGTGCGGCGGGTGCGAATATCGATTACTTCCTGCACGATGTTCTGCGTGAACCACTGCCGACGGACTATGATGTGGTAACGTGTTCGCTGTTCTTGCACCATCTCGACCCGCCGGACGTCGTGGAAATCCTTCGCAAAATGATGCTGGCCGCGAAAACGATGGTGATCGTGACCGATCTGGTACGGAGCCGTACGAGCTATTCGCTCGTCTGGATCGCGAGCCATTTGCTGTCGCGTTCGCCGATCGTGCGGTTCGATGGGCCAGTCTCGGTGCGGGCGGCGTACACGATTCGCGAGATGCAACAGATGTCCGGGGACGCGGGCATGACCGGCGCGATCGTCGAAAATTGCTTCCCGTGCCGGATGCGACTTTGCTGGAGCAAATCGTGAACGTCAGCGCCACGATCACCGCTGAAGATGCCGCCGCCACGGTGTGGGATGCCGCGATTATCGGTGCGGGCGTTGCCGGTTCGGTGGCGGCACATCAGATCGCACGTTCTGGCAAAAGCGTCATTCTCATCGACAAAGCGCACTTCCCGCGAAACAAAGTCTGTGGCTGTTGCCTGAACGGCAACGCGCTGCGGAACCTCGAACGCGCGAGTCTCGGAAACGTCGTGTCACAACTCGGCGCGGTCCCGCTGGCGCGGTTGCAACTCGCATCGGGCGGGCGTTCGGCGATGCTCCCGTGGCCGGCGGGCGTGAGCCTTTCGCGCACCGCGTTCGATGTCGCACTCATTCGGTGTGCCATCGAAGCGGGTGCGGCATTCCTGCCCGGCACGCGGGCGGTGATGGGCGTCGAGCGCGATGGCGTTCGTGAAATCACACTGGAAAATCAGCGAATTACCGCACGGGTCGTGATCGCGGCGGATGGCCTGAATGGCCGTGTGGCAGCCGTGGCCGATGGTTTCGATGTCCCCGCCAAAGCCGATTCGCGAATCGGGGCGGGGGTCGTTCTCGAATATCCGCACCCGGATTATGCCCGCGAAACGGTGTACATGGCAACGTCGCGGGGCGGGTACGTCGGCCTCGTTCGCCTCGAAGATGATCGCCTCGATATTGCCGCCGCGTTCGATGCGGAGTTCGTGCGCGCCTCCGGCAGTTTGGGCGTGGCTGCGACGCGGATTCTGGGCGAAGCCGGTTTGCCGGAGATACCCGAACTCGCACACGCCGCGTGGCGAGGCACACCGGCACTGACGCGAACACCGGCGAAAATCGCGGGGCGACACTGGTTCGCGATCGGCGATGCGGCGGGCTACGTCGAGCCATTCACGGGCGAAGGGATGGGCTGGGCGATCTCATCTGCCGTCGCGGTGGCACCGTTTATTTTGAAAGACTGGCACGAAGCCGACATTCGCGCGTGGTCGCGGGTGCATCGCCAGACGGTACGCCAACGGCAATTCCCGTGTCGGGCAATCTCGCGGGCGTTGCGGTATCCGTCGCTCACTCGCTTCGCGGTTCGGGCATTATCGATCGCGCCGCAATTGTCGGCACCGGTTTTGCGGGCGTTACACCGTCCGGCCCCACTCGCCCAAGGTCGACCAATATGAGCTTCCACGTTCGGGGAATCGGCACTTCAGTTCCCCCAGGGTACCTCACCCCCGATGAAGGCCTCGGCGTGGCGCGCGTCATCGGCGGGCCGACGTCGCGCGCTTCGGGCTTCCTGCCGTCGGTGTATGCGCACTCCGGTAACAAGATGCGGCATGTCGTTCACGGGCGCGATGTCGTTCGCGATTTGTTTGAAGGCACCCGCGATTCCGGCTCGGTGTTTCTGCCGAACGGCGACCCGAATTTCCTCGGGCCGACGACGGCACAGCGGAACGCACAGTACGCGATCGAAGCCCCGAAACTCGCGGTATCGGCTGCGGGCGACGCATTGAAAGAGGCCGGTTTTGCAGCCGATTCGATCACGCACCTCGTTACGGTGTCGTGTACGGGGTTCTTCTCGCCGGGCGTCGATTTCGCGCTGATTCGCGGGCTGGGATTGCGGCCCACGGTCGAACGAACGCACGTCGGGTTCATGGGCTGCCACGGTGCGCTCAACGGTCTGCGCGTGGCGAATGCGTACGCCAGCGCCGACCCGAACGCACGGGTGATGCTGTGTGCGGTGGAACTGTGTAGCCTGCATTATCACTATCGCGACGAGCCGGAAAAGGTGGTGGCCAACGCGCTGTTCGCCGACGGGTGTGCGGTCATCGTCGGCGATGGCGTGCGCGATGCGAACGAGTGGGCGGTGAGCGCAACCGGGTCGTCGTTGATACCGGATTCGACCGAAGCGATGACGTGGACGATTCTCGATCATGGTTTCGAGATGACGCTCTCGAAGCAAGTGCCGAAGCTGATTGCAGCGAACGTGGCTGGCTGGATGCACGACTGGCTGGCCACCAACGGCTTGACCGTGGCCGAGGTCGGCAGTTGGGCAATCCACCCTGGCGGGCCGAAGATTCTCGAAGCGGTGCAAGACGCGCTCGCACTCCCCGCATCGGCACTCGAAACATCGAAACATATCTTCGCGAACTACGGCAACATGTCGTCGCCCACGGTGCTGTTCATCCTGAACGCGATGCGAAAAGCGAACGCGCCGCGGCCGTGCGTCATGCTCGGTTTCGGCCCCGGCCTGATGGCCGAAGCCGTGCTGATGCGATGAACGAGGTATCGACGTGGCAGGTCGGGCTGACAAACTCGCGCGGGGTTGCGGGTCACGATTGCAGACGATGAAGTAGTCGGGGCGTTATGGCATCTCCGCAATGCAATCAGCGGCGTTAAAATTCAAGTGATGGAACGAGACGCCGATGCCGCACTGACCGTGTTGCATCAAGTGTTTTCAGTCACGAGGCTCGAATGCACATCAGTAAAGTCGGTGCGGAAGCGGAAGCCTTGAGGATCGCAACTGCGTTCTTTACTGCAAATGTGCCACTCGACTCGCCATTTTTTGGTGAAATTCACGTTAGCCCCGCGACTTACGCGCCCGGTTACAAGCGACGCAAAACAATCATCAAGTGGAACGGATGGCTTTTTCCCAAAGAAGACTGCGGGTACGATGTGACTGGTGGGTCAATCGAGGTCAACATCGAGACGCAGGAAGTGAAATGGAGCGATTATTAATCGGTGCGAGTGCGAAACTTCGGCTGACGAATCCGATCCTGTCATCCCACACGAAAGCGATCAGTCAAAAAATCGGAGGCGATCTAACGTAACCCGTAAATCGTGTCGTACACGGAGTGACATGAAAGTGTCTCCAAATGACATAGAATTGTCGCGTCCGGTCGATTTTGTGTCGTGGTCGGTCGATTTTGTGTCGCGTCCGGTCGATTTTTGGTCGGTACTTACAGCGAGTGCCAAACGGTTGACCCTCGACGCAAACCTCGACACGAATTCGTGATACGGCAAAAACGCCTTAAACAGATCAGTCATTTGCGATCAAAAATTGGCATTTTCAGACCGAAAAACACTCCAAAAACTAGTTTTAGAGCCTCCGCAATTCTGACTTACGTCGATTATGAGAGCGCGATTTCGACCCGGACGGAACCTCGAGCGACTTTGCGGGTTCAGTCATTTATCGAGTAAGATTCACTGCGGCTACACCATCCTCAAAGGAGTTTCTCCCATGTCTATGCGTCGCGTTATGAAAGTTCTGTCGATCGGTCTGTTTGCACTCGGCGCGTTCGCCATCGTCGGGGCCGACGGGGTCGATGCGGCGAACAAGAAAGAAGATGCGAAAAAGTTCCACGAACAACTGAAGAACGCCAAGGACTCGAAGCAGAAAATCGAAGCGCTCGAAGAACTCGGCAAACTCAGCACGATCATGGCGTCGTACAGCGAAGCGGCGATTCCGGACATCGCGAAAGCACTCGACGACAAAGACGCCGGCGTTCGCAAAGCAGCTGCAATTGCCTACGGGAAAAGCAGCGCAGACCCGAAAGAGGCCGTACCGGCGCTCACGAAGTTGCTCAAGGAAGACAAATCCGAAGACGTGAAAATCGGTGCCGCACAAGGTCTCGCCGCGATGGGTTCCAACGCGAAAGACGCGCTCGGCGACCTTCGCGATCTGCAAAAGAGCGAAGACAAGAAGAGCAAACTCGGCCGCGCCGCCGGCGAAGCCGTGAAAGCGATCGCGGGCAAGAAGAAGTAACATCCGCAGCAGTTCGGGAAACCCGGAGCCATTCGCTCCGGGTTTCTGCATTCTGTGCGGTCTGTTACAGAATCCCGCCGTGAATCCGCTCGGGCGTCAGGTGGCTCGGCTGGTCGTTGAACCAGAACCGACGCGAAAACTCGCCGATTTGTCGTTGATCTTCCGATTGGTTAATCAACTGGTTCATCCGTACGTTCGGATCGCTCGCGTACTGGTTCATCAGGCATCCGGTGTTCCCACCCACCATGAGAACCAACGCCGCCATCAGAATGAATTTGCGGACCATGCCCCGCCCTCCGTGCTGGGAACGCCGCCCGTGCGGCTGGATTACCGTGCCGTGAATCGCATTATCAGGATTATCGACACGATCGCTACGCAACTTGAACCCAACTCACACGGGAAACAATCGCCGTACTGTTCGGTATCGGTTCGTGATACACTCGTAACAACTAAATGGAGTGCCACCCATGGCCGTGAAGTCGACGAATCCGGACATATTGTTCTACGAGCAAGCGGCGCGCGAATACTGCGAATCGCTCGGAAATCGAATTGCTGAAGCGTGGATAATGTCTCGTTCATCACGGTCTTGGACGGACCGTGACTCGGTTTCGGCGGCAACGGTTATCGCGACTTCAACGGCGGATTGGTCTTCGGTTGTTCGTGATTTGCCGTCTCGTGGTGCGTGCCATTCGTACCTGTGGGAGCGGCAGGTGCGGCGGCGGGCTGCGGGCGAACTTTACGCGGTTTGCGGCGGGTATTGACCGCTTTTGCCGTTCGGACTCGCTCTTCCATTTCTTTACCGGGCTGGAACGTCACGACGTTTTTCGGTTCGACCTGGACCGTTTCGCCGGTCCGTGGGTTTCGGGCCTTGCGGGCCTTCCGCTCGCGCACTTCAAACACGCCGAACTTACGCAGCTCGATACGCCCTTCGGTCGCGAGCGTGTCGATGATGGCATCGAAGGTCCATTGGACGATGTCTTTCGTTTTGAGCTGGGTGAGTTCTGCCCGCTCGGAGATCAACTTTACGATTTCTTTTTTTGTCACGAGAACCGTCCCCCCGACGACTGTGCGACGAATGCAATTCCAAATTGGTAGTTTCAAGTCTAAGTGGGCTATAGGTTAATGTCAAGAACATTACGTCGGAACATCGCGCGAACGCCGCACCGACGTTCGCACGCAAAAAGTATTTTGCAACTCCATCAATTCTTCGCTTTACTTTCCGATGCGGTATCGTCACACTGTCGATATCCAGTTCGATCTTCCTTAGAACCCGGTGTTCGATGGCACTCTCTCCCCGTGCTTTCGTGTTAGTAGCGTTGCTGCTCACGTCGTGCAGTGGCAGTAACGATAGTCTATCACCGGTTACGGGGAAGGTCAGCGTGGGTGGCAAGCCAGCCGTTGGCGCAATGCTCGTGTTTCATTCGGATGGCCCGCCCGATGCGCACGCGACTCCGGCGACCGCCAAAGCGGGTGTCGATGGCACGTTCACGATGAATAGCGGGCTGAAGACGGGTGCGAAGCCCGGCAAGTACATCGTCACGGTCGTTTGGCCCGATCCGGCCAAGAAGTTCACCGATATGCAAATCGCAAACGGGGCGAACCCCGAAGATGCTCCGGACCTACTCGGCGGTCGCTACGCCACGCGGGAGAAATCGACCCTGCGTGCCGAGATTAAAGCGGGTGCGACCGCGCTGGAACCGTTCGACTTGAAGTAACGGCTTTCTCTCCTCGCTCTCTTCTGTGGAGGCCTTTCTTATGACTCACTTTCGTTCCCGTCGGTCCGCGTTTACGCTGATCGAACTGCTCGTGGTGATCGCGATTATCGCGATCCTCATCGGCTTATTGTTGCCCGCCGTGCAAAAGGTCCGCGAAGCGGCGGCCCGTGCGAAATGTACGAACAACCTGAAGCAGATCGGCGTGGCACTCCACGCCTTCGAGAGTGCGAACCAGGCGATTCCTGCATATGCTATGAATTTTGCAACGCCGCCGAACCCGTCCGCTCCGGCAGCGGATGGCCACAGTGCGCAAACGTTCCTACTGCCTTACCTCGAACAAGATAACCTCTTCCGCAGCATTCGCACGGATCGAGCGAACGTCGATCCCATCAACGTTCCGATTCCATACGGGACAAATACCATCAACGTCGCCCCGGCTAGCAACCTCTCCGTATTCAGCTGTCCATCGGTACCGGGCCGCGTGTCGGACTACGGTCCCTACTTCACGATGTTCGTACCGTGGCTTTCCGGCGGTGCGGGCGCACCTTGTCTCCTCGGGCCGACCGATTACTCGCCACCGCGCGGCATTCACAGTGCCTTTTACAGCTGCGTAACGGCAACTCTGCCAAATTTCCCGACGACGGGTGCCGACACCAAAGGCCTGCTCGGCACGGCAGACCCGGTCAAAAAACCGACCGTGCGATTTGCGGAAGCCACGGATGGACTGTCGAATACCATCGCCTTCGTCGAACAAGCGGGCCGACAAAAAGCCTACTACCGCGGTAGACCGACCGGTGGATCCACTTACTTCGACAACGGTTTGGCACTGAATTCGGCTTGGATCGATATCAACAACGCTCGTCGAATTCGCGGTGTGAGCGGCAGTAACCCGGCTCCGCTGGTCGCAGGCACTGGACCGTCTGGCGGTTGCTTGGCGATCAACGCCTACAACGTCGAAGGTCTCTACTCGTTCCACACGGGCGGCGTCAACATCCTCCGCGGCGACGGCTCGGTGTCGTTCCTGCGCGACAGCACCGCACCGGCCGTGCTCGGTTCGCTGATCGTCCGCGACGATGGGCAAGTCATCCAAGAAAACTAGCCGCGATCGTATCGCGCACGATCTGCAATTTGTCCGCCCACGCGAAGCCGTGCTGCACCCGTTGCCGCCCGGCTTCGCCCATTTGTAGCCGCAATTCTTGCTGTGAAATCAGCATTTGGAGGCCATCCGCGAGTGCCGGAATGTCGCCGCACGCCGCGAGCAGACCATCGATTGTGTCTCGCACCAAATCGGCGGGGCCACCCGCACGGTACGCCACGACGGGCTTGGCGTTCGCCCAGGCTTCGAGCAACACGAGGCCGAACGAATCGGAACGCGATGGTAACGCGAACAGATCGATCCCGGCGTAGAAGTCGCGTTTCTGAGCTTCGCTGAGCATCCCGAGGCGAACGACATTTTCCTTGAACGCGAAAGTCTCCCAGTAGCGTTGGAAGTTCGGCATCTCCGGCCCTGCCAACACGACCCAGCACGCGGTGCCATTACGCCAGAGTGTTTCCGCCGCTTTCAGTAAATCGACGGTGCCCTTTTCCACGCTGTTGTTCGCGAGGTGCCCGACGATGACTTCGCTGTCTGCGATGCCCCACGCGCGCCGTGCCGCTTCGCGATTGCCACCCGTGCATTCACTCGCATCCACGCCGAGACCCTGTAACGTCACGCGCCGTTCCTGTACGCCCATGCCGATGACGGCATCGCGCTCGCTCGGCGTTTGCACGAACACGCCATCGGCTTGCAAAAGCAGCCAGCGAAGTGCCGGTTGTGTGTATTGGCGGCGCGTGCGGTCTCGCGGATTCGTCGGGTCGCCGAGGTGCAAAAACGGCGTGAGAAAGAACGGCACGTTGCGCCGTCGGGCGAGCCGTAATGCACAGCGGATCGGGAACGAATACGGGAACGCCGTCGCGTGAACGGCATCGAGTGGCCCGCGAAACGTGACTGCATCGCGCCACATCGCCGGGCAGATCGGGTTGCAAGGCAACGTCAGCGTTTGCAAACTGCGGATCGGTATCAGCGATGCGGCTTTGAGCAAATATCGCCGTGCGGGAAACAGTAACGGCGGGTAACGGCGAACTTCGACACCATCCACTTCGACGATGCTCATCGGGCGTTGCGGCACGATCCGCTGGCCGAATTCCTCGAGTCGCTCGGCGGTAGTCGTCCAGATCGTGACGCGGTCGCCTTGGGTGGTCAGATAGTTGGCGAGCCTTGAAAAATAGGCTTCACTGCCGCCGAGGGCAGGGGGGTAGCGCTGGATAAACTGTGCGAGGTGCATCGTGTGGGGTTCCGTCCGTATCGGGAATGTATACGATTATTGTGGGTCGCAAGATAGTTCCCCCCGTCGCCCGAGTGGCATGAGCGAGCATGATTGGTATCTCCAAGTTAGCCGATTCCGTGAAGCCGTCCGCGACGCTGGCCGCCGGTGCGAAAGCCCGCGAGCTGAAAGCGAAGGGAATCGCCGTATTCGACTTCAGCCTCGGCGAGCCGGACTTCAACACGCCGAAGCATATCTGCGATGCCGCCAACGAGGCGATGGCGAAGGGGCAGACGCATTACACGCCGGCATCGGGCACTGCGGAACTGAAAAAGAGCATCGCGAAGTGGTACGGTCGCACGTACGGTTACGAGTGCGGGCCGGAAAATGTGATCGTCTCGAATGGCGCGAAGCACAGCATTCACAACGTCCTCGCCGCGACCGTCGGCCCCGGCGACGAAGTGATTATCCCGACGCCGTACTGGGTGAGTTACAGCGACCTCGTTTGCATGACGGGGGCGACATGTTCGCTGGTTCACACGAATCTGGCGAGCGGTTTCAAGATGACGCCCGCGCAGTTGCAAGCCGCCATTACGCCGAAGACGCGGATGGTCATGCTCAACTCGCCGAGCAACCCGACGGGTGCGGTTTACACGCGGGCCGAACTCGAAGCGCTCGTCGATGTCGTGTTGGCGCACCCGAACATCGCGATCCTTTCCGATGAGATTTACGAGCAGCTTTGCTACGGCGATGCCAAACCGACGTGCGTCGTCACGCTGCGGCCCGCGCTGAAAGACCGCACGATTACCGTCAGCGGTGCGAGCAAAAGCTACGCGATGACCGGCTGGCGGATCGGCTGGGCGATCGCGCCGCCGCACCTCGTGAAGGCGATGGATAACATCCAGAGCCAGGAAACGAGTTGCCCATCGAGCGTCAGCCAGGCCGCGATGATCGTGGCACTCGAATCGCCCGAATCGCCGAAGTGCATCGCCGAGATGCACCGCGAATTCGCCGTGCGCCGCGATCTCGTTTGCAGCCTTTTGAAAGCCATTCCCGGCCTGAAAACGTTCGACGCCGAGGGGGCGTTCTATGCCTTCTTCGACGTGTCGAGTTACTTTGGCAAAACCTTCGGCAACGCGAAAGTCACCGATTCGATGAACTTCTGCACGGCCCTGCTCGAACAGGCGCACGTAAACCTCGTGCCCGGCGTCGCCTTCGGTGCGGAAGGTTTCGTGCGTATGTCGTTTGCCACCAACCGCGAGACGATCGAAGGCGGCATGGCGAAACTCAAGAGTTGGCTGGCGAGCGGGGTGTAGTTTTCGATCCCATTTTCGAGGCCATCATCTATGCCCGTGCATTACCTGACTGAAGCCGACGTTCGCCAGATCCTGACGATGGATATGGCGATCGAATCCGTCGAGGCGGCGTTCCGGAAGTTGTCGCTCGATGAGGCGGTGAATATCCCGCGCCAGCGCTGCCAGACCGATCAAGTGATGTTGCACGTTCTGCCCGCCGCCGCGAAGACGTTGAACGCCATCGGCTTGAAGGCGTACACGACCGGCAAGTTCGATGCGAAGTTTCACGTCTACCTGTTCGACCCGAAAATCGGCGGGCTGATCGCGATCCTCGAAGCCGACCATATGGGCGCAGTCCGCACGGGGGCCGCCAGCGGGGCCGCCACGAAGAAGCTTGCCCGCAAGGACGCCACCACGCTCGGCCTGTACGGCATCGGCAGGCAAGCGCGAACGCAAGTGGAGGCGATTTGCAAAGTGCGGACGATCGCCAAAGTTCACGTGTTTGCCCGCGACGCAGCGAAGCGGATCGCCTTCGCCGAAGAGATGAGCAAAGTCTGCGGCACCGAGGTGATCCCCGTCGGTACACCCGAAGAAGCCGCTAGGGGGATGGACATCATCTGCACCGCCACGAGTAGCCGCGAGCCGATTTTGTTCGGGAGTTGGCTATCGGAAGGCACGCACCTGAACCTCGTCGGCTCGAACTTTCTGGGTAAAGCCGAGGCCGATGTCGAGGTGTTCAAACGGGCCACGCTCGTCGCGCTCGATAGCAAAGATCAGGCGCGTGCGGAAGCGGGCGATCTGGTCGCGGCGATGGCTGAAGGTGTGATTGGTTGGGGCGACACGTTCGATTTCGCGCACATCCTCGCCAGTCGCTACCCCGGCCGTCAGACGCCGCAAGACATCACCGTGTTCAAGTCGCTGGGCCTCGGCATTCAAGATGTCGCCGTCGCCGCAAAGGTGTTCAAGAAGGCGATGGAACTCGGGATCGGCAAAAAGATACTGGAATGATTTCGGGGCCGCATAGGGTCGCCGTTTCGATTACCATGTGGAAACTCTTTCCCCACGGCTGAGGTGGAACCATGCGGTTGCCCATTCTGTTCGTTGCACTACTCGGATTACCCCTTCACGCGGCCGACGCGCCGAAACCAACACCGCCGATCGTTGCGCCGATCGATATTAGCGAGTGGACGCCACGACCGGCGATCGGCAAAGGCGAGCCGTACGAACGGATGAAAGACCCCGAGTGGGACGACAAGCGTTTCCAACTCACCGATACCGGCCCGGTGCTCAATTGCAGTTTCCGCTATCCTGTAGGTAAAGATCAACAGATGGCCTACAAGGCCACGGTGATCAAACTCGGCAAGAACGGCGAAGCGGGCGTCGCGTTCGACCGCAACACGATGCTGACGGCGGCGGCGTGGACGGGCGGCTTCGTGAACATCAGCGACCGCCGCTTCGGGCTGATGAACACGCCGACGCCGAAGGGCGAGATGGTGTTCTCGCTGCCGCCGGGTCCGGGTTGGGCCGACGCGGACGGCAAGTTCGACGCGGGCGTGAAGCGGTACACCGCGCCACTGCCAAAGGAGTGGGTGAAGTTCAAGGGGTACTACCTGCACGATGATCGCGTGGTGCTGAAGTACACAGTTGGCGGCGTAGAAGTGCTCGATTCCGCGAACTTCAACATTTCGATTGTCCGCACAATGCAGGTCGCCGTGACAACGAAGCGATTGGAGATAAAAACGGAGACCACGTGGGGTATCGCCCCAGGCTCTGGGATAACCCGGTTTGTTCTGCAAAATGGCAGCCCAGCAGCGCAAGCAGGCGAAGACCTCACTCCGCTCACCAAGCCCGGCGGCCTTCGTTGGGGCAAGCCGCTCGTCACGAAGTTAGTTCGCGGAAGCGCCGATGGTCCGTTTGCAATCGACACGCTGACGATCCCTTACGACAACCCGTTCAAAGCTCTGTTCTTCTGCACGGCGGTCGATTTCCTGCCCGATGGCCGCATCGCGATGTCCACTGCCCACGGCGATGTGTGGCTCGTTCGCGTCGATGAAGCGAAGGACGAATGCCACTGGCAACGGTTCGCTACGGGGTTGTATCAGCCGCTTGGGTTGAAGGTAATCGATGGCAAAATTCACGTTCTCGAACGCGGGCAACTCACGCGGTTGCACGACAACAACAACGATGGCGAAGCGGACTTCTACGAGTGCGTGAACAACGACTGGCACTGCTCCGGTGGCGAACACTCTTACGACACGAGCCTCGAAACCGATCCGCAAGGGAACTTCTACTTCCACAAGACCGGCGACACTGATACGCCGACCGGCGGAACACTCATGCGCATCAGTAAGGACGGCAGCAAAGCCGAAGTGTTCGCCACCGGGTTCCGCCATCCCATCGGCCTTGCCATCTCGCCGACGGGCATCATCACCGGGGCCGACCAGGAAGGCAACTGGATGCCCGCGACGCGGATCGACCAGTACAAGAAGGGCGGCTTCTACGGCGACATGCGGGCACACCATCGCGAAGTTCCACCGAAGACTTACGACGAACCAATCTGCTGGTTGCCGCGTGAAGTCGACAACTCGGCGGGCTGCCAAGTCTGGGTTCCCAACGATGCCCGTTGGGGTGCGCTCGCAGGGTTGCCATTACACTTCAGCTATGGCCGGTGCAAGGCGTTCGTGCTGTTGCGGCAGGAAATCGGCGACGTGGTGCAAGGCGGGGCGACCGAGTTGCCGTTGCGGTTCCTGTCGGGTTCCCGCACGGGGAAATTTCACCCGAAAGAGGCGCACCTCTACGTGGTGGGCCTGAACGGCTGGCAGACGGCAGCGAAAGCCGACGGCAGCCTGCAACGGGTGCGACCTACCGACAAAGTCTTTAACATTCCCGTGAAGATGGAAGTCGCGACCGAGGGCGTGAAACTGACGTTTAGCCGTACACTCGATGCGAAAACCGCCACGAATGTGGCCAATTATCGCGGCGCGACCTGGAACTATCGCTGGAGTGGCGAGTACGGCTCGAAACGCTGGAAAGTCTCCGATCCGAACGTCGAGGGGCAAGACGAACTGAAACTGATCGCCGCGGAACTCGGTGACGATGGCAAAACGGTGTTCGTGAAAATCGCAGGCGGGGCGAAGCCCGCGATGCAGATGCAACTCGGCTATAACGTGATGGCTACCGACGGGGCAAGCGTCGTGGGATCGGTGTTTTTGACAGTCCACACGACCGCAAAGTGATTGGTAGAATCCACGTGGCACACGCCGAATGCGTGTGCCACGGTTGTGCAATTTACACCAGTTCCGTCACCAGATCGCGTTCGTCGAGAATATACATCGGGCGACCGCTGCCGTTCGGGAACGTTGCGGCGGAGTCGATGCCCATCGCGCGGTACAGCGTGCTGAGGACGTTCGGCACTTTGTACGGGCGATCTTTCGGGTATTCGCCGCGTGCGGAACTCGCACCGATTGCTTGCCCCATCTTCATGCCGCCGCCTGCCACCATCGCGCTCATGACGGGCGACCAGTGATCGCGACCCGCATCGGAGTTGTTGATCTTCGGCGTGCGGCCGAACTCGCCCCACGCCACCACGACGACATCGTCGAGCATCCCGCGATCGCTGAGGTCTTGAATCAGATTCGCAACACCGCGGTCGTAGTTCGGCAGTTGCTTCTTGAGTTCCTTGAAGTTGCTCGTGTGCGTGTCCCAACCGCCGTAGCTGAGCGTGACGCAGCCGACCCCGGCTTCGATCAGCCGACGTGCGGTGAGGAACGTCTCGACGCCCTTGTAACGGTCCAGCGTTCGCGGTTCTTCGTGCTTGAGGTCGAGTGCCTTACGGACGGTGCCGGAGGCGATCATGTCGAAGGCGCGTTGCGTGAAGGCATCGAGTCCCTTCATGGTGCCGCTGGCGTCGATGTCGCGGCGAACGCTGTCGAACTTGCCGAGGAGGTCGCGTCGCTCGTCCATCTTGTTGGTGGCGAACTTCGCCCGCAAGTTTTCGCGGCCCGCACCATCTGGGGTGAACGGACGGTGTGCCACGCCGAGGTAGCCCGGTTCGGTGCCGGTGCTCATGCCGCGAAGCGAAACGTACGGCGGCACGTCTTCGACACCGCCGCCGAGCTTCGACATCACGGAGCCGAACGACGGGTGGCCGACGGTGCGGTTGACTTGTTCGGGGTAACCGGTCATCACGTAAGAGTCACTGTGCTCGTCGACCGAAACCAGCGAGCGAATCACGGAGAGTTTGTCGAACATTTTCGCCTGCATCGGCATATGTTCGCTGATCTGCACGCCGGTGACGTTCGTCTGAATCGGCTTGAATTCACCGCGAAATTCGGAGGGTGCATCGGGTTTCGGGTCGTACATGTCGATGTGGCTCGGGCCGCCCGGCAAGTAGATCATGATCGCCTGTTTCGGCGTCGTCGAAGTGCCCTTCGTGGCGGCACTCACCCGCAACTGATCGGCGAGCGTTAGTCCCGCACCGAACGCACCGAGTGCGAGGAAGTTCCGGCGATGGATGTTATCGCAAAATGGCTGACGCTGACCGTGGAATGTGAACATGGCAGAGAAGCTCCGAGCAGGTGGGAACCGAACGAGAATACCAGCAGTTGATAAGAAGATACCCTCGTTTATTTGGGCACGCAATAGATTTCGCAAAACTTTCAAAATTCATAGATACGAGCCACCGGACTTGTCCCAGTGGGAGACTTCCGCCGGGATGAAACCCAGTTCGACCCGGCGGCCCGGCGGCCCGGCGGCTCGTCGATACTAATTACATTGCGTCTCACTCGTTCACTTCGAGTGCCGTGAGTGCGTCGCGGAGTTCGTTCTCGAAGCGCTTCGTGAGGCCGGGGATCCAACTTTCGCCGACGTTTTTGAACCGGACGAGTTTGCCATCGGTGTTCTTACGACCGCGTTCGGCATAGATCGCTTTGAGTGCGGCGACTTCGTCGAAGTCTTTTGCTTTCACGAGTGCTTGAATCGCCACAATAATCGCGTCGGTGTTCGGCCCGTGGTGGACGGCAGACGACCAAACCGCATCGCGGAAGACCGACGAACGCTCGTCGACATCCAGGCCCAACTCTTTCTTCAACTTACGCAGTTGCAGGTCGAAGTGCGTGTCTTGAATGAACTGATGTTCGTTCGCGTGGAGTGCATCTGCGTCTTTCGCAGCGAGAGCTTTCCACTTGGCCGTGAAAGCATCGCTGCCGCCCTTCAAGCCAGCGAATTCGTTTGCGTAATACTTGTTCGTGAACTGATCGGCGCGACCGATCTTCGAGGCGAGTTGATACGTGCCGTATGAAACGCCGCCAGGATCGCCGACACCCGTCGATACCGTGCCGGGACCGTGTCCGCCAGACTCGTACTTCTCGGAAAGGTATCCGAGTTCTTTATTGGCTCGCTCGGCGACCCACTTCCCCGCAACCTTTTTCCCGTCCGCCATCGTGACTGCGTCGCCCGTCAGGGCGATCGACTTTTTGTCGTCGGCCAGCACGATCCGTACGGCGTTTCGCTCGACTTCCTTCAGTGTCACTTTCTTGCCCGCGTTGTCGGATACCCACTTGCCGCCATAAGCGTTGAAGTAGCGAATGCCTTCGCCGACCCATTGGAGTCGCGGTTCGGCGGCATTCGCTGTCGTTGCGAATGTTAAGGCGATGAAAGGGATCCAGCGCATTCTCAGGCTCCTTGGCCCACATAGGGATTTGTTCGCTTCTCGTGGCCAACGGTCGTCGTGGGGCCGTGGCCGGGGTACACGATCGTGTCGGCTGGCAGCACCCAGAGTTTTGCTTTGATGCCCGCTTCGAGCTGCTCGAAACTGCCGCCGGGGAAGTCGGTACGACCGACACTACCGCGAAATAACACGTCGCCACCGAAGACGATAGTGGGTGTAATGTTACGGATCGCGAACACAATGTGCCCCGGAGAGTGACCGGGAATGTCCCAGCATTCCATCGGAATGTCCGCGTAATTCAGTCGTTCGGAGTCTTGCAGTTTCCGGTCCGCAGGCGGGCTAGTAATCGGAATGCCGTGGCCGGCGCTCAAGTTGTGTTCGGGGTCGATCAGCATGATCGCATCGCCTTCGCCGATGAGGATCGGCGCGTCGGGAAACGCTTCCTTCATCGCCCGATTCCCCGCAATATGATCGACGTGGCCGTGCGTGTTCAGAATCGCGGCCACCACGAGTTCGCGTTCGGAAAGGCTATCGAGAATTGCTTCTGGCTCGAAACCGGGATCGACGACGAGTGCCTGATTCGAGCCTTCCCGCCAGAAAATGTACGAGTTTTCGGAGAATGGTTGCGAGACAACGGTATGGACGAGAATACGCAAGGGTAACACCTCAAGGTCGTTCGTTCGGCAAATTATTCTTAGGACGGCTCGGTCTTCGTCGACCGGAAATACCAGATCGTCATGCCCGCAAGTGACGATTTCATCAATTAAATCTAGAAGCCGCAGAAATTGTCAGCGTCGATAGGTATGATGATATAGGCTATGGCCTCAAGTTCGTGACCCCCTTTACACTGTTCAACTATTTTAGTTTTCCGCAATCGTCTTTTCCGGCGTATTCAGGGATGAATTCAGGATGAAAATCAACCGTCAACTCAACTCCCGTCGCGGTAATTCGCACTAAAACAAGAATTTTTACCTCTAAAGCCACTTCGATTTCTGACGGCGTCCCAAAATCGTTCTCCGACGTGAGTTTTAGACGGTTTGGTACTATCGGGAAATATACTGAAGATTTCCGAGATTAACGATTGACACGATTTGTCGGAGGCAGTAATCTTCGTGTAGCAAATGAGCTTTTCTCATCTGCTTACCCCTCAATTCTCGTCCAAAGGCTGATCGTCCAATGGCATTTCGATTACGTTGCGAAGCGCTCGAAAATCGGGAAAACCCGACGGGCCCGGTTCTCATGCCGCCTACTGGCACCACGCCATATGGCGAGTCGGGTAGCCCACCACCATCACAGTCTCCTCCGGCTCCAGCACCGGCTCCAGAACCCGCACCGGCCCCAGCTCCGGCCCCAGGGCCAGGGCCTGACCCGTACTGGTGAGCGACTTCGATTCCAAACCTAACGCCTGACAAATAATGCTTTCGCCCCGGAATCCGGGGCATTTCCATTTTGACACTGTCGATGACACCGCTTTCAGAAACAAAAGTTCGAGAAAATCTTCGGTTGCTTCTCTTTTTCGTATCGCATCCCGACAATTTCACTTACAATCCACAACGTCCCGCAGGATTGCCTCCGCACTTTCGCAATCGTTGCTACGCTGCTGTTGTCCCCAATTTCCGACCGCGAGATAGAGTCTGATGGCCGATATCGTTCCGCTGTTTCAGGGTGTCCTGGAGCGGCACCCGAAAGGGTTTGGGTTTCTCCGTAGCCCCGACCGCAACTACACCGCCAAGCCGGACGACCCGTACGTCCCCGGATTGCTGATCGATAAATTCGATCTTGCAGAAGGGCTGCTCGTTTCTGGGCCGATCGAACTGGGACATCGCGCACCCGCGCCACCACCGCAACGCGGTAACGCGCGGTTCCCGCAACGTCCGCAACAACGCCCCAACAACAATAATGGCCCCGGTAACGGCGTGCGGTTGTCCGCGATTCATCAAATCGAAGGCACCGATGCGAATATGTTTAAGCGGCGGCCGTGGGAACAACTCACCGCCGTCGACCCGACCGAATGGATCAAGCTCGAAACCAACCCCGAGCAACTCACGACGCGGGTGATCGACTTGTTCACGCCGATCGGCAAGGGACAACGCGGCCTGATCGTTGCGCCGCCCCGTTCGGGTAAAACGGTGCTACTCTCGCACATCGCTGCGGCCGTCGCGAAGAATCACCCCGAAATGCACCTGATGGTTTTACTCGTCGACGAGCGCCCCGAAGAAGTCACCGAAATGCGGCGGATGGTGAAAGCATTCGGCGGCGGATCGACCGCCGAAGTGCTCGCTTCCAGTTCGGACCAAGACACCGGCGTCCACCTGCGGTTGGCAGAACTTGTGATCGAACGCGCCAAACGGATCGCGGAACAGGGCAAGCAGGCGTTCGTGTTGCTCGACAGTTTGACTCGTCTGGCACGGGCTTACAACAAACACGCGGGGAACAGCGGTCGCACGATGAGCGGCGGCGTCGATAGCCGGGCGCTCGAGATTCCGAAGCGGCTGTTCGGCAGTGCGCGGGCGTTCGAGGAAGGCGGTTCGCTGACGATCCTCGGAACCGCGCTCATCGAAACCGGTAGCCGCATGGACGATGTCATCTTTCAGGAGTTCAAAGGCACCGGTAACATGGAACTCGTACTCGACCGAAAACTCGCCGAGAAACGGATCTACCCCGCCATCGACCTTTCGCAATCCGGAACGCGGAAAGAAGAACGGCTGATCCCTCCCGAGAAACTCGAACGCATTAACTTGCTCCGCCGAAGCCTACTTCAGATGCGACCTTCCGAGACGATGGAATCGCTCATCAAGCAACTCGGGAAGACGAAATCGAACGATGAGTTTCTCGAAATGGTCGGAAAATTTGTGAAGTAACCTATGTTAAACCCAACGCCAGATCGCCGACGATTTCTCCGTGCCACCACAGCGGCCGCCGGTGCGGCGCTGTCGCTGACTGCCGATTCGTATGCGCGTGTAGCGGGTGCGAACGACCGGCTCGGCGTCGCGTTCCTCGGTTGCGGGGCACGGGCGCAGGCGCACATTCATCTCGTCTCGCAGTTCGCCCGCAACGGCCTGAGCGTGATGCCCGTTGGCGTGTGCGATGTCTGGGACGGCCTCGAAGACGAATACGAACAGCCGTTCGGCGGCACGACCGTCAAACGGAAATACGCGCAAGGTTTGTATCCCTCTGCGGTGAAATGTGGCCTCGACCCGACTGATTCTGCGCGGGTCGTCAAAGATTATCGCCGGTTGCTCGACCGTGCCGATGTCGATGTCGTTTGCATCGCGACGCCAGACCATTGGCACGCGCGAATGACGATTGACGCAGTCAACTCGGGCAAAGATGCGTACGTCGAAACGCCGATGGTTCGCACGCCCGCCGAAGCGGTGGCCGTCGCCGATGCGGTTGCGAGAACGGGTCGCATCGTGGCCGTTGGCGTGCAATCGCTGTCCGATCCTTCGGTGAAGATCGTTCGCGAAAACTTGCAGAATGGGGCCATCGGGCCGCTCGTGCAGTTCCAGGGCGGCGCGTTCCGCAACGACAGTCGCGGGCAATGGCGGTTCTATCGCGTGGCCACCGCGATGAACCCGAAAACCGTCGATTGGCCGATGTTCCTCGGTTCGGGATTCGATGTCGGAGGCGTTCGCATCGGGCCGAAATCGGAACAGTTCCCGTTCGACCGCACGACTTTCGCACAGTGGCGGTGTTCGACCGCATTCTCTAGCGGGCCGTACTCGGATTTGCTCGTACCCCTCGTTGCGAAGTTTATGTCCGCAACCGGGCTGCGCTACCCCGTTCGCGTGATCGGCTCCGGTGGGTTGTTCCACGAACACGATGGCCGCGACATTCCTGACACCGCAACGGTTTGTGCCGAGTATGCCGAAGGCTGTCAGATGCTCGTGACGGCCACCACTGCGAGCAACTATCCGATCGAAGAAGTGATTCGCGGGCGACGCGGTTCGATCCGCTTCGCGAAAGACGGGCTGCAACTGTTCCGCGATGAACCATCGAAAGCCAGTGCATTCCCGGCTCGGCTGGATCGCGTTCTGGAAGCCACGGAAACGATTGCGGTCGAGTCGCCGAAGAACGAGACGGAAGCACTTTGGCGAGATTTCATCGGTTGCGTGCAAACCCGGAACGCGAACCCGATCTGCCCGCCAGACGTGGGGGCCGCAGCCGCGATTGTCGCTTCGATGGGCTGGGAAAGCAGTCGCCTCGGGCTGGCGCTGACGTGGGATGCCGTGCGCCGCGAAGTCCGCCCGGCACCATCCGGGATGCTGCGTTTTCCCCGGACGGGCGCGTAATGCGCGTGCTGCTCGCCCCGATGGGTAGCCACGGCGACGTTCACCCGATGATCGGTATCGGGCGTGCCATGCAAGCACGCGGGCACGACATCACGTTACTCGCTGCCGCGCCGTTTCAACCACTCGCGGTCGCCAATCGCTTCGATTTCGCCGAAATCGGCACCCACGACGACTATCAGCAAACGATCGACGACCCCGGCCTGTGGGATCCGGATCGTTCGTTGCAAACTGTGTTCAACCCTGAGCGAATGCGACGGTTTTTGCCGTTGTTAATGAACCACGTGCAACAGCGTTACGTCCCTGGCGACACGGTGCTGATTGCCGGTTCGCTCGCGCTGAATGCCCGCGTTGCCCACGACAAGCTCGGCATCCCGCTCGCCACGGTTCATCTCCAACCGATCGCGATGTACAGCGTCGTCGATCCTCCGTTGTATCCGACGCTGCGGATTCGCCCGTGGTGGCCGCACTGGTTCCGCCGCACGATGTACTGGTACGCCGATCACTACATGCTCGATCCGCTGCTCGAACCGGTGAATGCGTACCGCGTCGAGATCGGTTTACAGCGAATCCAGCGACTTTGGGGAGCCTGGCGACATTCGCCGCAACTCGTACTTGGCCTGTTCCCGGACTGGTTCGCGAACGCCCCCGATTGGCCAGCCGCGTTTCGGCAAACGGGCTTTATTCCTTACGATCAGGGCGAGAATGCGGAACTGCCCGCGCCGGTGCAAGCGTTCCTCGATGCAGGCGATCCGCCGATCGTGTTCAGCTTCGGTTCGGCGATGCGTCACGGTCTGCCGTACTTTGCCGCTGGTGCGGAGGCGTGTCGGATTCTGGGCAAACGCGGGCTGATTCTGGCGAAGGGCGGCGAACAGATTCCCACGAACCTACCCCCTGGCGTAGCTGCTTTCGACTATGCGCCATTTAGCCAAGTCTTCCCGCGTTCGTTGGCCGTGGTGCATCATGGCGGCATCGGCACGACCGCCCAGGCGCTGAAAGCAGGCATCCCGCAACTCATCATGCCACTCGCGTTCGATCAACCCGATAACGCCCAGCGTCTCGAACGCCTCGGCGTTGCCAAATCGCTGTCGCCGAAGGCATTCACACCAGAAGCTGTTGCGAAAACGATCGCCGACATCACGACGAGCGTTAGCGTGAAACGGGCCTGTGAAGCGATCCGCGAGAAGATGCAAGTCGACCCCATTCCCGAAACCTGCCGCCTAATCGAGGCGTTGAAATCGACGTAAGTCACATTTGCGGACGCTCAAAAACCGTGTTTTTGCCATTTTTGCGTCTCAAAATGCCTCCTTGAGATCGAAAATAGCAGTTTCGTTTCGGGTGGTTTTGCCGTATCTCGAACTCTTATCGTGGGTTGCGTCGAGGACTCTCCATTCGAGGCTCGCGGAAAGTACCGACCAAAAATCGACCGAGCACGACACAAAATCGACCGAGCACGACACAAAATCGACCGAGCACGACATAAAATCGACCGAGTGAGACATTTTCCGGTCACGTTGCGTGCGATGCAAAAGTCGACTTACGTCGGATCGTCTGCGATTTTTTGACTTGTGGCATTCGTGTGGATTATCAGGAATTCAACGATTGCGCGGAACGATCTTGCGGATGGTTTCGACTTCGTTACGATTCTGAATACATTAACAATCAAGTGGATGAGTGCAGCAACGGCCGCAGAGGACGCACATATGCTCGGTGCAATTGCAGGCGACGTGATTGGCTCTGTCCATGAGGGGGCACGCACCAAGACGAAGGAGTTCCCCCTCTTCGTTCCGAAGAGCACCTTCACGGACGACACCGTCCTGACCGTGGCGGTCGCAGAATCCCTGATGCGGCCGCGCGACTATGTGGATTCGCTCCACGACTACTTTCATGCGTATCCGGGTGCGGGCTACGGAGGCACGTTTTATCGCTGGTGTACGGTCAAGAGCCGAGAGCCTTACAACAGTTGGGGCAACGGTTCGGCCATGCGCGTCAGTGCCGTAGCCTATGCCCGCGACACACTCGAAGAGGTTCTGGCAGAGGCCAAACGCAGCGCCGAAGTCACGCACAATCACGAACACGGGATCCGCGGCGCACAAGCGACTGCGGCTGCGATTTTCCTTGCCCGGACCGGAAGCAGCAAAGCGCAAATCCGCCAATACACCGAAGAAACGTTCGATTATTTTCTGGACGAAACCTTGGCGGACCTACGACCCACGTACCAATTCGACGTGTCGTGCCAAGGCTCGGTGCCGCAGTCGATTCTCGCGTTCCTCGAATCGAACAGCTACGAAGACGCCGTTCGCAATGCGATATCACTGGGTGGCGACGCCGACACGATGGCCTGCATCGCCGGCGGGATCGCCGAAGCATTTTACGGAGGCGTCCCCGAGGACATTCGAGTTCAAACGCTCGATAGGCTGGACATGCGATTGCGCGGGATCGTCGAGGAATTTGACGAGCGATATGCGTGCGGCCGAAGCAAACGGTGAAGCACGACGACGGAAGAGGATATTGTATGAGGGCAGTTGTCGTGGTTTCGATCCGGGGTTTTGCCAACGTTTGGAAAGTGGCGGAGTCGTCGGATCCGCCTGCCAAAGTCCAAGAACGTACGGTCGAACTGGAGATTCAAGGTAACGAAGCGGAAGGCTATCATTTGATTATGAGTCCGGACGGCTGCTTCACCGCAGACACGTGGCACGAGAGCGTCGAAGACGCGAAGGATACAGCCAAGGAGGCGTTTGGCGTTGGCCTCGATGAATGGACTCCAACATGACCAGCCTTCGTATGTGACTGCCAGTTCTTGGCGAGCGGGGGGTGTAAGCAGTGTAAGCAGTGTAAGCCCACTGATCCAGCCATCATAGTGGGCCGATTGCTAATTGCACGAAGTTCCACCGAAAATGCACATTGCCCATGACCCTGGAAGAATCAGGGGAGTGACCTCCCGATCGCCCATACGTCGTGCTCCGCACGACGTACACAGGGTTGCTTGCATACGTTTTCCGCATGTGTTAAACTCTCCACTTGCGAAAACGCTCACGGGAGGCAGTCATGCGTCGAATGATCGCGATCGGACTCTGTGCATTTCTCATCGTTCCCATCGGCGCGCTCATCGCCGCGCCCGTACCGAAACCGGTCAAGACGACCGCAGACAAAATCGTCGGAAAATGGAACCTCGTCAAATCGAGTAACGGGTTGGCGGAAGGCACGAAATGCGTCGTCGAATTGACCAAAGATGGCAAGATGACGATCACCATGACAATCGGCGTGGGCACGAGTCTCTATGAGGGGACGTACAAATTCGACAAAGACAAAATCGATTACGAGGTCAGCCTCGGCGGCATCAAAAAAGCGGAAATCCTCACGATCAAAACGATCGCCGACGACGAATTGGCCGTGACCGACCCCGATGGCATCGTCGAAGAGTTCAAACGCATCGTGCCTTAATTGCGGACGGATGTTTCGCCGCAACCTTCCGTCACTCGCCGAGTTCTAACGCATCCAATATTCGGTTTTTGACCCCCGTCATCGGTACGCTTGTGCCGGGGTTTTGCCCGTGGCCGATCAGAAGCGGACGGTCGAGTGGATTGCTCGCGGTCAGCCCGTGGCTACCCCTGACGATGTGCGCATCGAGTGGAACCAAGTCGAAAATCGTGCGAAAACCGAGCTTCTTTTGAATCAATCGCCGTCCTGCGTGCAGTTTCGGCAACCGGAACTTCGGGTCGAAGAACAACTCGCACGGATCGAAACCGGGTTTGTTGTGGATCGCCACCGCTCGTGCATAATCGGGTGCCAAAGCATCATCGAGCCAGAACGGGTACGCGAACCAAGCGTTCGGCTTCGACAGTACGACGATCTCGCCGCTGCGATCGTGGTCGAGTTGGTACTTCGCACGGGCTTCGCCACAAAGCACTTCGGCAACACTCGCCGTCGCAATTAGCACTTCGCGAACGCGCTCGATATCTGCCGCATCCTTCACGTAGACGTGTGCCAACTGATGATCGCAGACGGCAAACGCACGGCTATCGAACAGATCGAGTTGCTCGCCGAACGGCCCCATTCGCACGGAAAGGTAACCACTTTGCCGCAGCACGCGATTGAGGTACACCGGCGTATCGACATCGCAATGGCCGTACTCGCTGACGACCCAAACATCGGCACCGACTGTTTGTGCCGCATCGAGTAACGGGGCGCAGGCATCATCGAGTTCGCGCGTTAATTTGGCCATATCGCAGCCACTCGGCCCGCGACGCTGCGGCTCGTAATCGAGGTGCGGCAGGTACACGAGCATTAGGTTCGGCTGAAAATCCGCCAGCATTTTTGCCGCACTGTTTGCGATCCAACTCGTGCTCGGCAACCCGGCCATCGGCCCCCAGAACGATGGAAATGGGAACGGTCCGAGCTGCTTTTTCAGGCTTTCCAGGTACTCTGGCGGCGAACCGGTGACGTCGAACGCCTTGTTGCCATCGACGCCGTACCACGGCTTCGGAGTGATCGAATACGCGACATCGGCACCCTGATTGAACCACCAGAACAGCTTTGCGCACGTGAACGGTTTGCCGCGTGCTACGGCACGCTTCTTCGCGGTCGTGTAGATTGGTTCGGCCTGAATGAGTGCGTTCGATTGCTGCCAGAAGCGGACTTCTTTCGTGTCACGAAACAGCCAGCCGTTCGCGACGATGCCGTGCTGCGAGACGGGTTGCCCCGTTAGGATCGTCGCTTGTGCGGTGCAAGTGACGGCGGGTAGTGCCTCCAGCATATCGGCGAGCCAACCGCGTTTGGCGAGTGCCGACAATCGCGGGGCATGGGGCAATAAGCGGGGCGTCAGGCCCACGGCATTGATGAGAACAATTGGCGGCATGTTTACCCGATCAGTTCCTTGACGACCGTCCCGTGAACGTCGGTGAGACGATAATATCGGCCCTGGAATTTGTACGTCAGCTTCTCGTGATCGATACCGAGTTGGTGCAGAATCGTCGCCTGGACATCGTGAACGTGAACGCCGTTTTCGGCGACGTTGTAACCGTAGTCGTCGGTCGAACCGTAGGTGAATCCGGGCTTCACGCCGCCGCCCGCGAACCACATCGTGAAGCAGCGCGGGTGGTGGTCGCGGCCGTAATTTCCGGCGGTGAGCTTGCCTTGCGAGTAGTTCGTGCGGCCAAATTCGCCGCCCCAAACGACGAGCGTGTCCTTCAACATCCCTGTGCGTTTGAGATCTTGCACGAGGCCGTAACAGGCACGATCGATGTCCTTCGCCTGGCGTTTGATGCCACCTGGCAGGCCGCCGTGATGGTCCCAACCGGGGTGGTATAGCTGAATGAATCGCACGTTGCGTTCGGCCAAACGCCGAGCCAGCAAGCAGTTCGCCGCGAAGGTGCCCGGCGTCTTGGCGTCCTCGCCGTAGAGATCGTACACGTCCTTCGGCTCTTTGCTGAAGTCCATCACATCGGGCACGCTCGTCTGCATCCGGTACGCCATTTCGTACTGTTGTACGCGCGACAGGATCTCCGCATCGCCCTCGGTTTCGGCTTGAATGGCGTGCAATTCGGCGAGACGATCGAGCATCTTGCGTCGGCTGTCGGCACTCACGCCATCGGGGTTCGCGAGGTACAACACCGGCTCTTTGCCACTGCGAAACTGCACGCCCTGGTGCGTACTCGGCAAGAAGCCGTTGCCCCACAGGCGTGCGTATAGCCCCTGTTCGGTGCGGTCTTTCGAGACGAGCACGGTGAACGCGGGCAGGTTTTCGTTCGCGGAACCGAGGCCGTAACTCAGCCACGCGCCGAAACTCGGACGACCCGCCAGTTGGTTACCGGTCTGAATAAACGTGATCGCGGGGTCGTGATTGATCGCCTCGGTGTAGCACGATTTGACGAAGCACAGGTCGTCGGCCATCTTCGCGATGTTCGGCAACAAGTCGCTGACGGTCGCGCCACTCTTGCCGTGCTTGCTGAATTTGAAGACCGAACCGGCGAGTGGCAACGTCGCCTGGTTGCCGGACATGCCCGTCAGCCGTTGGCCTTTACGGACGCTTTCGGGCAGGTCGGTGCCGTTCTTTTCGTTCAACAGTGGCTTATGATCGTACAAATCGAGTTGCGATGGCCCGCCTGCCATGAACAGGTAGATGATCCGTTTCGCCTTCGGCTCGTGATGCGGTTTGCCGAGGACTCCGGGTGCCGCCGTCGCATTTTGCGCCAACAACGACCCGAGCGCGATGCCACCGAGGCCCAGCCCCGATTGCCGCAAGAACAGCCTTCGATTCGAGATTGGGAGAATATCGTGTGGGTGCATGACCGTGATCGCGTGAGGCATTGGCAGGTTACGAATCGCGAACCGTACGAGCGCATTGTAGCGACTCGACCGCCAGTAAGCCCGTTGCCTCGCGGTACGCATAAAATATCGGGTACGGTTCAAACGTGCTCCAGATCGCGGAAAAGATCATCGCGATCGAAGCGCATCATCGGTTTCCAGAGCAGTCGCTAACCCGCTGCCGGCGGTCCTCAGCCAACTTGCCAACTCAGACCCACTTCAACACGGTGCTATACTTCGCGCGGTCGAAAATGAGACGTTACCGGTTAGTCAATCCATTCCCGTTAGCCCGACGCGCTAGAGCCTGTTATGCACTTAACGCGAGTGGTGGCGGTAGAATAGGCTATGAACACTGAACGCCAACCGTATCCCAGTGATATTA
>JAYVXI010000257.1:0-11546 GCA_043785305.1 Limnoglobus sp. | reverse complement strand
CAACCGCCACTGCTCGTCGGTGACATCGCTCGGGTACGTTTGGGTTCTCATGTACCATTATACTCACCCAACCGCCCCATATGGGACAGTCACTTAGACCAGACTCAGGAAGACAAATGGCCGATCGATCTGGCCGGCCGTTACCGCAAGGACGGCCGTAAGTTGATTGTGACGATGCTCCGCGGTGCCGACCGGGTCGAGGTGGCGACTCGCCCCATACAAGCGTCTGAAGTTCTAGGCCCGACGGGTACGAGCGAAACACCGGCGGCTCGGCGGCGTAGCGAAGCGTTGGGCAACTTTGTCGATTACTCGGGGCGTGGCCGTTCGCTGGGCGCGCCACCGGGGCCACCCGTAGGGCGGTTCTTTTTCAGCGCTTCTTCAAATTTCTCGAACTGCTCGGCGGTCAGCACGTCCTTCATTTCTTTCAGCATGGTCCCGCGCAGTTTCTGCATCTTTTCGCGAACGTCGGCCTGTTCGATTTTCCCTTCGCGAACTTGGGCCATTGTCTCTTGCATGACCTTCTCGAAATTCTCGCGAAGTTCGGTGACTTGCTTCTGTTGCTTGTCGTTCAACTTGAGGTCTTTGAGCGATTCGGCAATCGGGCTGACGCGACCCGCCGCAGCTGCGGGAGCATCCGGACGACGTTCCGGGGCAGGAGTGGCGGCCGGTGCGGGGCGATCTGGTGCCGCATCGGGTTGGCGTCTGTCGCCGCGCGGCGAACCACCACCAGCCGGGGCCGCATCCCGACCGCGTCCTCCACCGCGTGGCCCAGCACCATCAATGCCACCACCACCACCACCACTACCACCGAAGCCACCACTTCCGCCGAACGGGGGCATTCCACCGGGGGTCATACCGGGCATACCACCCATGCCGGGCATCGGTCGGTGTTCGATGGCGTCGATCAGTCGGCGGGCGGCAGTCGCTTTGGCACCGTCGTCGCCATCGGCGAGTTTCTTCAGCGATGGCAATGCCGCGCGACCGACGGAGATGATCCCGGCACGCGAACTATCGCGGATCGAATCGTGCGGGTCGTTCATCTTATCCGTGAGGGTTTTCACCCACGCATCGACTTGGGCATCGGGCTTCGGGTCGGCACGGTGTTCGCCCATTGGGCCACCGCGCCCACCCATCGGTGCGCCGCCAGGGGCACCAGCACCGCCGGGTCGTCCCATCGGCGGTTGGGCGTGGGCACTCGATATCCCGAAGCCCGCACACAGCCCGAGCGCGGGCAGCAGTTTCCAGATCGGTCGCATGATATAGGCCTTCCCCAGAGAGTGGGCACACGAATCGCGTACCTACACATAAGAAACGAAAACCGTCTACGAACTGCGACAGAGATTCACCGGTTTTTCATTTACGCATCGCTGGCGATGCGTGGGAAGTAGACGCGAATCGTCGTGCCTCGGTCGAAAAGTGGCATTTTGAGACGCGAAAATGGCAAAATCGGTTTTGGAACCTCCGCAATTGTGACTTACGTCGATTCTGGCACGTCGAGACCCGGCTTTTCCGGTACGGGCGTGTGCGGTTTCACGCTTTTATCGGCATGGTGACCCATGTGCGTGACGGCGTCGAGCGCGCCCATGATCGCCTGTTCGACTTTTTCGACCGGTTTGGCCAGCGTCGGCACGTCAATCGAGCTTCCCGTGGTCACGTTCCGATTGAAAAACAAGCGATACAGCACCGCCCCCGCCACCGCAGACAAGATCGCCACGAACACCAGCGGCCGATACTGGTCGATCTTGTGAAAGACTTCGAGAACCTGATCGGTGAGGAAATATGCGAGCCAGAACATGACATTGACGCCAGGAATCGCGTATAACCCGTCGGCGATGAGGAACCGCGTCATCGGCACGCGCAAAACGCCCGCCATTAGGAAGATCGGCGTGCGAATGCCCGGAGTTAAACGTGCCGTGAGCAAGATCATAATGCCGCGATCTTGGAAGTTCTTCTCGATGAGCGCTCGCTTTTCGGCGGTCAAGATTTTCTCTTGTACCCACTTCTTACTGAGCAACATCGGCCCCCAAATGCGGCCCACTGCGTAGAGAAGCCCATCGCCCACCACAACCGCCAAAATGCACACCGGCAACATCACCCACCAACGCAGTCGCGCCGGATCGAGCGCCACCGCGTTCGGCGGCAGTGTATCGCCGTGGCCGACGAGCACGCCTGCCGTGAGGATCGGAAGTTCCTCCGGCAACGGCAGCCCAAAGCCCGTCGCGATAATCGCGGCGAACACACCGAGGTAGCCGTACTGCGAAAACTGATCGATCATCGGACGTACTCTCGCAACCGCTCGACGGGAAGTTCGACGATTATGAAGGTACAGTAAACGCAGAACGCTAGTCGAGGGCAACCCCCGCATCGACTTGTCATGCCCCATCACCGACGGTATAGTTCTGGAACGCACTCGTAGCTCAATTGGATAGAGCGTCGGCCTCCGAAGCCGAAGGTTACAGGTTCAACTCCTGTCGGGTGCAATGCAAAAGCGAGCATTTTTCGACACGGTTACATTCAAATTGGCCTAGAATCTCGAGTTTACTCACCGCCGACTAATCCACCGCGATGGATGTCCGCGCGCTTCGCTTCGTAGGTTTCGGCGAAATCTAACACTTGTGGGTCGGGTACTCGCTTCGCGGCGATACAGGCTTGCTTGTAGATTCCGGGCCACCAGTTTTCGTGCGTCGTGAGGCCCTTTTCCTTGACCGTCGCCCAGTTGCTGAGGATGCGGCTCCAGCATTCGTCGCCGTACTTCATCGCGGGTAGTAGCCCGCCGTATTCGGGCACCAGCCACTGCCGCCCGATCTGGCTGTGCAGCACTTCATCTGCCCAGTCGAAGTCCTGAATCGTACCCATGATCGGCACGCCCGATTCGTGCGCCACCTCGTATTCGTAGCGTTTTCCGCTCTTCGGCATCAACCCCTGCTCGATGAAGAACAGCACCGCGTGGCGCTCTTGCGGCGTGCATTCGGTGTTCAAACGATACGACCAGTTGTAGGTGATGCGGGCTTGCGTCCAGTCGACGCCGAGCGCCACGAAACCGACTTCGCCCATCATCGCGTGGCGGGCTTCGTCCCAGAGTTGGCGCGACATATCGCGGTAGTAATTCCACGGCTTGCCGGGGGTCTGCACGATGATGCTCGCCATCATTTCGGGCACGTCAATTTCGCGAATCCGCTTGTACATCATCATCAGCGTCTTGGCGTTCGGCGGATACGCCTTCGAATAAAGGAACGCCTCTGCATTCACGCCCTGGTTCCACAAATCTTGAAAGCGCTCATCGCGTTTCGGTATCGGGTCGTATGTGTAGGTACTATTCGAATAGATACGCGGAAGGTTCGGCTCGTCGACGGGATTCCGACCATCGACGCCGTCCGCGATTTCGAGCAGATTTTCGAGCAACGTGTTCCACGCAGTCGAGTTCACAATTGGCAACCCGACGACGGCCGGTTGGCCGAATTCGATGAGGTCGCACAGTTCGAGCCGCGCGAACCGTAAGATGCGTCGCGAGGGTGCATCGGCGAGCGGGTGCGTATCGCGAATGTAGCGTTCGCACGCTTCGAGGAGTGCCGGTACCGCCCGCGAGTAGATGCCGAACAGGATCTCTTCGGTACTCAGCGCGTTGCGAATTTCGTCGAAAAAGGCTTCGAGCGCCGGGTGCGGTACGACTTCGAGACCGAGCGGCGGTTCGCGCATCTCGGAGATGCGCTGCCGCAATGCCGTCACGTGTTCCGCACACAAATACGCATGGTGCGAGTACGCCATCTTCAGTTCGTAGATCGGCTCCGCCGTGATTCGCGCCGTCAAAATGGCGTGCAATCGCACGAAACAATAGTGAAATCGCTTCAATCGCCGCACGCATTCTTCGACCGACAACCCCGGCTGAATCGCGTCCTCAATCGTGCAAAGCCCCGCAAGCGGCGGCAGATTCTTGTACGACTGGTAGTTGGCAAGCGGCGTTGGTTCAGTCATGACTATGGCACTCAGAAGGAAGTCCTGAGATTTTATAAAATCTGTCGAAGTGGCACAACGCCACTACTTCGCGATGGGCCAAACGACGTGGCCGGCGGTCGTCGTGCGGATGCGATAGATCGTGCCGCCGCCGGTGATGTATAGCGACATGCGGTCGTCGCCACCGAAGGCGCAGTTCGTCACTTCGTCGGTCGGCACGGGTAGGAAATCGAGCAATTTGCCTTCGGGACTCAGCACGTAGATGCCGCCCTTGACGTCGGTGGCGGGTTCGGAAGGCGGGTTCGGTTTGTTTAGTCCGCCTGCCACATAGAGGCGTCCTTTTGCGTCTTGCTTCAGGCCATCGGGGCCTCGCCCTTTGCCCCAGTCGTAGAGGAGCTTCTGGCTTTTGAGATCGACGCTGCCATCGCGTTTCAAGTCGAAACGCCAGAGTTTCCGCACGCCGCCGAGGTCGTTGTTGTTGTCCGCGACGAACAGATATTTGTCGTCCGCCGACACCAGCACGCCGTTGGCGCGTTCGACTTCACGGCCGATCACACGGGCAACGGTGCCGTTGGGGTCGACGCGGTAGACGCCTTCGTACGTCTCGTTTTTGTCGTTGCGCTGTTGCATGTCGTCGCGCGGGCCGTAGCGCGGATCGGAAAAGTAGATGCGGTTTTGCGAATCGAGTGTGAGGTCGTTGGTGTGGTTGTACTTTTTGTTATTGAAGGAATCGGTCAGCACGGTGACCTTGCCATCGCGCGATGTGCGCGTGATGCGCCGTTGCTCGGGTTCGCAGGCGAGCAATGTGCCATCGCGATCGAACAGCAAACCGTTCGTGCCCGCGTCTTTGCGGAAAATCGAACTTTTGCCGTCGCGGCTCAGCCGATTGATGTGATTATTTCCGCTGGAAAACAAGCCGAGTTCGGGATCCCACGCAGGGCCTTCGCCACCCGCACCCGCAGCCGACTCGACGGTGAGCTTGGCACCGGGTGCGAAGATCGGATCGTCGGCGAACGCCGACGTCGCAATGAGAAGGCAACACACGGCAACGATGCATTTCATGGAGAGTCCTTTTCGGAATGACTTACGTGCAGATGTACGAACTGTCTTGTCTCGCAGACTCGACACGCAGTCGTTACAAGTACGAAGGTTGAAAACCTGCGGTCACCAGAATCACTTCTTCTCGACATCCGGCTTGGCTTCAAAGATGCGAACTTCGGGGCCGTCTTTGCCTTCTTGTTTGGGTACGCCCAAGTAGAGTTTGTTGCCGCTCCAGGCGCAGGTTCGCGAGTTCTTCGGGGTGTCGATCTTTGCCGTCACTTCGTAGGCGTCACCTTTCTTTTCGATGACGGCCAGCACGCTATCGGAGCACGACGCATACAGGCGGTTGCGCTTCGAGTCGAAGTGCAGGTCGTCGATGCCCGCGGGGATCGCGATACTCGTCAATTCCTTGCCGGTTTTCGCGTCGAAGACCACGACCATCGGCTTCTTCGGGCAACCGACGAACAGCAACCCGTTGGCGGCATCTTGGGCGATCGGACTGCCGGCATCCGACAGCGTCAGTGGGAACTTCGCGGTCACTTCGCGTTTGGCAACGTCCACGACGGCGATCAGGCTCGGCTTCGTGAGCACGACGTAAATGAGGCCCGCTTTCTTGTCGATCTTGAAGCCGTGCGCATCGCCGGGCAACGCGATGGCGGCTTTCACATCGCCCGTTTTCGCATCGAGTTCGGAGAGCGTCGCACCGTGCGCCACGTAGACCATCTTGTTACCCGAATGGTAATGCACGTTGTCCGCACCTTTGGCGGGCGTTGAGAAAACGAGCTTATAGTCCTTGCCATCGAAGCCATTACAGACACCCGCACCGTTGCCGACGTAGATCATGTCGAGGTCGGCCGCGTAGGCGATACCCGAAATTTTCCCTTGATTGGCGATCTGCTGAACCATCGTGTTGGTCTTGAGATCGACGACATCGAGCGTGTTGTTCGGCTTGTTCGCCACGAACAGGCGCTGCCCTTTCGAGTCGACGGCGAGGTGATCGAGTTTGCCATCGACACCTTTCAGGGCGACCGTTTGCAGTGGCACCAACACGGCGTCCGCCGCGTGGGCAACACCCGTCAACGAGAGTATCGCCAGTAACAGAAATCGCATCATGGGAGTGGCCTTTCGAGTGAATGCGGCACAACAACATCGCCGCAGACATTTCTATGGCCAAACGTGGCGTAACGCGAAGAAACTTACGAGAAGATTGTCGGGTTACGACATCACCAGCACGCTGTAGCGATACTTCATTTTGCGCTCTTCGCCCGCTTTCAGGGGGATCGTCCAGAACAGCTCGTTGCGCTTGTTCACCGAGTACGCGCCTTCTTCGCGGAGCGAGGCTTTCGGGTTACCATCGGCGGTGATCAACTCGCCCGAAAATCGACGGCGGACGATGAGTTCGATCGTTTCCTTGCGGTGGTTGTTGACCGTAATTTCGCCTTCGACCGTCGTCTTGCGGTATTGCCGGCCGCCGAGCCAGATCGCGTCGCGGTTCGGTTCTTTCGGGTCTTCGTTCTCGGTCGTGTACGTTCGCACGCTCAGGGCCTTGTCGACGCGGAGAACCATCTCTTCGCCCGCGTTCACCCAGTAGCTCGTGCGTTGGCCGTTGAATTTACCGTCGGCGATGACCATTGCGGGGCCGGTCGTCATCGGGAACTTCAACGGGTTCTGGAACCGCAGGGCATCCCACGGCGAATCGTCATCGGTGTGAGTCTGCCCGTCGACGGACCGACCGTACACATCACGCGTGTCGGGCACGAGCCATTCGACGATCCGCTCGTACTTCGCGGTGCCCTTTGCCACGGTGAGCGAAAGTGCGTCGCCGTCCGCAAGTGTGCGTTTGCCGATTGGTTCGTAATGGAGGTCCACGCCTTCGCCCGTCGGAATCACCCCGAGGCTCGGCATCGACCGCAGCGAGCGTAAATTACTCATTACATTCTGCGTCACCACGCTGTTGAACATCGCGTCGTTATTGTGCCCGCCGCTATTATTCAGTTCGCCGAAGAACGCGGCCATCGTCGTGCGGTTCGACATCAGCGAACGCACGTGGCCGAACTGCACGCTCGGGAAGCCGGAGATCAACCGCAGTTCCGCATCGGCGAGGTCCGCAAGTTCGTTTTTCACGACCGCGTGCTGTTCGAGCGTCAGCGTCTTTGGGTCGCTAATGTCGATCTTGTAACTCGGTGCCCAGGCGATGCCGCGCGTGAGGTAGCGGATGACGATCTTCGTCTCGGCTTTCGGGTTGTCGCCGACCGTCAGCACCAACTGCGACCGCCGACGTTTCACTTTGCCGTCGCCGGTCTCCGATTCGATGTTGACGATCTCCGACGCTTCGACGAAGCTGCGCCCTTTGGCCGTATCGACGATCAGAAACCGCGACGGTTGCGGATTGACATCCTCGCCTTTCGGCAACTTAAATTTCACCACGGTGCCGACCACGGGCGCGAGTTTCTCACCGCGGAAATGGATCGTTACCTTCTTGCCGGCGAGGTCGTCTTGCATGTTTCCGGGGAGCGTTTCATTCGCGGGCACATCGACTTCGCGCGTCCGCATCAGCGATTCGACCGGCGCAGAACTATCGATCCAGTACGTGCCATGAATCGCATCGGGGACATCGTCGAGCACGTACGAACCCGCTTTGCCGAGTGTCGCTTCGCGCCGAACGGCGGCGAGGCCGTTCTTGAACAGATCGACCGCAACGATTTTGCTCGTCGTCGGAATCTCGGCCGCATCGCATACCTGCGGCATTGCGAACGTCAGTGCCATCAGCAGTATCCTCAAATATCGCATGATTGAGCCTCGCAAAGAGCAATCGGAGAGTTCGGGCGGCTACAATGTATCGCGAACGCACCGGGACAACGAACGGTCGTGACAATCGCGTGACGATTGCGGGCCGTGTCGTTTCGGGCAAACTCAAGTACATTATTGCTATGCACGCGATCCTGTTGGCGACGGCGATGTTGGTTGGGCTGCCGATTCTACTTCACCTCATCATGAAGCAGGAGCCGAAGCGGCTCGTCTTTCCCGCGATTCGATTCCTGCAACAGAAGCGCCGCATCAACCAGCGGAAGATGCGGTTACGGCACTTTTTCCTGTTACTTTTGCGAATGCTACTCATCGCGCTGTTCGGGCTGGCGCTCTATCAACCGTCGCTGACCGGCGACTTTGGCGGTATCAATTTCTCCGGCGAACAACCGGTCGCGGTGGCAATGATCGTCGATACCTCGCCGAGTATGGGGTACACCGCAAACGACCGCAGTCGGCTCGACGAAGCGCGACGGCGGGCGCTCGAACTATTGGACGATCTGCCGAGCGGTTCCAAAGTCGCGATCCTCGACCCAGCCGACGCGGGGGGCAGTTGGGAAGTTTCGATCGGCGATGCGCGTAAGAAGCTCGAAGCGATGAAGGAACCGAAGGGCGTGGCGGTGCCCGTGACGGCGTCGATTGCGAATGCGTATCAACTTCTGAAGACGGTCGATCAGGAAAGCGAAGTCGCCGAGCCGATGTCGCGGCTCGTGGCGGTGTTCTCGGATCGCACCGCCGCCTGTTGGGATGCCACCCGCACCGACGACCTCAAGAAGCTCCGCGAAAGTATCCCACCGCCCGCCGTGTCGCACCTGTTCGTCGATGTCGGAATCGACGAACCCGCGAACGTGGCAATCACCGGTATCGAACTCAAACCGCAGATCATTCCGCAGGGCAAGCCGGTGCTGCTGAACGCGACGATTGCGGTCGCCGGGCCAGAAGTCGAAGCCACGGTGAGTTGCCGCGTCACGACGATGCCGAACATGCCGGAGCAAAAGAAACTGGTGAAAGTCTCGAGCGGGGCGAGCCAGGGCGTCTCGTTCTTGCTCGATGGCACGCAGTTGACACCGGGCGTGCATCAGGTCGAAATTCGCCTCGAAAACGCCGACAAACTCGCCGCGGACAACATTCGTTTCTTCACCTTCAAGGTCGCCGAGCCGCGCAAGATTCTGACGCTGACCGATAAGATCTCCGATGCGGATATGTGGCAACTCTCACACGCGGTAAAAGGCGAGTTCGATTGTGAAGTCAAGCTGGCGGATGAAGTCCCGAACCTGACCGGCTACGAAGCGGTCTGCCTGCTCGGCGTCGCGGATCCCGTGCGGTTGTGGCCGAAACTGCGCACTTATGTCGAGTCTGGCGGGAAACTGCTCGTGATGCCTGGCCCCGATGCGCGGATCGCGAGTTACAGCACGACGGATGCGGAAGCAGGGCGATTACTGCCCGGCTCGCTGAAGAAAGACACCATCGACGCGACGACGTTCCCAAAGCCCGAGGTGCCGAAGGATCCGAAAGCACCGACTGCGTACGACCGTTCTCGCGGCGTGTCCTGGCTCATTGATGAAGCCACACTTCGCCACCCGATGTTCATGCAGTTCCGAGATTGGAAGCTCCAAGGCAACATCGATATTCTCGTCAATCCGCGTCGCGTCCTGCGATACTACGACGTCGACCGCGCCCCCGAAGGCACTGTCATTGTGAAGTACGACGACGACGATGATGCCGCGAAACAACGCCCCGCATTGCTCGAACGCAACGTCGGCACCAAGGGTGGCAAAGTGCTGCTATTCACGACGCGGTTCGATACGCAAGAGAATCAACAGGAAGCCTGGAACGATTACTGGGTGTCCGGGAATTCGTGGTTAGTCGCGATTCCGAACGTCGTCATGCGCTACATGGCGGGCGATCCGACCGATGCGAATTTCAACTTCGTCAGCGGGCAAATCGTGCCCGTGACGTTGCCGCGCGGCGAACGCAAGGCCGGCACGAAACTGCGGCTCGAAGGGCGGGGCTTTTCGGGTCGCGATGCGGAAGTGGAGTTGGCGGTGAATCAGACCGAGTATCGCCTGCCTGCCGCGAACGCCCAAAACACGGGTAACTTTTTGCTGACGATCGATGCGCTCAAGTGGCGTGAGGGTTTCAGTTTGAACGCACCCGCCGACGAAAGCACGCTCGACAAAGTCCCTGCCGAGGCAATCGAAAATCTCTTCGGCCCCAACAGCGTCGTGCCGATCGGTAAAGACCTGAAACTCCGCGACGTGCTCGCCTCGAAGTTCAACCAACCGCTCGACCTCTTCCCGTGGCTCCTGATCGCGGTGCTGATCGGCATCGCCGCCGAGAGCGTCCTCGCAAACCGCTTCTACGGGCGAAAGTCGTAGTCGACGTTTTTCGGTTTGCGCTTTCATAGAAGTCTCACGACTTCGCCTACGTGAAATGACGAAACTGCGACCCCATTTGGGGTCGTAGGAATGGAGAACATATTCCCCTGGGTGTGCGGACGCGACCCAGGGGAATGGCTACAGTCTCTCTGGTATTAAAGACAAAACCTGCCGGATACCCGCAGTGATGATTCTCGAATTACTGCACGTCTTGCGGCAAGTTTTCGCCGCCGTTCCGGCTAACGAGTGCGGCGAGCATCGCCAGGGTGATATTGCTCTTGAGCAGGCGGACGGACCCGTCGCCCATGACGATGTTGCAACCTGCAATGTGGAATCCGTACAACTCGTTGTCGCTGCTCCCGTTGACTGCGGTCGGGCCGCTGCCCTGGCTACCGGTGTTACCGTCCGCGCCGTTGATGCTGAACCAACTGTCTTGGTCGCCCCACCCGCCGGCGGTGTCGTTGGCGTCCTGGTCCGGGCCTTTCTTAATGCCCCCGAAGCCGTACTGGAACGGCCGGCCGGCCGACTCGACGACGAGGGTCGTGTTGCTCAGGCCGTCGGTCACGGCCGTGAACGCGACCTCGGCGTTCTTTTCCAGGATCGGCGGTTTTTTGGAGATGGCTTGCGTGCCAATACTCGCATCGACCCAGCCGCCGCCGCAACTTTTCGGGGCCGCATAGTCGGTGCGGCCCATGCGGATCTGCGTCACCCCGGCCGGCAACACGGTGTACTTGTACGACGGGTTGTTGTAAACGATGGTCGGCTCCAGCGGGGCACTGGGGCACATGAACGTCTTGATCGGAACGGTGAACGCGGGGAAGTTGTCCACCGAGTAGCCGTCTTTTTTGAGGTCGATCTTGTTGGCGAGGTTCCCCTGCTCGATGTACGGCAGGATGAACGTCAGGCAGAAGTGGTTCGGCGCGCGGCTGTAACTGGCGTCGGTGTACAGCGGCGGCAGCTTCTGGTTGGCGCTCTCGTAGTTGTGGAAGGCCAGGCCGATCTGCTTCAGGTTGTTCGAGCAGGTCATGCGGGCGGCGGCCTCGCGGACCTTCTGAACGGCGGGCAGCAAGAGGCCGATCAAAATCGCGATGATGGCGATGACGACCAGCAACTCGATCAGTGTGAAGGCCGAGCGGACGGCGAAACGACGCGGGGACATACGCAACTCCTGGAGAAAGAAATCGAACGGGAACAACGAAACGCACCGGCCGGGAATCGGCCGACGGGGCGGGTTACTTCTTCTCGACGTCCTTGGCGGGCGGCTTGGCCGCCTGGGCCGCGGTCAGCTTCAGGTCGAACGGGGCCAGGGTCGTCGGCTCGCCGGTGACCGTCGCCGACAGGGTGGCCGTGGCGATCTTGTCGTACGTGCCG
>JAYVXI010000256.1:0-31603 GCA_043785305.1 Limnoglobus sp. | reverse complement strand
CAGGCGTTGCGCAATGGCATCTTCGTCACCGCCGGTGACATCAACGGCGACGGCTTCGCCGACCTCATCGCCGGTGGCGGACCCGGTGGCGGGCCGCGCGTGTTGGTACTCGATGGCAAGAGCTTGCTGAGCAATCAGTACGTGAATCTCGCGAACTTCTTCGGCGGCGACGTCGATAGTCGCGGTGGCATTCGCGTGGCAGTAAAGAACCTCGACGGCGATAACCGTGCCGACTTGGTCGTCGGTTCCGGAACTGGCGCGGGTTCGCGCGTGACGGGTTACCTCGGCAAGAACATCGCCGCCGACGGCACGCCGCCGACGCAGTTCGACTTCGATTCGATCGGCGGATTCACGGGCGGCGTGTTTGTTGGATAGTAGTGGATAGTGATTAGTGGTGAGTTGTGAGTAAGAAAGAGAAGTAGTGATTTTAATCACTGCTTCTCATTTCCTATTCCTTTCTGTGACTCTGTGGTTAAATCCACATCGCCAGGATTTTTCGTACGGCATCGAGCCACGATTCCACGGGGTCGGCCTCAAGCTCGATCCGCGATCCGCGAGCATCGACGAGGTGCGGTTGTGGGCCGTCGATTCTGCATTGCAACAGCAAGACGCCTTCGGGGCCGACCATCGTGGGCGCGACTGCGAGTTCGAGAACCTGAACCTGTGCAGAACGCGATAGCGTGGCACAGTGTGTCAAGATTGCGGCGGAGTCATCGGCATGGATCACGAACGCGACGTTGCGGGATCGCAGTTCGAGGAGCAGAATCTCGAACAGATTGGCCTCTTGCAAAAGGGGCGAGTCTTTTCCGAGTTTTGGGAAGAGCAACTCGAAGCGAAGGGCATCGAAGCCGAGCCAGTCTTCGAGGCGTCGAATCAGCGTCAACACGACGGCGGAAATCAGCACGATTCGCTGGCAGGGTAGTTCCGGATCCTTGTAACGGGCCGATATTAAATCGGGCGCGAAACTGAAGACGAACGTACGCCGTCGCCGGAGAAATTGGTTCTCGTCGCGCGAATAGTAGAAGAGTTCATCGCGGGCATATTTAATGTCGAACAGGTCGGGGCGCTCTTCGGTTTCCATGAACGCGAGTTGCGAATGCAGGAGGCTTTCCATGCTCCCGCGATTGGAAATCGAGGTATAACCGCCGATCGGATAATGGTCTTCGTCGAGTATCCGCGTCGGCACTTCTTTGCGGCCCACGAGCGGGCGAATGGGTCGCGTTGGCAACTGCGATTCGAGGAGCGCCGTCTGCTGGAGAATCTGCCGATGTGCGACGTATTGGCTGAGGTCGGCGAGTGCCGTACGCTGTTCGATGGCGACGGCATCTTCCGCGCCGAGGAGTTCGCCGAAGCGCCGACTGTTCTTCACCCACGCCTCGTATTGTTCCACCAACAATGGCATCGGCCCGTCGTTTTCCAGGCTTTCATAGCCTTCTTTTAACAACTCCGCCGGGTTCATCGTCAACAGGCCGCGTATCACCGCCGGGGACAAATCGACTCCGCCCACACCGAGTCGCTCGCCGATTTGATTGACGAGATACGCGAGACCTTTCGCCCGATCCGGCCCCTGATAGCGACGCAAGCCATCGCTGGCGCGGTCGAAGATCGCATCCGAATCGATCTTCCCGAGGACGTGATCTTCGTAGCTGCGGCCGAGATTCACCGGCCAGTTGGGAACGACGGTTTGTTCCTTCGCCCGCTTCGTCAACTCCATGCCGAAGACGAGCGAACCCAGGTCGGCCACGATACCGACCGGCGGCAGCAGATACCCGCTCGCCGCGATTTCCAACGACCATTCCAGCGCCGGGCGAACTCGCGACGCAGTCGGCGGTTCGGCGCGGGGAAGCCAAAGCCCCTGCAACACGTACCGGCGGGCATCGTCCAGATTTCGCAATTCGACCGCAGGCATGTCGAGTTCTCAGATTTGACCGCGTTGCGCCAGTTTCCGCGTGTACCAAACTTCCCCAGCGAGCAACGCGAGCACCAATAGTAGCAATAACCACCACAGTTCGCGGGTTTGTGGGCCTTCGCCTTTCTTCGATTCGATGTCGTCGGGGTTCACGATGTATTGCAAGCCCTTGACGATTTCGGACACTTTCTTGCGGTCGTCTTCGGAGTTCGGCGTCAGCACCGATTCTTGCGGATCGGACCGCACCGCAAAGAAAACCGTCCGCCCCCCGCTCGTCGTCAGCTTGTACGCGCCGGGGTCGCGGGTCGCATCGAATACGAGCGGCCATTGCTTCACGGGCACCACCTTCGCGGGGCCTTCGGGCGGTTGCACGGTCACCGCGGCGGGCCGCTCGTTCGGCCTCGGGCTGAAGACGATCGGCTGACCCGGCGCGAGGTTGCGCTCCGCCGAACGTGCCCCTGCGAGGTAGTACGTCATCTCGTGCGCGAACCGCACGAAGTCCGGCAACGTGTGGAAGTTCGTTCGCCAACTATTATCGAGTGGCACCGTCACCAGCAGCGCCCGGCCACGCCCGACGCCGCGTTCGACGAGGAAGACTTCGCCGTTCGTCAGGCTGGCAATCGCGGTACCCGTCGCACCGTTCGCACCCGCGGTGGTGTCGACCTTCCAGCGTTTCGGGAAGTACGCGGTGTGGATCCCGAGCGGCAGCGGCTCCTTAAAAATTTCCATCGCCGGATGCGTGAAGCCGGCGGGTTGCGGTTTCGGCGCGTCGTCGAGTTTCGCGGTCGCGTCGTCGTTGCCGACGACATCGACGAGCCGCGCCGGCAGCCAGCCTTGGCCGCCACGGAACGACACGCGGTTCCAGGTGGCCGCATCGCAGCGGTCGCCGAGCGCCACGAACACCGAACCGCCATCGGCGAGATACCTTTCGATCGCTTCGTTTTGTTCCTTCGTCGGCTTCGCGATATTCGACAGCACGACTACGCGCGGCGGCGTGCCAGTGCCTTTGACATCCGCGTAAAGTACGGGCGCGGTGAACTCGTCGATGCGGATCGAGCGAACGAGGAACCCCGGCGTTTGATCCTTCGCGGGGGCCAGCGCATCGCGGAGGAAGTCGCCACCCCGGCTCTTCGTTTCGCCGTTAATGATGAGCACGGGAATGCTCGGCAACACCTCGATGCCGAAGTCTTGCCGGTTGTCGCCGGGCAGGTCGTCGGGTTCGAGCACGAGCGTAACGAGGTGCGAACCGGGGGTGAATTTGTGGACGAACTCGATCGGTAACAGCGTGTCGCTGAGCGTGCCTTTCACGGGCACTTCGCCGACGGCACGGCCATCGATTTCGAGTTTCACCTTGCCCGGTGCTGCCCCGGCTTTGACTTTGCCACTCACCCGCACCGCCGATTGGAACTTCACTTCCCGCCCCGCCGATGCCACCCCGCGACCGGCAAGAATCGGGTCCAACGACAGGTTCGCAGGGTCCAGCGGGCGATCCGGGGCGATGTTCGCCACCCAGATACGCGGGTCGTTCGGCTTGCCGCCCTTCGGCACCAAGTCCCACTTCGAGAGCGTATTTTCGTCCGCCCAACTGTGCCGTTGACCGTCGGTGATGATGACGATGTCGCGTTCGGGGCGTGCGGTTTCGAGTAGCGACCACGCGGTTTGCACGCACGCGGGCCAGTCGATACCCCCACGTGGCGGCGTCAATAATTCGAGCGCATTGCGTGCCTGCTCGCGGTCCGGCGACAGCGTACCCAACAGCGGCACCGCCTGTTGGCGGGCTTGATACACCGCCACGCGATCCCCCACGCGCAGCGTATCGATGAACCGCCCCGCCCACTCCTTCGCCGCGTCTTCGCCGGTCTTGCCGTCGTGCTTGTACGCCATGCTCGCGGAGCCATCGATCACGATCACGACATCGCGTTGCCCCGTCGGCGAACCGAAGCGATTGAAGAACGTGCTCGTAATCGTCGGCGCGGTCAGTGCGAGGACGATCAGCGCGACGATCACCATCCGGATGAGCATCAGCAGGAAATGTTCGACGAAGACTTTCCGCTTAGTCTTCTTGCTGACTTGCAAGAACTGCATCGCGGCCCAGTCGATTTCGTCGAAGCGCTTTCGGCTGAAGAGGTGAACGATCGGTGGGATCGCGACGGCGGCGAACCCAGCGAGCAAAGCGACATTGAGCACGGTGAACATACGGTCGTTCGGCCTGGCGGGGTTAGCGGAGTGTGCGCCGGGCGAGGTACACGCCGAGCGCGCGATCGACCGGCTCGTCGGTTCGCAGCATCACGTAATCGACGCGCAAATCGTCGCAACGCCTACGCAACTTCTGCCGATATTCCTCGAAGTTTTTGAGATACTCTTCGCGCAACCGTCGGGCATCGGTCGTAATTTCGTGTTCGCCTCGTTCCAAGTTACGGAACTTCGTCGGGTTCTGAAACGGGAAATCGACTTCTTCCGGCGCGAGAATGTGGAACAGCAACACTTCGTGATTCTTATAGCGAAGGTGCTGCAACGCCCGTCCGAGCGTCTCGGCATCGTCGAAGCAATCAGAGAGAATAATCACCATGCCGCGGCGTTTCAGGTAGTGGCCCGCGAGTTCGTGCCAGACGGGTGCGAGTGCCGTCTCGCCGCCGGGTTTCGTCGCTTCGAGTGTTCTCAAAAGCATCAGTAAGTGCTTGGAACTCGTCTTCGCCGGCGAGACCTGATTGATTTTCGTATCGTGCGTGATGAGTCCGACGGCATCGAGTTGGTGCAGCATGAGGTACGCCAGCGAGGCGGCGACTTGTTGGGCGTACTCGAACTTGCTGAGTTTCTGTTTGCCGCGATACTTCATGCTGCCGCTGGCATCGACGACGAGAAACGCCTTGAGGTTCGTCTCTTCTTCGTATTCCTTGATGTAGTAGCGGTCGGTTTTCGCCCAAAGTTTCCAGTCGATATGTCGAATCTCGTCGCCGGGGTAATACTGGCGATGTTCGGCAAACTCGACGCTGAACCCCTTGAACGGGCTGCGGTGAATGCCGCTCAGAAACCCCTCGACGACGCGCCGCGCCACGAGCGTCAGACCGCCATAACGGGCCAGTTCGGTCGGGTCGAACAGCAAAGCCATAAGAAACTTCGGGCTGAAGGAAGGTATGAAGTTATCGTAGCAAAACGACACCGCAACGCGGAGGCTTTTGCATTTACGAGCCGCCGGGATGAACTACGAGCCGCCGGGTTCATCCCGGCGGGAGTCTCCCATCGGGCAACGATAAAAACCATCATGGTATTTATGTATCGCGTGCTCGCACTGTCGGTGCCAACCAAAGCCTCCGGTCCGACCTACAAAGCCAGACGTTTCACGGCGGAACGGTTACCCCGTGATTGGTTACTTTTTTGCTTGAAAGTTTGCGGTTATATGCAGAAGGTCAGGCTGGCCAGAGAATTGGGTTATAATGATGTGGCCCTTAGTATCATTGTGCAGATGCGACAGCGTGCGAGACAAATCCTTGGAAGGTAAACGAATGAAAAATCAACCTGACGCTCAAGAACTGATTGCAAAAATGGGGAGTAAACTCCTTACATTTGAAGAGACTTGTAGACTCGTACTGCATACCTCACCGATTGTAAGGGCAAATGCCCTAATGCATTTGATTTCGCATGTGAACCATACAGACTCTGTTGAAGGCATCTTGAAGCTTGCGGCCATGAATCCGGATAATCGATATATTCTGATGGGCACGATTTCTGTCGCTCATGTCGCCGTAGCTTGCTTGCTCCGCATGGGAACGCAGTCGGGCACTGCGATGGCAAACGAATTGCTACAAGCGTGGCCGGAATCAGATCGTTCGGATCTGATTTGGAATCTTCAATCGGAAGAGATTTGGAAGTAAGTTCTAACAATGAACGACAATCAACTGCATTCGCTTTGCGTCGTCGATTCGGTCACCGTTGCCCGGCGATGCGTAGTTTATTGCGAAGAGGTACTCGATCCCCACTCGTTACTCGGCAAACGATTTCGCTGCACGACGCCGCCACTGGAAATCCGCCTCGAACAACTCAGCACTTGCGGAACGGCGGATTGGATTGCATTTGCATACTCTGGCGACCAAGTACCTTCGGGTGTGCAACTTGAGTTTCACGAACTTCCTTGAAGTAGAGTGGCGATCTCGTGATGACTCAGTCACTATTTACAGATGCGATAGCGGAATCCTACGACGACTTCCGGGATTTGGTGCGGAACGTATCTGCAACCTACTACGAGGTCTATTCTGGCTCGCCCTCTTGTGAATGGGAAAACTTGTTCGAAAGGACGAATCCAGGTGAGCAATTCTTGCGTTTCAATATGCAGACGCATTCCGAAAAAGGTCGCTCATTCTTCCTGCAATTGCACGAACTCGAGCGAATCGCTTACGGTTTGCCTCTTGGAATCATCGAGAGGCCGATACCCTACTTCGGCTCGTTCGTACCGCCATTTGGCAGCATCTGTAAAGCATGGACGCTCGACGATCTTCAGAAACTAATAATAAAGACGAAGAAAGAGCAACAAATGGGCATGCAAGTCACGGCCGAGATTGCCAGACGAAAAGCGGCGAAGGGCGGGTGAAAGTCACATCGGCTTCGGGGTGCTCGATGTGGGGGTCGGGCTGGCGATGGGCATCACCGGCGTCGGCGGAATCCCGGGCGCGGCGCTCGTGTTCGTCGGCATCGACCAGATCATCCAGGGTAGCCTGAACATGCGCTACGGGCGCGTCGGCAAGAACCTGTCGGTGATCGAGGACTTCGTCTTCCGGAACACCGGCAGCGAAGTTCTCGCCGTGCTGACGCCGGGCGCGCTGTCGCTGGGGCTGGGCTGGTACGGCAGCCTCGCACGAGCCGCGGCCCGCGAAGCGGCGGGCATGGCGATGCCGGCGTTCCGTTTAGAAGATGGTTTGTACCGCGGCGCGCTAATGGGCACGGCAGTTGCAGACTTGACTGCGGCCGAGGTCGCGGCCGCCCGCGCAACCGAGAGTTGGTGGACCTTGTTGAGACTACGACTGGGCGACGCTCGACTTCCCGCTTTCTTAAGATCGCTGGGCGACGTTCGTGTCCCTGCGTTCGCGGGTTCGGGTGCAGGCGGGGTGTTTGCTGCCGCAGACGTCCCTGTGGCCTACCTGCACCGTCTCGCCCGCATCTCCGCCGCCACCGGCCGCGAATCGGGCCTGCTGTTGCTTGAGAACGGAAAGTTCGTGATCCGGCTCGGCGAAGTCGGTTTTATCAGTCCACGTAACGCCAAATGGTTCTTCGCGCACACGCACCCGAATGGGAATTTGACGCTTTCGTTCCGAGGCGAACAGGCTGCATGCGATGTAGCCGCCTTCTCGAAGTTGCAGCAGCCGTGGGCGATTATTGTCGGCCAGCGTGGCCACGCGATTCTTTGGACATCGTCGAATAAGAATTACTGGGGTGACGGAGTCGGTTTGGCGTGGGAAGCCCTTCGCGGCATGCGGTAAACTTGACCGGGACAAATTGGAGGACGGCCCGATGAAGCCGGAAGACCGCGAACTGCTCCGCCGCTTCGCCGCGACGAGCATCTACGGCGAGGAGTTCGCCGCCGACGTGTGCCGCCCGTCCCCGCTCGGGACGGTGACGTGTTCGATCGAGCGGCGGGAAGGCCCGATGCAGCACCTCATGGGCCAAAACTTGCAGTTGTCCGTCACCGGCGAGACCGGCACGGTCCGGTACATCGACCGCCAGTACAGGTCCGAGAGGAAGTGGGAGTGCGCGTGCGACGCGGCGGTCGTCCGACGCGAACTCGGTCGGCTGGAGCGGTACGGGCTGTGGGAACTGAACGACTTCGAGCCTGCAGATATGTTTTTGCTCCATGCCTCACACATGTTCGTACGCGGGTGCGATCCCGCGAGAGAATTTAGCGTCGATGCCGTGCTGATCGCGGCCAGTTATGCGCAGAGCCCGTTCATGCGGTCGTTTAGCCGCGCGGCCTTCCGCCTGCTGCGGCGGGACCGGAGCTACTTCGAGAACCCGCCCCGCCCCTGGCGGCGGCTGTTCGAGTGGTGAGCGGACGCACCAAAAGGCGGCGGTCGGACTGGGATGACCCGATGAATATGAGAAAGCGCGAATTCCTCCGGAACCTTGCCAGAACGAGCATTTGTGGCGAGGACATCGCAGCAGATCTGCTAGTGCCTCCCCCGTTGGGAACCGTCAAGTGTTCGATCGAACTGAGGGAACTGCCGACGGGCAATTTCACCGGCAAAAACATCCGGCTCGCGGTCGCCGGCGGAGTCGGTACCGTTCGGCATTGCGTTCGGTACTGCGGGGGCCATCACCAAATGATTCGACGTGATTGGGAGTGTACGTGCGGTGCCGAGGTCGTCTGGCGCGAGATCAAATTACTCGAACGATACGGACTGTGGGAAGTGAACGACTTTTCGCCCGCGCCATCTCCGGAGAACATGTCCATGGGTGGCTCGTTCATTGTCATCCATGGATGTGATCCGTCCCGAGAGTTCACAGTGGATGCCGCTATGGACACTGCAAGTACAGCAATGAGTCCATTTTTGCGGGCCTTTAATCGTGCGGCTCACCGCCTGCTGCGGCGGGACCGGAGCTACTTCGAGAACCCGCCCCGCCCGTGGCGGCGACTGTTCGATTGGTGAAAGAACGAACCAGCCATCGTGCGAACGTTTTGCGTTCGCGAATGACTGGCTATGTACGATCGTTAAAAACGTGCCCAGGTTGGACTGGTGCTCGTATACTGATCGAAATTCCCGTTCGACTCTTTCTGCGAGCGTTTGGCCGATGGCACAACCCCCTTCACCCGCCAGTCCCGTCGAAGCCCAGATGATTCGCGAACTAGCGGCGACGTACGAGCGCATGTCGGATCAGATCGGCAAAGTCATCATCGGGCAGAAGACGGTCGTGGAACAGCTTCTGATGGCGTTGTTTAGCCGCGGTCACTGCCTGTTAGTCGGGGTGCCGGGGTTGGCGAAAACCTTGCTCGTCAGCACGGTGGCGCGGATTCTGCAACTGTCGTTCAAGCGGGTGCAGTTTACGCCGGACCTCATGCCGTCGGATATTACGGGCACGGACATTTTGCAAGACGACCCGGAAACGGGGCGACGGCGGTTCGTGTTTCTGCCGGGGCCGATCTTCGCGAACATGATTCTGGCCGACGAAATCAACCGCACGCCACCGAAGACGCAAGCAGCATTGCTGGAAGCGATGCAGGAACACCACGTGACGACGGGCGGCACGACGTACCGGTTGCCGGAGCCGTTCTTCGTGTTGGCCACGCAGAACCCGATCGAACAAGAAGGCACGTACCCGCTGCCCGAGGCGCAACAAGATCGCTTCATGTTCAACATCCGCGTCGACTACCCGAGCCGTGCCGAAGAAATCCAGATCATGAAAGCGACGACCGGCACGCACAAGCCCGAACTGACGCAGATGCTCGACGCGAAGCAAATTATGCAGTTTCAGCAAGTCGTGCGGCAAGTCATCGTGGCGGATCACGTGTTTGCGTACGTGGCCGATTTGGTGCGGGCAACTCGGCCGAAAGAGAAGGACGCGCCGAAGTGGGTGCCGGAACTCGTCAGTTGGGGGGCCGGGCCGCGTGCGTGTCAGTATCTCATTCTGGGAGGCAAGGCCCGTGCCATTCTCAACGGTCGCGTTCACGTGACGACCGACGACATCAAATCGGTGGCGTACCCCGTGCTGCGCCACCGGATCATGACGACGTTCCACGCCGACGCCGACGGCATCACCCCCGACGACATCATTAAAAAGCTAATTGAATCGACGCCCGTACCGCTCGAAAAAGGCCGCCTGTAACATCCCGTTTAGATGCACCTAAAGGCGAGAAATTCTCGAACGATCTCAATGAGCTGCCAACCCCAACTTCAACGCAATTGCGGGGTCTGCTGGGCAATACACTCGTTCGCGTGGCGTGACGATGGCCGTTACGCCGCTCGTTGTCAGTTGCAATCGTTGTGCAGATACGAAATCGGAAAGATCGATCACCTCTAATAGTTCCCGCTTTCCGAATGCATCGAGTATCTCGCCGCGTAGCCCCAACTGTATCGCGCGCCGTTCCAGTTTGGCCCCAGATGGATGATGATCCGGATCCCACTGCAATCGCACCATCGAGCGATCCACTGCCCGCGACCAATCGGCTTCGGTTGCAAATTGTTCGCGATCCCACGACGACGGCACGGCGGCGGCGAGTAGCGAATCGAAGAATTCGCGGTGGATCCGTAGCCCGAGTGTGACTTCCTGGTTTTCTTTGGTGCCCCAACCGGAGCGGTACATCATCCACAAGAAGTTCGGCTTCAACCAACTCATCCGGGAATATTGGAAGTTGCCACCGAAGGTGCCATGCTCGGCAGCAAACCGACCGATATCGGATCGATACGCTTGATAGACGACGATCGTTTTTTTCGTCGAATTGCGCCATGATGTGCCGACCGTTCTTGGGCCACGCTTCCACTTGTTCCGGATACGATTCGGTTATCAATTGTGGCACGGCATCTCCTCTTGCTCGTGTATGCGATGGGCATTTTCAGGTGAGGTGTTACGTCGTGCCCGAATATACACAAACAGCACAGACAATGTCTGTGCTGTTGCGAATGGGCATTGGGTAACGACTACTTGACGCGTTCGAGTTCCTTGAGGCCTGCGGTGTCGCGCTTGTAGAGCGGCAGATGGCGGTAGTAGACTTCGAGCGTGAGCGTGGCGAGGCAGGTGGTGCCGAGGCGGCCGCACGAGCTACCGATCATGCTCTTGTCCGGATCCCAACTACCGTCGATCTTGTCGTTGTTTTTGCCGTTGGTTTGCAGCTTCAGCAACATGTCGCGCATCTTCGGGTTCCACTCTTTGTGCCACACTTCGCCTTCGTGGAAGTGCATGATCTGCGTGGCGTAATAGTAGTAGTACATGTCGAAGCGGGTTTCGGTGGGCATCCACTGTTTGCGGAGGCGATCGACGCCGTCGGCCATGCCGGGGTGGACTGGTCCCCAACCGTCGACGTAGTAGCGGCAGAGTAAGCCGACGGCCGACAGTGTCGGGCTGGTCGGCTTGTTGTCGGTGTAACCGTAAGCGGACTTCTTCGAGCCGTCTGCCACTTTGTCCAAGAATTTCTTGGCCTTGTCGAGCGTTTGTGCGGGCACGCCGATGTCTTTACACATGCGTGCCGATTGCAGTGCTTGAATCTGCCAGCCGACGATCGAGGTATCGCCGTTTGCCCCGGCCGAGTAGCCCCAGCTGCCATCGCTGCCCTGGGCTTTGATGATGTACTCGATGGCTTTTTTCGCAGGGAGCAACAGCTTGCTCTTATCGCCGGTCATGCCGTAGGCTTCGCAGATCGCGATTGCGGCAATGGCGTGCGAGTACATGCCACTCGAACCGCGGAAGTTCCCGGCCGGTAGTTGTTGCGAGAGAACGAACGTCAGACCTTTTTCGACGGTCTCTTTGTACTTGTTTCCATCGAAAGTCTTGTGCGTCTGCCCAGCGGCGAGGAACGGCAGTAGCGCCATGCCGGTCGCGGCGATGACGTCGGTCTTGTGCGAGCCGTCGTAGGTCCAGCTACCGTTCGCCTTATTCTGTTGTTTATCGAGCCAAATCAGCGCCCGTGCCACGGCCGCTTCGGTGGCACTATTGCCGCCACCTTCCTTGAGGTTCTTGGTTTTGGTCGCACCCGAGCGGCCCTTCATACCGGCTACGCCGGTCCCCATTGCACCACCATCGCCGCCTTTGACTGCACCATCGAGGCCAGGGGCAATCCCGAGAATCTCACCGGCACCCACACCGGCGGGCGCGGGGGTATCGAGTGCTGCCGTTTCAACGGAGACACCAACCGGTTCGCTTGCAACGACCTTCGCTTCAACGTTTACATCTTCGATGCGTTCGACATCCACGGCGGCGGTCAATTTGGAATCGAGGCCGATGTCGGGGTTGGTCAGATCTTTGACGTCTTCTTCGCTCGCAGGCTTATCGACGATGGCTTGAACGATTTCGTCCGACGCTCTCGTGTCCGGCCCCTGACGCATCCCGATGAGGATCGCGCTAACGAGAATGACGACGTGGAACGCGCCGCTGATGACCCACGCCGGTAGGTGCTTCTTCAATAGGCGTTCGTGCGCGGTTTCTTCCGCACCCGTGACGAAGTGAATCACCGCTCCTTGTTTCGCATCCGCAACCGTTGGATCATCCACGACAAACCCTCCTGCAAGAAAAGGATACCGACATATTTCGCCCCTTATTCAAAGGGGTTTTGTTGTTTTCGTTCTTCCATACCCTGGCGGACGACGCGATCCCCGCGGCGGAACCACCAAGCGAGACCGACGATGCTCAGGCCGAGCGCGGCGACGATACCGACGACCATCGGCATAAACGATTCCCGCCACGAACGCCCGCCGTCCATTTGCGGGTCGGGAAGTACCGACAGCGAACGGCCCATGAGTACGGGTGCCCGCCGCGTCTTGTTCTTGCCGGTCTTGGCTTCGAGTTGTTGCGATTCGTACTGCATGAGCTTGAACGAATAGCCCGCGATACCGACCCAGGCATCGATCTCTTCGGAGACCGACTTTTGCGGCTTCAGCCCCGGTGGCAGTTCGGTCGTGAACACGCAAATCGCCTCGATCTGCCCTTTTGGAAAGATCCAGGCTTCGTAAACATCGGTGATGCCACTGGCTTGCAGGATGTGCGTCGGGTCGCGGCGCATGAGTCGTTTGAGGCGGCCTTCAAAGTAGATGAGGTCGAGTTTGAACGACTTGCGGCCATCGTTGTGCAAATCCTTGAACGTCAGGTCGCGTCGGGCGTGGCTTTCGAGTTCGTCGGTTGTGAACTGCCGCGCGTGGCGGATGACTTCGTCGTACGCGCGTTCTTCGAGTTCGTCGATCGCACGGTTCGCCTCGTCGCGCGGTCCAACCGACGTCCAGTGGAACGGCGAATCGTCGCGAATCGCGTCGAACATCGCCAGACCTTTTTCGATCTGGTACTTCGCAGCCGAGTCTGGGTTAATCGGCGTAGGTTGTGGTGTCGCAGAGGGCGCAGTCGCGGATGGGGACGACGGCGCAGGAATGGGCGGTTCTGCGCGAGCGGTGACGGCGATAGTGACCCCGAAGGCGATGGCGGCAGCGATCCCGAGTGCGACCAACAGGTTACGACTAGCAGATCGGGCCGATGGTCGTCGATTCGGGGCGGCGTTCTGAGACATGAGTGCCTCCCTTAAAGTATCGGACGACCGCAACACCCCGTTGGTTCCCAAGTTCCGTCGATGGTGTTCGTTATTTTTTCTTGCGGTCGTCTTGCAGCGCCGGTGCCACTTGCCGGAATCCGGCACGGGTGATCTCGTCCATCAGCTTAATGAGTAGCTTATAGCTGAGGTTATCGCCACATTCGAGCCGAACTTTCGCCGGTTTATCGCCGATATCTTTCCGGCGAGCCTGAAGGGCGCTGAACAACTTCGCGGAATCCGAACCGAGAGACAGCGCGCTGGTGTTCTTCGAGCCGAGCCGGATGTCGGCGATGGCCCCCGCCTCGGTCGCATCGACCTGAACGGTCAACTCTTCGGGTTCTTCCTTGGTCGGATCGGGCGGCGGAACCACATTCGAGTTGGCGTCGCCCACTTCCTTCGGCAACGCCATGTCCATGTGCCCTTCGATCGGGCTCGGGTTGAACGTCATGAGGAAGAACGCGAGTAGCTGAAACGACATATCCAACATCGGCGTGATCGGCAGATCCGGTTCGACGAAGGTATTCGTGTATTTGTGCCGTTTCACCATAGTCGGTCTTCCCGTTCTTCGGTCCTGTAAGGACCGCTCACGTAGCCCATGGTAATACCATGGGAGGGGGCAACACCCATTGTCGGCGTCTTCGGGACGTCGCGTCTCGAAGACTCGCCACGACCCGTTTTCGATGGCGGTAGCCCCCGCGACCCATGGTTACACCATGGGCTGAGAGAGCGACCCCTTCAGGGTCGGGAACGCTTCTCACCGGCTCGCGGTTTGCACTTTCGCCCGCAACTGAATGTCCTGATACCCTGCCGACTGACACGCGAGCAAAATTTCGTTCACTTGCTTGAAGGTGCAGTTCTCGTGCGCACGTAGCACGATCAGCGAGAACTTCGGCAACTTGGCTTCGGGCACGCCCCGCTTTTCGGCGTTCTTGCGACGGTTCTCGTCGGCGTCGTGCTTGCTCTTCAAATAGTTCGTGACTTGGATGCGGTTCGTCAGCGTCTCCGCTTTCTTGTCGCGACCGAGCAACAAGTGCCCCTTGTCGTTGACGTTCAAAATAATCACGTACTCTTCGGCTTTATCGAGCGGCTTCGCCTGAATCGCCGACGGCAGTTTCACCGTCGGGTTCACATCTTCCATGAGGAAGTTGGCGCACAACATGAAGAACATGACGAGCTGCAACACGAGGTCGAGCATCGGCGTCATGTTCGGTTCGCACTTTTCGACGCTACCGTGACTCATAGATGGCTACCGTTGGATCGCGAAGGGGAAATCCGCACACCGTCGCCATTCGTTTAACGGGGTGGTTGGGCCAAAGGCGCGGCCGTAACGGAGGGTGCCGCGGTCGCCACCGATGGGCCAGTCAGGTTCGGGCCGCCGCCGCCGGGCTTCTTCGAGTTGTGGTACATCTGCGTCAGCAGGTCGTCGGCAATGTGGCCGACATCCATACAGACGCGGGTGATCCGGTTACGGAAGAACGCATTGAAGGTGATCGCCGGTACCGAAATCCCGATGCCGATGAGTGTGACCGAGAGTGCGTGGGCGACGTTCGAGGCCAGTGCAGCGGGGTTCGCCGTCGTACCCGGTTTGCCGAGTTCCATGAACGCACCGATCATCCCGAACACCGTACCGACCAGCCCGAGCATCGGCCCGAGCGACGCGATCACGGCGGTGTAGTTATTTTTGCTGTCCTTGTCGGACTTGATACTTTCGAGCGTATTCAGCGATGCATCGCGAGCGTCTTCGATGCCGTACTGAAGGCGAGCCATACCAGCGGTGAGCACGCGACCGAGCATCGACGGGTCGCCGCGAGCCATATCGTAGGCTTCTTTGAATTTCCGCTTGTTGACGATGTCGGTGAACTCGTCGACGAAGCCCGCTGGAATGGCGTTGTTCATGCGGAGGTCGAGGAACAACAGTACGACGATGGCGATCAGCCAGACCGAACAACCGAGGAGCACTGCCCCGAATACCCAGCCGATCGAATGGATGATGAAGATCATCTTGTTTTCGCTGGCCCCGCCGCTAACGGGAGCGGGTTCGTCTTGGGCGAAACCGAGGCTCGGAAATGCACAGAGCGCAGCCAGCGTGAGAGCAATCCCGCACATCGCCCGCAGAGAGGGGGCGTACGAACGCAACGAGCGAACCATGAGTTGTTCCCGGTGATCGGAGTCGAGATTCAATAGCACGTGACGATACAGCGGTTAGATGCGGGGGAACGCGAATAGTTCCCCAAATGCCCAAACCGCTTCGTACGACTTAGCTTATTAAAAACCGAACGGTGGTGGTCGTCAATCGAAAACTGGACCATCCCGTGCGGATTTTCGTTTTAGGCGAAGCGCATCGGTTCGCTTTCGGAAGATAACCGGGAACCTGCTTGCATCTGCCAGCGATACCCGTCACGATGCGGTTTGTGAATCCACTCCGCCACGACGACGCGAAGCCGACTCGATAAGACAGCGGTTTCTCGAACGTTTGCTTCGGAGTCTTTTGTGATCATTTATCCGGCGATCGACATTCTCGGCGGGCAGTGCGTGCGGCTGCGGCAGGGCGACTACGCGCAGGAAACCGTATTCTCGAACGACCCGTCGAGCATCGCGAAGAAGTGGGCCGAGTGCGGGGCGGATCGCGTTCACCTCGTCGATCTCGACGGCGCGAAGGCGGGGAAGCCGATCAACGCCGACGCGATTCGCAAAGCCGTACGTGCCGCCGGTGTGCCGTGCCAACTCGGCGGTGGCATTCGCACGGAAGCCGACCTCGAAACGGTGTTCGGCTGGGGCGTTCGCTGGGCGGTACTCGGCACGCGGGCGCTGCAAGATCCCGACTGGGTCTGCCGCATGGCGGATCGTTACCCGGACCGAATCGTCCTCGGCGTCGATGCCCGCAACGGTTACGTGGCGACCGAAGGTTGGCTCGAAACGTCGAGCACGAAGGCAACCGAACTCGCGAAGCGGGTTGAAGGCTCGCCACTCGCCGCGGTCGTTTACACGGATATTGCGAAAGACGGCATGATGAGCGGGCCGAACTTCGATGGCCTCGCCGAGATGCAGGCGGCGATGAAACGGCCCGTGATCGCATCGGGGGGCGTCACGAATATGGCCGATGTCACCCGGCTGTCAGCGATGGCGTTGTTCGGCTGCATCATCGGCCGGGCACTCTACGAAAATACGATCGACTTGCGCGAAGCGGTGCGAGTCGGTTCCCAACACTCGAAGGATGCAACGATGTAAGGCGACTCCTCTGACGCACCCGACCGACCGCCTCTCCAGACGGAACGTGCCGCTCGCGCCACTGTGAGCCACCTGCGGTGAAGGCCCCAGCAATTGCTGCGGCCCGTTTCCCACGGGAGGTTTTCATGAACAAGCATATGGTCGACGACGTGCGCGATATTGCGCTCGTCGGGCACCGTTCTGCGGGCAAAACCAGCCTAGCCGACGCGCTTCTATTCAAAGCCCATGCGGTCGATCGGCTCGGGAGCGTCGACGATGGCACCTCGGCGGGCGACATCGACGAAGACGAAAAGCGCCATCACTTCAGCATCGATACGCACGTCCTGCACGCCGACCACGGCGGCAAGCACCTGAACATTCTCGACACGCCCGGCACGCCCGATTTTATCGGTGCGGCCCTCGAAGCGATGTCCGCCGTCGAGACCGCTGTCATCGTGGTGTCAGCGGTGAACGGCATCGAAGTCGATACGCGACGGATGTTCTTTGAAGCGGGCAAACGCGGCCTCGCTCGCGCGTTCGTCATCAACAAGATCGACGCGGACGGCGTACAATTTTCCAGCGTCGTCGATTCGATCCGCGAAGCGTTCGGCAAGAACTGCGTGCTCTTCAACATGCCGAACAACCTCGGTGCAAATTTCTCTGGTGTCATCGACATCGTCCACAAGCCGACGAACGTGCCAACGACGTTCCCGTACGATCAGCGCGAAGCCCGTACGCAACTCATCGAAGCCGTCGTCGAAGTGAACGAACTGCTTCTGGACAAGTATCTCAACGATGGCACGATCAGCGATGCCGAACTCGAAGAGGCGTTGCCGCGCTGCTTGCTCGCGGGCTACGTCGTGCCGATTTTCTGCACCTCGGCGAAGCGCGATCGCGGCATCAAGGAACTCCTTGAGGCACTCGAAAAGTACGGCCTTTCGCCGAGTGTGAGCCGCAAGAAACTCGAAGGGTTGTCGTTCGGCTCGAACGGCACGACGAAGCTCGCCGAGCCGACGGAGGCATCCGAATTCCTCGGGCACGTCTTCAAGGTCGTCAACGATCGCTACGTCGGCCACCTGAGTTTTATTCGCGTGCTCTCCGGGGTGCTGACGCCGAACCACACGATCATCGACTTGAACAACGGCAAGTCGATTCGCGTCGGCCAATTGCTCCAGATGAACGGCAAATCGCACGTGCCGATTCACGAAGCGGTGCCGGGTGACATCGTCGCGGTATCGAAGGTCGATGGCTTGCACATCGGCGACACGATTGCGTTCCGGGCCGACGCGCCGATGGTCGCCGACATGCACTTTCCCGTGCCGATGTACGGCGTCGCCGTCACGCCGAAACATCGCGGCGACGAGCAAAAGATCGCCACGGGCTTACACAAAATCGCCGAAGAGGACATGACGGTGAAGATCACGCACGACCCGCAGACGCACGAAATGGTGATGTGCGGCGTCAGCCAACTGCACCTCGATGTCGTGCAGGAACGGTTGAAGCATCGCTACGATGTCGACGTGATTACGAAGGAACCCAAGGTTCCCTATCGCGAGACGATCGGCGAGAAAGCGGAGGCCGACTACAAGCACAAGAAGCAGACCGGCGGCCGCGGGCAGTTCGCAGAAGTTCACATGCGGTTGTACCCGTTGCCGCGCGAGATCAAGACGCAGGAACAACTCGAAGCGAACTTCGCGAACAAGTCGAACTTCGAGAAAATGCGTGCGGTCCACTACGATCCGCTGATGAACTTCGCGATCATCGACCACATCGTTGGCGGTACGATCCCGAACAACTTTCTGCCCGCCATCGAGAAGGGTTGCAAGGAGATGATGGAGCGCGGCGTGCTGGCCGGCTTCCGCATTCAGGATGTCGCGGTCGAGGTCCACTTCGGGAAATATCACGACGTCGATTCGTCCGATGCGGCATTCAAAACCGCGGCCCGGCAGGCGTTCAAGAAAGCGTTCCTGATGGCGCAACCCTCGTTACTCGAACCGGTCGTGAAGCTCGAAATCACGATCCCCACGAAGTACACCGGCGCGGTGTTGGGCGACCTGCCGACGCGACGGGCCCACATCGAGAATCAGGAAACGCTCTCCGCCGATGCCACGATTATTCGCGCCCGTGCTCCCCTCTCCGAGGTGTCGCGCTACGCTGCCGTGCTCAGCGGGTTGACGCAAGGCCACGGCTCGTACTCGATGGAACTGAGCCACTACGACCCCGTTCCCGCGAACGTCCAACAGCAGATCGTAGCCAAAGCCGAGTTGAAAGCAGACGACGACGAATAGGGCTTTTCCGCCTCACCGCGACGTCACTTTTTGCTCACTGGCGTGCCGTTGAAGACGACGATCGCTTTGCGATCGCCGGCATTCATTTCGATCGTGCGATCGTATTCGTATGCGACTCCCTCGCGAACCCAGGTCGCACGCACGACGAACTCCATCGACTCCTCCGGCACGAGTGCAGGGCCGATGAGTTCGTGTTTCGCGGATGATTTCGGTTGGCGTACGCCATTCAACCAGAGGTCGCCTGCGAATGGCAGTTCCACGGTGAGTACGGTATCGACCTTAACGAAAGTGGCCGTATCCAGGATGCGCTGGCGGGCGATGAAACTGCTGAGGTGCGCGGGGTGCAACGCCGCGACGGCGGCCACCGGTGCCACGATCGACGGCGCGTCGTCGAATGCGTAACGATTGCCGAACGATCCACCCCAACTACGCGGGTAAAAATACGGGTTGTAGCCCCCGTAGCCGAAACCAGGGTAGATGATGGGCGCGACGGGAAAGCCGCCACCGACCGTGCCGAACTGACCGCCATACCCCGCCGGGCGGTCGTACGGCGCGTTGATCTGACCGTTGGCCACTTGCGCGACAATCATCGACGCGAAGATGGCCAAGATACGCATCGTCATGGTGTGCTCCGATACCGTGGAATCCGCTACTCCACTATACGGTGTCCCACGAGCCACGATGGAATCGGTACTTCTCCCTCCGTCAGTTCTACTTCATGATGTACGTCTCGGGGGCTTTCACTTCGTTAGGCATCGTCTTCGCCAAGGTGACGAACTCCTCGACGCACGGCGGGCAGCAAAACTCGTACTTTTTGCCGCCGATCACCCAGGTCAGATTGGCGTTGGATTTCGTCAGCGTGATCGGGCAGAGTTTGTCGCCCGCGATCGGCTTGATGTCGTGCGACACCTTCAAGCCCTTGTACTTTGCGGACACGGTCGTGTTGCCGTTCGCTTTAATGTCGGCAGCCGTGTAGATGCCGCCCGGCGTCAGGTAGACATCGGCCTCGCTACCCGCCGGTGCCACGACGACGGCACGCCCGTGGTCGTCCACTGGCTTCATCGTCTTTTCATTGTGTTCCGCCTCCTTGAAGTCGCCGAGATACGGCTTGCCGTCGATTTCCACACTGATCGTCCCCTCGAACTTCTGCTCCTTGGCGAAGTTGTCGTGTGTGGCCACGAACCGGGACGACTTGCCCTTCGGGTCGCCGTCCTGGGGGGCCGCGATGAGGTCGGTCTGGAACGTCGGCGTCTTGATGCTCAGAAGCAGTTTCGTTGCGGAAATCGGCTCGTTCTTCTTCAGGTCTTCGCTGAGGATGTAGACGGTCGCCTGCTTCTTGCCGTGATCCACGACGAACTCGGCGTGGGATTTTCCCAATTCGGTGGTGGTGCCGCCGTGCGGGGGTTCGGCGTGTTCGTGGTCATCCTTCTTGGTGGACTTCTCGGCCTTCTTGTCGCTAGGTTTTGCAACGTCTGCCGACTTGCTGCATCCGAGCGCAGACAGGCCGATTAACAGCACGCCGAGGCTCAACAGTTTCAGGTTCTTCATAGCAGTCCTTTCGAGGAAAATAGAAAGTACATCCCATCATACGCTGGCCGGTTTTGCGAGCGACAGGTCAATTGCGGTCGGCTCGGTATGAACCAACCGATCGGCGTCCTTGCCGCTGAACTTCCAGAACAGTCCGGGGTGGATCAGGAACTCGCAAAACGTCGAGGTCACCAACCCGCCCAGGATCACCGTCGAGACGGGGTACAGAATCTCCAGCCCCGGCTTCTTTCCGCCGATTACGAGAGGGATCAACCCGATCCCCGCCGTCAGCGCCGTCATCAATACCGGTGCCAGCCGTTCGAGACTGCCCCGCAGCACCATTTCCTTGCTGAACGGCAATTTGTCCTCTTTCATCAGGTGGAAATAGTGCGTGACGAGCAAGATGCCGTTCCGCACTGCGATCCCGCCGAGCGACACGAACCCGACGAGGCTCGCGACGGTGAGTGTCTGGTTCGTCAGCACCAGCGCGATCACGCCGCCGATGAACGCCGTCGGGACGGCGTTCAGGATTTGCAGGCTGATGCGTATTGAGGGGTACAGCAAGAACAGCACGACGAACACCCCTGCGACCGACACGAGTGCGAGCACGGAAATGAGCATCGTGGCCGACCGCTGCGCCTCGAACTGCCCACCGAATTCCACGAAGTAACCTTCCGGCAGCGGGACGCGGGACTTCACCCGCTTCTCGATGTCGGCCACTACCCCGGCGAGGTCGCGGCCCTGCGTGTTGCACCGAATGACGGCGCGCCGGCGGACGTTGTCTCGATTGATCTGGTTCGGCCCGCCCGCACCCTCGGGGATGTCGGCCACGTCTTTCAAACGGATTTCCGATTGCAGATTGAAGATGGAAGATTTCGCAGATCCCGGCAGCGCGATGCGCAGGTCACCCAGTTTGGTGTAATCCAGTAGTGAATTGTCACCGCGCTTGTTCTCCTTGTTTTCGATCTTCATTCTCAAATCTTCAATCTTCAATTTCACGACGAGATCGAATCGCCGCTGTCCCTCTAGTACCTGCGACACGACCTCGCCCTTCATTGCGGTCTCGATGAAGCGAGCGACGTACTGCCGACTCAGACCATACCGGGCGAGGTCGTCGGGCCGCAAGACGATATGGAGTTCGTCCACGGTCTCTTGCGGGTCGATCACCGGCGTTGTGAGGCCCGGCACATCCTGAATCGCTGCCTTGATCTGAGTCGCCAACTTTTGTAATTGATCGAGGTCGTCGCCGAACACCTTAATGGCGATCTGGGCCGTCACCCCCGACAGCATGTGCGAGATGAGGTGGGCCATCGGCTGCTCGGCTTCAAAGGCCACACCCGGCACCTCTTCGCCCAGCTCTTTCAGCAATTTCTCCAGCATCGCATCCCGGCCGCGTTCCGCCTCGGGGTTCATCGAAAGGATGTATTCCGACCGACCGACCGGTTCCGCGTGTTCGTCCAGTTCGGCACGACCCGTCCGCCGGACGAAGTGCTTGACATCCCCGGTCGGGTTCTCAAGTGTCTTTTTCATCGTCTGCAACTTGGCGTCGATCAGGACCGCCGCTTCGTTCGACGCCCTCAACGACGACCCGGCGGGCAGCGTCACGTTGATCTGGATACTGCCTTCGTCGAACTTCGGCAGAAAGTCCGACCCGAGCGTGGTCAGCCGCCACCCGCAGTACGCGACCACGATCCAGGTGGCGAGCAACAACAAGCCCGCTCGCCGCATACTGAACCGGATCAGGAACCCGGCCAGCCACTTGAGGAGATTCAAGATTGGAGATTGAAGATTGGTGACTGGAGAATCGACACCACCTGCTGTTTTTGCAATCTTCGTTCTTAAATCGACATTCTTCAATAGATAGTACGACAGCACCGGCGTAACCGTGAGCGACACGACCAGCGAGGCCAAGATCGACACGATGTACGCCAGCCCCAGGGGAACGAACAGCCTGCCTTCGACCCCCGAAAGTGCGAATAATGGCATGAACGCCAGCACGACGACCGCCGTCCCGAACACGATGGCCGACCGCACCTCGCGGCTGGCGTCGTAAATCACCACAATGGCGGGCCGGGGGGTAGCCAGTACGCTGTTCTCGCGGAGCCGACGGTAGATGTTCTCCACGTCCACGATGGCGTCGTCGACCAGTTCGCCCATCGCCACGGCGATGCCACCGAGCGTCATCACGTTGATCGAGAGTTCCTGCCCGCTGACCCAGCCGATGAGCCGAAAAACGAGCGTCGTCACGACCAATGACAGTGGGATGGCAGTGAGCGTAATGAATGTCGTGCGGAAGTTGAGCAGGAACAGGAACAAGATCACGACGACCAGCCCGGCCCCGATCACCAGCGCTTCGCCGACGTAGTACACGCCGCGGTCGATGAAGTCTTTGAGTTGGAACAAATCGGTGTTGACGACGTAATCGGCAGGCAGTGCGGCCTCCGACTCTCGCAGTGCAGCCTTGACTTTGTCGGTGACACCGCGCGTGTCGGCGTGCGGCTGCTTGACCACAGTCAGTACGACCGCGTCCGACCCGTCGATGCTGCCATCGCCCCGCTTCGGGGCCGGGCCTTCCGCAACAGTCGCCACCTGCCCGAGCAAAACGGGCCGCTCGCCGGTGGCCTTCACGGGAATTTTACGGAGGTCTTCGAGCACTTTGGCCGGCTGCGGCCCGAGCCGCGCGATCACGCGCACCGGGCGTTCGACGTGACCTTCCTCGGTGAACCCGCCGCTCGAGTTGAGGTTGTTCTCCTGAATCGCCTGATCCACATCCTGAATCGTTACGCCGTACTCTTGCATTTTGTCCGGGTTTACCAACACCTGGTACTGCTTCCGATCCCCGCCGAGGACGATCACCTCGGCGACCCCTTGCTCCTTGAGCAATCGCGGTCGAATCACCCAGTCGGCGACCGTCCGCAAGTCCATCCGCTGTTCCTCCGATGTTCGGAACACCACGGTGTGCTGAATGAACGAGGAAGGTTGAAGGATAAAGGTGGAATCGGAGACGCGCACGGCAGGCTGCGTTTGTTCGACGCGCACCCACGTAGACAGATTGTGGCGATCGACCACGCGCCAGACCGTTACGCTTTCGCCTTTCCCAAGCTCGGCCATCAAGCCGGTGCGACCGACCGCCACCAACACCCCGCCATCGGGACCGCGTTGCCGATACAGCCCGATGTGCATGATCTGGCCCATGATCGAACTCGGCGGCGTCATGAGCGGGCGGATGTTCGCGGGCAACGTTCCGCTCACGGCGGTCAATCGCTCCTGCACGATCTGCCGCGCGTAACGGACCTCCGTCTTCCAGCCGAATTCGACGTAAGTGACGACCAATCCTTGGCTCGATTGGCTGCGGACGGCCTCCACTCCGGGCGCGCCGAGTATCGCCGTCTCGATCGGCTGCGCGACGAGCGACTCGACCTCCTCGGGGGACATGCCGGGGCTTTCGGTTAGCAGCACCACGCGCGGCCGGTCGAGGTCCGGGAACACGTCGATCGTCATGGTGGTGGCGAGGTAACTGCCGTACACCATCACGACGACCGCAGCCATCACGACGAGGGCGCGATATTGAAGCGCGTACCATTGTAGATTGAAGATTGGAGATTTAAGATTGGGGATTAGAAATACTCCTATCTGAGGTGGCAGTTTTACGCGAGGCGACCATAATTGCGGTGAGTTCGTTGGCTTCGATGAGGAGTGGCGCGACCATCGAGCGAACGGGAAGTTCACTTTCGATGATCAATTCGAGCCAGTAACAACATTCGTCGACTTCTTCGATGACGATAGCGAGTTTGGCAACGAACTCCGCTCGGGATCGGGCACGACAAGCCGCACGGTAGTTCGCCCCGACCGACGTTCCACAGCGAACGAGTTGTTTGCCGATTACCCACGCGATGGGTTGATTCGGCAGCGCAGCGACGCAGCGCATCACTCGCAGCGCAAAAGCCTTCGTCCTCGCCTTCAGATCCACTGACGTCATGAGAAACCCTCCCAGTTTTCAATCTTCAATCTTCAATCGGAATTCTTCAATCATCAGTGTTTGCCCATGTGGACGCTGCCGTCCGTGTGGATGTGGAACCCCTTGGGCATGGTGCCACTTTGGGACTTAATCATGCGGTTGAGTTGCGTGGCACCGGTCTGGGCGACGTAGACACCGGGCGGGACGCTACCGTCGTTGGCGACGACGACGTGGTCGCGATCGCGATAGAGAATTTGCACCGGTTTGCGGTCGAACACATCGCCATTTTGGCGAAACACGTAGGCGTCGGCTCCGTCGCGGGCCACGGCATCGGGGGGCAGCACGAAGACGTTCTTCACTTCCTCGACGCGGACGAGCAGGCGGACCCGCTGGCCGGGTCGGAACCGCCAAAGCGTCTGCATTTTGTCGAGCTGCGCGACGGACCGCGACTGGTTTTCGAGTGGCATGATGAAGCGGAACGTTCGGCTATCTGGGTCGATGGTGTTGGCAATGTAATTGACGCGGAATGTCTGCCCGTGCGCGTCCCACCCGTGGCCCGACTCTTCTTCGAAATCGACCTCGATCGGCCAGCCTTCTTTAACGACCCGTTCCAACAACGGCGATTCGTCGCGGAACGCCCGCCCCTCGATGGCAAGCATTTGGTGATTCGCCAACAGCGACAGCGTCTGCCCAGCCTGCACCTGTTGACCGAGTTCGACCTTCAACTCTTGAATCTCGAACGCCTTCGGCTCGGATTGCGCTTTCCCTGTGTCTGCCGGGCGACTAGGTACGACGATGGAGATTTCGGCGACGAACTTGCCATCGGTTACGCCGTCAATTTGAGCGGGCAACAGTCCTCGATTGATGAGTTCCTGGCGATACGCTTTGACCGATACTTCGAGCCGAGTGATCTGGCTGTCAACCTCGATGATTCGCGCTTCCGCAACGGCACCTTCCGACGCAACGAGCCGCTTCCGTTGAGCCTCGGCGAGCTTGATATCCTGCGTAGATTTGAAGAGGTCGGTCTGCGTGAGGTGCAGCGATTCGCTGAGGAGCTTGAGCGTAAACAGCACCTCGCCGGGTCGGACGGTGTCGCCGGCAATTTTGTGAATGCGGCTGACGATCCCGGTAACCGGGGCGACGACCCCGCGGTCGCTGAAACCGGGGCGGTCGATCACGATGCCGGGAACGGAGATCGTCTTCCAGAAGCTGTCGGCTCTGAGTGGCTTGGACGTCAGACGCAGGTTTTTTTGGGCCTGTGCCGTAAGTAAAACTTGCTCGGAAGGTGCAGTGGCTTCGGCATGATCGTCGGGTTCGGCGTTCGATTCCTTGGCCACCGGGAACAGAAACGGTAACCAGTGTTCGCGGCTGAAGTAGCCACCCGAGGCAATGCCCACGACGACCGCGAGGATCCCGACGAACCGGATCGCGCCGACGAAGGGCCGGTGTAACGATCGATCCGTTGGACGGACGATCTCTGTGGGCGGGTCGATTACGCCGACGGCAGGCTCGCTCATGCCTGAACTCCAGTACGTGTTGACGCCGATGAACGGTTGCTACACCGCGATCGCGCGATAGAGAATCGAATAACAGGATGAATGGGGTGCGACGAAGAAGAGACTGGCTAAATGACGAATGAGCAGTGCGAAAGGTAGAGCGGTGGCGATGACTGACTGTTACCGACCGAGAAATCGACCGAGTGGCGAGCGGGCGTCATCGAGAACAGTGGAACGCCAGCGAAATCCGCCACATTTAATACGCCGATCTCGGTGACAGTTGGCTCCGTCCACTGGAGATTCTCGACAATTGCAGACGCGAACGGGCAAACGGGTTTGTGATCTTCGAGCGGAGCCGGTGCCGAGTGAGGGTCCGTCGGCACGGGTTTCGGGCAACGATGGTGAGAACAACCGTCGATTGTTTGCGTACTCGCCACAATGTCTACGCGAACGTAATCCTTCGACGCACGCTTCTCGACGTCCGCTTTGCAAATGCAAAACAGCGACGGCAGCAGAAGCGGCAAGCAGGCCACCAGCATCAGGAATCGGACCATGATCGACATTAAGAGAATTTTAACGACGGACTCCGCCAAAGTCAAATCACACGAGTCAACGCAACTATTCACGGGAAAGCCGTACCGCTGTCGAACGACTGTTTTGTAGGTTGGGCCGGAAGCTTTGGGAGGCCCGACAGTGTTAGCGATGGACTTTCAAACCATGAGAGTGTGTATCGTAGCTGCATTGTAGGGTCTTATCGCGAAGCGTCTTCCACCACAAACTAAAAATCAAAGCCTACTATCAACACGAGCAACCAAGAGGATACCGGATTCTTCGTGTAAATCATGGACGGTTTTCTTAATGAGTTCTTTAGCATACCGGATTTCTAATGCCGTGGCAGCATCACCATCATCTGCGATCTTAATCTTGAATTCCATGGAGCGTGATTCGGCTTTCGCTGCTTTTTCTCTGATTTCCTCCTTTCGTTGATCGAGAATAGCACGAAGCCGAATACCCTGATCTTCGGCAGGAAGCAGGCGATTGTTCGACTTGGCAAAAAATACTCGATTGGCTGCATCCCTGAAAACGGACTCTAACTCATGAATCAACAACTCGTTCGGCTCATCTTTTGGTACAAATCGAAGTTCAATTTGCTCAGAAAAATCGTCGATGTTGAAAGGAACATTGTTTTGCTCTAGTTCGCCAGTCGGAGATTCTTCCACATCAGCCCCCATACGAATAAGGGCCAGTTCCGACCGGTAATAGAGCAGGAAATAGTTGTTGGAAGTCGTCGAGTGTGAGAACTCCGCCGCCTCGCGCCATGTGATACTCGTTTGCCGCTTCCCAAAGTTTTACTACAGCATCGCCAATGACGATTGGATCTGTGCCAGGCTTGATGTAAAGATCGAGAGTCAGATAATGAACCGGATTGAGCGGATCAAAAACTGTCGGCAGCACGGGTGACGAGTCGCCCCATTTTTCTCGTTGCGACTGGTTTAAGATGGTTTGAAAATCTCTTGCAATCGCATTTGCATGTACTCCCGCTTTCAAACAATGCTGGGCAACTTGCGCAGTTGCAAGAACATTTTGATAGTCGAAGGATTCAAAAGCGTCGTATGCAGTAAAAACATTTTGGGCGATGGTAATTGTTAATATGACTTCGATGGCATTATCATTTATATGTTTAATTGAAATTTCAATAACATGATCGTTACTGGTAGGCACGTTTCGATTTTGGGCTATAACAGAAGCTTCTTCTATGGATTGAACTGTTGCCTCTAACAATTCCAATTCGGACTTTGGAGCATCCGGCTGATAAATTTTGTATAGCGGTAAAGCCCGTCTCGCGCATCGAGCAGCATATGCTACCCTCGCCCAGCGTGGAAGCTGGATGATTTCGGCGACAGTGGGCAACTTCGTCTCGTCACTCATGAGTTTAACCTCGATTCACGCTGCGAGCCGACACGCGACTGCGACTGACGTGAGGGTCATATCGGGATACTCTTTAGTCATCAATAGAGCGGAACCAGAGCATTGCGTCGCTTTGGCGACCTTGTCCAAACGTTCGATGGCTCCCTGGTATTCGGTTGGCTTGAGGTGTAGCTGCACGAACCCAGGTGCGGCCTCCAGGCCAGCGACTTCTAGGCCCGCTCCGCCAAGTTTTTGTTCGTAATCACTCAATGCTTCGATCAACTTAGCCACTTTTCGCGCGATAGCGGAAATGTTATCTAAAACTTTCGTAGGGTCGGTTAACTCGAACGTGAGTTGCAAACGGATTCCCGTCGCTGGTAGAGAGGCAATCAGGCCATGTGCAACGATCGTCTTGGCGATTTCAGCGGGATCGTCGTTGTAAATCGTCTGACCGGCAGAAGCCATCCGTCGACGGAATTTCTGAATCGCCTTCGGGATCTCCGTCGCAGAAGCGTGGTGCGAATTTCGTAACGCATCGGCGACATCTGACCAGTACGCTTCGAGGAAAGCGGCAGGCGGTTGTTTTAGTTTTGGCATCGTCCGATCTCCTCTTACGGTTTCAACGGGATAAGCTGCGGATTGTTCAGTATCTTTGCAGCTGCGACCGTGTGGAAGCTGAACTGATCGTAAGTCGCGAAGTTCATCCCGTTTCGACACCCGAGAACATACTGGTGACCGCGTTTCGGCGGCCACGATGCAACTGGCCCCACAATCATATCATACCAGTCGTTTGGTGGGGCGCGTCGTTTGTCTGGGTGCAAATGGCTGCGAACGACTTTTCCACTGGCCCGACAGTGAGCGACAAAGCTCCAAAATGCTGCATTGCTGGAATCGCCGCGAACGAAGCTCAGCGAATTCAGATTGGCGAGGAGATCCAGTGGCACCACAAACTTGACGATTGTGGGTGGATCTGAGGGATTTTTAAGAGGATACGTTTTGCGATACACCCTTCTCGCCCATTGTTCCGCCTGATCGAGTCGCGTTGTCGTGTAGAATCCACGACCAAAATCAGTGGATGGATTCCCGACTGTCGGATTTACGCCGACAGCAATGCGACGAGCAGCAAATAACAAACATCCGTGAAACAACTCGAGATGCGTGTGGTTAGTGGACCATGCGGGTGGCTTCACGATTTTTCCTCAACAAGTATACAAACCGTTCTCAATCGCCGACCGATTTGAGTTTGTTCTTAGCGGACTTGCCCGCTTCGCTCTTCGGATCGCGCTTCACTAACAACTTCAACACATCGGTACCGAACTGTCGCGTGCGACCCGTTTGCTCGACGAAGTGGAAGCCGAGGTACAACAGATCTTCGGGTTCGAGGTGTTTGGCTTTCTCGATTTCGCTCAATAACAGCACCGCATCGTTTTGGTGGAGCGCGTCGAAGTTGCGGAGGCACGGGTCGGATTCGAGGTAGCGTGCGGCGAGTTCTTTCTTCGAGACTTTTAGCCCGCACATCGCCAACTCGAGCCGGACTGCGAAACCGATCGACGGGTCTTTCGACACCGCTTTTAGGTACACCAGTGCCGCCTCGTACTTCTTCTTTTTCCGCAACGCGACGGCTTTCTCGACGAGTCCATCTTGCAGTTTCGTGTGATCCCATTCGCGGAGCAAAAACAAAAATGGCTCGGTGCGGTGATCGTGCTTTTCGAGGTACTCGCACAGTTCATCGAAGAGTTCGGTCCAGTTTGCGGGCGTCAGATCCTTCGCGAAAGTCAACGCAGTACGGGCGAGCGGCCAGGCGTCCTCGTGGTTCGGTGCGGCGATTAGTGCCGCGACCAGCGATTTGCGACCGAACTTCAGTTTCTGCAATCGCGCGAGAGCCGTATCGCGGACACCGCGATCCGTGTGCTTGAGTTGCAGCATCAACCCTTCGGCCACCTGGGCGGTATCGCGATCGCCGATCTTGTCGATTGCGAGTCGTCGTGCGGCAATGTCGGGCGCGTGAAACAGCGCGATGTAATCGGACAGTAGTTTGTCGTTTACCGGCAATCGGTTCAGAATCATCATCGCCGGGGCCGCGACTTGGAAATCGCTCTCGGATGCACAGAGGAACAAGCGTTTCCATTGCTCTTTCGTCGGCGATTCGGTCCAGCCGCCGACGGCTTGTAGCGCCATCGCTCGCACCTCGTGCGGGTGCGGCGGCACCGTGCGATCCCACAAGACATCCGTTGCCACGGGGTCGTTCAGCGCGACGAGGATTCGCACGACCTGTCCTTCGGATTGTGCAAGCAATGGATGCTTTTTGTCTAGGGAAATCGTCACCATCTCGGTTGCGAGTGCGGTTTTGTCGGCGGGTGAGAGGTCCGGGATTCGCGAGATGATCGCGGTCGCCGCCGATGCTGCAATCTGTGGATCTTTGTCGAGCAGCACCGAAACCGCCACCGATTCGGAACCGCACGAAGTGAGTGCCGCCGTGATGTACTTTCGCACCCCCGGCACGACTTTGTGAAGTAGCTCTTGCAGCCCTTTGATCCCCTTCGCACCGAGTTTCGCACATGCCTCGGCGGCCATCGAGGCTTCGTTGCCACCGTGGGCGATCTTCTCCAACAACGTCGGAAGAGCCTTCTCGACTTTCAGCATTCCGACCGCACGAATGGCTTGTTGCCGAACCTCGCCGTTCTTATCGGTGAGCCGTTCTTGGAGTGCGGCGGCAATCTCCGCATCGCGTATTCCCAACTCGGCAACGACGAGTGCCGTGGCCGCACGTAGCTCGGTCGAGCTGTCGAGGGAAAGCAGTCTCACGAACTTTTTGGCAGGGATTTCCATTGGTATCAGTCGAAGGAGGATTGTGGGTGTTTTGGTTTATCGTATGGAACGTCCGTTCAACGCGGTTGGTTTTCTTCTGGTTTTTCAGTCTCTTCCTCACCGGGCTGCCGGTCTACGCCCAACCGGCGAATTGCAAACGGCACTCCTCTCATTCCACGACCACGATAAATTCATCGCCAGCAGACACGCGAACGGTTTCGGCGAACGCCACCCAACCGCGTTCGTCGGTCACCCCGGACGCGATGCAGACTTCCAAACGGTACGCACGGGCGATCTTGCCAGCGGGAACGTCGGTGAGGTGAACGCGATCGATCCAGCGTTCCTCAGTGAATCGGAAGGTGAAGTGCGGTTCGACGTACAGAGTGCGCATCATGGTTTTGGGTTCCAAATCGCGGTCATCAACTCGTAGATACGCGGCTCGGATTCCATCATCTCCGCACGGTTGAACGGGAAGAAATCGTTCGAGCCGAAATAGGCTTCGGTCATCTCCGCGAAGAACTCCATGCGGTTCGTCATCGCGTAATGTTTCACGCGCTTACCGTTGTGGAGGAGCACCTTTTCCCCGCGCTTTTCCGACATGTAAAGCTCGTAAGCTGCCTGGATTCGCGGCTCGTCGAAGCTCAATTCTCGATCGTGATAGGCGTGGGCTAACTCGTGAAGTATCACCCACGGCTGCTCGTTGATGTTCCGTTTCGTGGCCAAGTCAATCGCGCGGGGTATGTGGACGCACTTCGCCAAGTCTTCCGCGTAGCCGTTGTTTTTGAGCCAACCTGCGCCGGGGTGATATTGCATCGACTTGAGTTTCCCGTGCGAGTAATCGACGACGATTGGCACCGCTTGAAGTAACTTTAAGCGATCTTCCCGTACGACGACTTTGATCTCAACGAGCTTCGCTTCGAGGAATTTCAGGTTGCGTTTGCCCATCTCGGCATCGGGGCCGTTCAGAAGCCGGTCATCGATGCGAATTTTCCAGCCTTCGATATCGCGCGTCGTTCGCGATATGGGTCTGGACGGCTCAGCTGAGGTGTCCGCAAGGAGAACAACCGGCAAGCACAACAGCGAAAGGATCGCCGATAACAGGGTACGTTTCGTGCGGATCACGATTGACTCCGATAGTTGGGAAATTCCGGGAAAGCCCGAGTTCGAGCGTTTGTTACGCTACGAATACTATTTAATTCTACTGTATCTTCGTGCTTTCTTGCCGCAAGGAATTGTGGGATAATCGTTTGCATTCGCTCGCGTTTTACGGGAGTCCGTCATGGACGAACG
>JAYVXI010000255.1:0-11631 GCA_043785305.1 Limnoglobus sp. | reverse complement strand
TCGCGTGCTGGTTGTTCTGTTAATCAGCACGCGAGCCGCGTGCTCTACATTCAGCTCGCGTGCTCATTATTCAGCACGCGAGCCGCGTGCTCTACATTCAGCTCGCATGCTCATTATTCAGCACGCGAGCCGCGTGCTCTACATGGTTAGGAATCGATCGTGGCACGAACTCCAGTACCAATCTTCGGGCCGCGACACGAGGCCGGCTTTAACTGGATTGTTTTGCACGTACTGCACGATGCGTTCGAGTTCGTCGTCGTCTCGAATCCAGTGGTCGTAACTCTCTCGCTGCCAGAATGCTCCCTGCCGTCCGAGGCACTTGTTCGCTTCATGGGCGGTGTAGCTTTTCAAGCTATGCATGATCTTGGAAAGCGGGCTGATCCCATCGTCACGGTCGCCGATCTCACTCCGCGATTCGTCGTGCGGTTCGTCGCTCTCGATTGGTAGCAAGACCAAGTGGACGTGATTCGGCATAATGCATTATGCGAGTAGGTGGTATTTGCTGCCGTTGTGATGGTGCAGATTTCCGCGAATGATTGCGGCGACTCGCGGGTCGCTCAGGAACGCGATATCTTTGTTCCGATCCAGAAGTTCGTCGTATGCGGCGAACCACTGCTTGTGAATCCGAACTCGCTGTTGAGGCCGCGTTTCACCAGCGGCTGGGTTCTCTTTCTGGAATCTCTCGCGAACCGTACGGAGCCTTTCCAACGCCTCTGGGGGAGTGTTCCCGCCAGTCGATACGTCACGAAGAACGATGCACCGGGACGATACCAGTGCGGCAAATTGCGTCGAGTTAGGATTTCAACCATCGACACGCCTCACCGTATCACACGCGGACCTCACCGTAGCGCACGCGGCTCGCGCGAGAAATAATCACGCGAGCCGCGTGAGCAACGGTAGCGCACGCGGCTCGCGCGCGAAATAATCACGCGAGCCGCGTGAGCAACGCTGTGTGAACAACGGTGTGGTGTGGAAACGCGATGGGAGTTTAAAAGAGCCACCTCAGGGATTTGAACCCTGGACCCCGGCTTTACGAAAGCCGTGCTCTACCGCTGAGCTAAGGCGGCCAATCTCGTCAGGTAGAAAGGATACACTTACCCGTGGGAACGACAAGTCCAAGTCGGTGGAGGTTCACATGACGACGACGATCTTCCCCGCGAGCGTGCCGGCTTTGCCGATGGTGTTTTCCTCTTGCAAGCGATGTGCGGCGGCGGCGGCGATCAGCGGGAATTCGCGCGCGATCGGCGTGCGGAGTTTGCCCGATGCGAGCCAGTGATTGATGTCGTTCGCACAAATTTGCTGCTCTTCCGCGGAAAAATTGAACATCGCGAAGCCGATCATCATCAGGCCTTTGACGTAGAACGCACCGTTCGGGAATGCGGGGCGGGCGGCACGACCGGCCATCACGATAATGCGGCCACGTTGCGCCATCAGTTCAATCGTGCGGTCGAAGTCGGCGGGCGGTTGTGTTTCAAACCAGACGTCGACTCCTTTACCCTGCGTGGCGGCCCGAATGGTCGCGGGCACATCGTCGGTCTTATAATTGATGACCGTATCCGCACCGAGTGCCTTTGCCATCGCGACTTTGTCCGCCGTACCAACGGTGGTAATAACTTTCGCGCCGATGATTTTCGCCATCTGAATCACCATCGCACCGACGCCGCCGGTGCCGCCGTTGACGAACAGCGTCTCGCCCGATTTCAATGGCATCCGGTGGAACAAGCCGATGTGTGCGGTGATGCCGACGAGTGCCGTGGCCGCCGCTTGAATGTCAGTCACACCTTCCGGCGTAGGGTAAAGCCACTGTTCGCCCATTGCGGCGTATTCGGCCAGCGTACCCTGACGGCCACCTAACCCCTGATTGGACCCCCAGACGCGGTCGCCGATTTGCCACTTCGAGACGCCGTTCCCGAGGGCGTCGATGACACCCGCGAAATCGCAACCGGGCACGAACGGCCGTGGTAGGCTTGCGGGCACCATCCCGCTACGAATGTATACATCGATCGGGTTGATCGACGCCGCGTGGATCTTTACCCGCACTTCGCCGGGTTTCGGTTCGGGCGTCGGCAGGTCGCCGTACTGGATCGCATCCGGGCTGCCAACGGCATGAATGAACGCAGCTTTCATCGTGTGCTCTCCGGTTCGGTGTCGCGGGTGATCTCCCGCAATATTACGGCTTGCACGAGGAATAGCACGACCGCACCGAGTGCCGTCACGCCATAGGCTTGCAATATGGGATCGATTTGCTCGGTGAGCGCGCTCGCGAACAGCACACCGGCGAGTGCAATTCCGACCCAGATTCGTTTCAACGAACGTGCCGGGTTCATCGCGTAATAAAGTGTCGCCGTCCATGCGGGCAACATCCAGCAGAAAAAGTACGTCCACGACAACGGCGAGACGAGCACCACGAGCGTGCAAACCATCCCCGCTTCGATGCCTTCCGCCGCCAGGTTGCGGCCCATACGTCCGCGTGCAGACCATAGGAAAATCAACGCCAGCGCAAGGCACGAACCGTAGCCAACGAGTTGCGCCGTTCGCGGAGAGACTTCCATAATGTGGATGCGGAACAGAACGCCATCACAGTCGCCGGCATCGACGGGCCGCAGCCAACGGTGCGACAACGAGACGAGCGATTGGTTGCGCCGCGTGAAGCCGATGTGCGAACGCGCAGCCATCGTGTTGCCCGATTGATCGCCAACCATGGTTGCGACCCATTGACGTAGCTCGTCGCCGTTCCGCTCGAATCCGCGAATCGCACCCGGTGCCACCGCCAGGAACAACACGCACGACGCGATGGTTGCCAGTGCCGCAAGCCATTGTTTGCGAAACAGAAAGTAAATGACCACGGGTAACGGAAAGACTTTGATCGCAATCGCCAGCCCGAGTAACAGCCCCGCGAGTATGCCACGCTTGTTTCGCAGTGCCAGAAACGAACCGAGCACGAGAACGAGCAAAAACAGATTCACCTGCCCGAGCAAGTACGTGTCCCAGATGTATGGCACAACCGCGAGACTGGGCACGACGTACAAGTAACGGGAATGCCCCAGCCAACGACCGGTAACGAGTTGAATCGAGAAGTATACCGCAAAGATCCAGGCGATCGAGTTGCACGCGGTCAAGATCGCGACGAACGCCACCGGGCCGCACAGGCTCAGCGGAAGGAAGACCAACACGGCCAGTGTCGGCGGGTACATGTAGCGAACTTCGCCATCTTCGCCGAGTTGGTAAAGCGGTTCGCCCGCCTGCAACCGATTCCCCACGTCGAACCACAGCGTGTAATCTTTGTTGGTGCCCGATGTGCGCGTGGAATTGACGATCGGCACAATCGAGAACGCCAACCCGAGCAGCAAAAAGAACAGAGGCGCAGACCGACTGTTCGGCGGACGTACTGAATCTTCCAAGTATTCCTCCATCGCGGACGCACATCACACACAGTTTGCTACGTTCGCGGATTTCGCGGGCAGGGTCAACCTCAGCCGACGTCGCTTTGGTCGATGTTCGATTCCGCGAACGGAGTTCGACCGTTACTCTGATGCTTGTTCGTGAGGTAAAGGCGAGCGGTGGGTGTAAGCCCACTGATCGAGCCACCGTCGTGCGCAGCAAGATTGGACTGATACGACCTCATCGAAATCGAGGTTGGCTACGACTCAGGAAGAATCAGTGGGCTTACACCCACCGCTCGCCAAGAATGGGAAAATCCATGTTGCGACCGACGGAACCGAGCGACTCGCTGCCGCTCATTGCACTGGCCACCGAAACGGGGGTGTTTCAGCCGCACGAGATCGTCGCGCTTGGGGAAGTGCTCGACGATTACCATGCGTCGAACCGCGAGTACGGCCACGCTTGCTTCACGCTCGAACTCGCCAGTGTACCGGTCGGCTTCGTTTACTATGCACCATCGGCAATGACGGATCGTACTTACGAAGTGTGGTGGATCGCAGTCTCGAAAGCGTGCCAAGGCCAGGGTCACGGCAAACGGTTACTCGATTGGGCCGAGCACGACGTGCGTGCGCAGAATGGCCGACTATTGTTGATCGAAACGAGTTCGTTGCCGCATTATGTGCCGACGTGCGAGTTCTACCGCAAGCACGGCTACACCATGGCCGGCCAGATTCCCGACTTTTATTCCGATGGCGACGACAAATTGATCTTCTGGAAAAAGCTACACGCACCGATCGCGTAACGACAAATTCTCTCTCCACTTGAAGACATTTCCGTGCGTAGCCGCGCGTAGAATGCGACGGCTGCGCGTCACAACCGGTCGAACCGGTATTCGCAACAGGACTAATGTGCGGAATTCTCCGGAGTCTGCGCATTTACCCACGGGACACGCCATGCGTTGACGATTGATGGTACTAGTCATGCGGTTGGTCGAGGTCGTGTCAGATTGTGTCGGCACGACGGGCAGACCAGATGCCCTAGGGGCGCAGGTTCTGCTGGGTTCGCTAAACCCGCCAAACTTAGGAAGTTCGCAAACCAGAGTTAATCTTAGCAGTGTGATTCGGCCGATTAAAGCGATGTTGGGGTTGCGTTCCGGTAAACCGGTCGAACTTCCGCCCAGCCGACTCGGTTTGGCCGCTCGATGCGACCGACCACACCGCTGAGATTTGCATGGATGCCCTGCCGGGCGACCGGCCAGCCGCCGCACCGTCGTCCTGCCCCTCGGGTCCACCACCGTCCCCCCACACATATTGTGTGATCGGGTTGTGTTCACCGAGTGCGATGAAATGGAGTGCCCCATATGAAAAAGGTATTTACTACCGGCCAGGTCGCGAAGATCTGTAAGGTTGCCCCCCGCACTGTCTCCAAATGGTTCGACAGCGGTCGGCTCAAAGGCTATCGGATTCCCGGTAGCCAGGATCGCCGCATCCCTCGCGAGCAACTCATCCGGTTCCTCAAAGAACACGGGATGCCACTCGGCGAACTCGAGGAAGAAGAATGGCACAAGGTGCTACTCATCGGTACCGAAAAGCTCTTCAACGATCGCATTAAAGAGCTACTTCCGGAAGTCGACGATTACAAGTACGAACTCGCCCAAAGCGGCTTCGAAGCGGGGACTTTGGCACAAAGCTTCCACCCCGACACGATCATCATCGACCTCGGCCTCGGCCGCAGCGAGTCGATGCAGATCGCGACGAACCTTCGCAAAAACGAAGCGTACGGCAAGACCCTGATTATGGGTCTGGCAGGCGAAGACGAAGCGGCCCCCGAAAAGCTCACCGAGTACGGGTTCAACGAAGTCTTCAAAAAGCCGTTCGACGTGGCACTTTTGACCGAGCGAATTCGCCGACTGGCCGACGCAAGACGAGAAGCGTGATTCCCCAATCCGCCGATCGCCAGATGGTGCGGGCGATTCCCCCTTCCGCCCCACCATCCTTCGCACGGCTCATCGCTCCGACTATCAAGTCGGTCCGACGGGCCGTGCGGCGATTTCTAACGAGCACTTCTATCGTTCGCGAACCACGTACACGTACCGTAGCGCACGCGGCCCGCGTGTGAAGTTTTTTCCCGTGCGAAGTTTTACACGCGAGCCGCGTGAGCAACGTAGCGTAGCGCACGCGGCCCGCGTGCCGATATTGATAAACTGAGTGAAACGCTTTCCCAAAAATGCGAGGTCGACGATGAAACGCTCTGCTCTGCTCATGGTCGCGTTATTCAGCATTCTGACCCTTGCGGTTACGGCACGCGAGCCGGACGCTAAGCCGATACGTGCCCTGTTAGTGATCGGCGGTTGTTGCCACGATTACGCGAAACAAAAGACGATTCTGACGAAAGGGATTTCCGAACGCGCGAACGTCCAGTGGGCGATTGCGTACGATGCCGACAAGGGGACGAAGCACCTGAACCCCGCCTACGAGAAGGCCGATTGGGCAAAGGGTTACGATGTCATCGTTCACGACGAATGCTGTTCGGACGTCACAGACAAATCGCTCGTGGATCGCATTTTACAGCCGCACCGCGACGGTCTGCCAGGGGTCATCCTCCATTGCGGGATGCACTGTTACCGTACCGAAGGGTATCCGAAAGAGACGACGCCGTGGTTCGAGTTCACCGGCCTCGCCTCGACTGGGCACGGTCCACAAGCCCCTATCGCGGTCAGTTTCACCGACAAAAACAGCCTCATTAGTAAGGGCCTCAGCGACTGGAAAACGGTCAACGAGGAGCTTTACAACAACTTCACGGGCAAACTGCTCGATACCGCCACGCCGTTGGCCAAGGGCGTGCAAACCTACAAAGACAAGGCCGGGAAAGACATCACCGCCGATGCGACGGTGGCCTGGACGAACCTGTACGCGAAGAAAACCAAGGTCTTCGCCACGACGCTCGGCCACAACAACGACACCGTGGCCGACGAACGATACCTCGAACTCGTCGCTCGCGGCCTGTTGTGGTCCGTCGGTAAACTCGATGAAGCCCACCTGAAACCCGCGAAGAAAGTGATGATCGACGACTGACCGAATTTTTCACTTCCACGAACGGTAGCCGTCGCAACCGCCCCGTGTACTTCGGCCACGCCGGCGAACCGATTGCCGGTGTGATGTGAATCTTGAACGCATTTCCGCGCCGCAGAAAATTCTCTCATGTTTTGGGCGGTGCGCGACGATACAATCCGGAGATACGAGTCGGTACGTTCGCGGTTTCCATGGGGCACGAACATGACATTCCTTACGCGGTGCGTCTTAACCTCGGCGATCAGTGCGGTTCTCGCATCGGCAAGCTACGCGCAAACCACGCCCGCAACCACGGGCACAACGACCGGAACTACAGGCACAGGAACCGGAACTAGCAGCAACACGAGTACCTCGGCGGGCGGCACTCCGACGATTCAACAAGATGCCATTCCCACGATCTCGCTAACTGGGCCGACGGGTTCCTCGCTCAGCCGGTCGAACATTCTCGGCACTTTCTACGCCAACCCGCTGTATCAGGGGAACTCCCCCACCACCACAGTGGGGCCAGGCGGTTTCGGATCGCCGACATTCGGCGCGAGCGGATCGGGCAGCACCACCGGCGGCAGCACCCGCACCTCGGGGATCAACACCGGTACCGCTTCCAACACGGGGCGAACGAGTACCACGGGCATGACGGGAAATACCGCAGGCCGTACGGGAACGACCGCCACCACCGGTGCCAACACGAACCGAACGGGCACCACCGGCACGAACCGTAGCACGAGTTTCAACTCGAATAGTAACTTCACCGGTGGCGAAGTCATTCCGCTACAACGTGCGATCAGCTACACCGCCACACTCCGCTTCGCTAGCCCTGCGATCGTGCCTGCCCAGATGCAAGCGGACCTGCAAACCGTCATCGGCCGTTCGAGCATGATCGCCAACCCTAGCGCGATCAACATTAGTATGGAAGGCCCCATCGTCGTCCTTCGCGGCAACGTGAAAGACGAAGACGAAGCCCGAACCGCCGAAGGAATGATTCGCCTCTCGCCCGGCGTGAAACAAGTCCGAAACGAACTGAAATTCCAGTAGAAGCACCAGTCGGAACGAACGCGAGAGCGGGGAAGTCTTCGGGCTTCCCCGCTCTCGCGTTTACTGGCGCGTACAATGGCACTTACTGAAACTAACCGATTCACTCGATCAGGATGCATCCGCAATGGGCGGCGTCAACCCTTATATTCGTCCCGTCGAAATCGAGAAGGCGACCCGCGTCTTCCAGGTCACTTTCCGTAACGAGGAAACCGGCGTCGATACCGACGTGCGCGTCGATCCGGCGGACATCCCGTTCGGCGATCACGGCCTCGAAGGTAGCATTCTGGACATCGCCGAAGGCGCGGGCATCTCGATCAACCACAGTTGCGGCGGCGTTTGCGCCTGTTCGACCTGCCACGTCTACGTGTCGCAGGCGCTCGATACCTGTTCGAAATCGACCGAAGACGAAGAAGACATGATCGACGAAGCCCCCGGCGTCACGACCGAATCGCGACTGAGTTGCCAATGCGTGCCGAACGGCACGAAAGACTTGCTTGTGGTTATCCCACGCTGGAACCGCAACGAAGTGAAAGAAGGCCACGGGTAAGAGGGAGCCGATGTTTACCGAGCCGATTCCCCGCAAGGGGTCGGGTGATTGAATCGGTTCGGTTAAAGAAAACGCAAGATTTCCGCGAGTAACCTGCTCGTTGTTGTTTGCAAGTCACTCACCCGACCCCTTGCGGGGAATCGGCTCGGTGAAGTATGTCCGTTGCGGGGAATCGCATATGTCCCAGTCATGGCTGCTCACGTGGACGACTTACGGTACCTGGTTGCCGGGTGATGTCCGGGGATTCGTCACGGATCTTCGTGGTCTGGACGGAGTGAAAGTTCGCCATAACTCACCCGGTACGGATTGCGATCGGGCTATTCCCGGCTTGGTTCGCTACTCGCAAACCGTCATGCGTGGCGAGCCGGTGTATCTGAGTGTGGAGCAAGCAGAATCCGCCGCTGCGGAATTTCGTCGAACCGCCGCGTTTCGCAGTTGGGACATTGAAGCAGTCGCAATAATGCGAAATCACGTTCACATCGTCGTTTCGGCACACCCCGATTGGCACGGCACTCGAGTCCTGTCGGAGTTCAAAAGTTATGCATCTCGTGCGATGAACGCAGCGTTCGGGAAGCGCACTTCTGGTACGTGGTGGACGAAGTCCGGATCGAAACCCGAGCTACTCAAACCGGAATCCCTGGAAGCCGCAATCGTGTATGTTCGATGCCAAGACTATCCACTCGTTCTCTGGCTAAACGAAGGACCAGGTGAAACCCCCGAGCCGATTCCCCGCAAGGGGTCGGGTAATTACCGAGCCGATTCCCCGCAAGGGGTCGGGTAATTACCGAGCCGATTCCCCGCAAGGGGTCGGGTAAAACGCAAGATTTCCGCGAGTAGCAGGCACGCTGTTGTTTGCAAGTCTCTCACCCGACCCCTTGCGGGGAATCGGCTCGGTGAAAGAGAACGCGAGTAATTCTTTCACGGCGTGGCCTGTGCGGGTAGTTCTTCGGTGGCTGTCACGGGGTTCTCGACTCGTGGCCGCCAGATGAGTTTCGCGAAACGTTTTCGTATCAGTTGCAATTCCGTTCCGCCGAACCACCCGAACGCAAGTAGAACGACGACGACGCCGAGCGAGGTCACGATGGCGATACTGTCGTGGCGAAAGTAAACGGAGAGCGTCGCGCCGAGGGCGGCAATTCCACCGAGACCCGCCACGACGAATAACGCGAAGTGGATCGTCCAACCGGATCGGCGAAGCAGCACGTGGTGTAGGTGCTCGCGATCCGCTTGGGACACACCTCGACCGCTGAGTTTGCGTCGGACGATGGCCGCAATGGTATCGAGGAACGGCAAAACCAATAGCGCCGTCGGCGCGAGCAGTGCGGCCGCGTGGCTTTTCATCGAGGCTTGTATTGCGATGCCACCGATCATCAGGCCAATCAACATGCTGCCACTATCGCCGAGATAAATCGTCGCAGGTGGAAGATTGAACCGAAGAAATCCGACGAGTGCCCCAACGAGCGCCACAGCCACAATCACCGCCGCGGGTTGGCCCGTGAGAATGCCAATACATCCCAGTGCCGCACAGATAATTCCACCGACCGTGCCGAGTAAACCGTCCATGCCATCGAGTAGATTCAACGAATTGACGGCGGCGAGAAACCAGAAATAGGTAATGGGGATCGCAGCCCAGCCCAGATGCAAATGCGTACTGAAAACAGTAACATCCACGATTTGCATTTTGCCGAATACGACGAGAACAGTAATTGCAACGAATTGACCGCATAACTTATGCATTGGTCGCAGCGCCACGCAATCGTCAATGAGGCCGACGATAATAATAATCGCTCCGGCAATGCCGAGCGCTACCCATTGAGGGAGACGCTCGATAAATGCGTAAGCTACTTGAGGATCGAGAGACAACGCAATAAAAATGGAAGCCAGCATCGCAAAGAAAACAGCCAAACCGCCACCGACAGGAATCGGCACACGTTGTAATTTCCGAACGCCATCGGGCGGATCGACAAGCCCGATACGCGATGCAAATCGACGAACGAACCAAGTCGCCATCAGCGAAAGAACGAGTGCGATCGCAAATGTAATGAGTATCGTCATGGTACGCTTCCCGGCTGGGAAGGGAAACGAGCGAAGTCTTGCTAGTTTAGTAATTTTTACATTTATGGTGAAGTTCCGACGAACAACCTTAGCTGTAACCGTTGACGGCACTTCTTTCTCAGGAATTTTTTGCACTCTGGCGGTGCAGGCGAACATTCGCACACTCGAAGAGATCGTGACGCAGCCTGCGACTCGACGAACGGCGATTCGGTCAGAAAATGTAAGATGACCACACTGCAATTGTTCCCACCACGGATACTCGAATTATGAGCCGCGAATCGGATCTGTCTCGCGTTCTCGAATGTGGCATCGTTGCCGTCGTTCGCTTTTCGGACCCGGCACCGCTCGTCGATGTGATGCGGGCACTCGCCGATGGTGGCGTCACCGTGGCGGAAGTCACGTTCACGGTGCCGAATGCGATCGATGTCATTCGCGAAGCAAAACGTCAGTTGGGGGATCGCGTGTTGCTGGGTGCGGGCACGGTCCTCGACACCGAGACGGCCCGCGCGGCGATCCTTGCGGGTGCGGAGTTCATCGTGTCGCCGGCGGTGAATCTCGATGTGATTCGCATGTGCCGCCGTTACGATAAGCTCGTGATGCCGGGTGCGTTCACGCCGACGGAAGTGCTGAGCGCGTGGGAAGCCGGTGCGGACATCGTGAAGGTCTTCCCCGCCGACGTGTTGGGGCCTGCGTTCTTCAAGGCGTTACGCGGGCCATTACCGCAAGTGAAACTGATGCCCACCGGCGGCGTCGATCTCATCACCGCAACCGAGTTCCTCGCCGCCGGCGCGTGTTGCCTCGGTATCGGCGGGCAACTCGTCGATCCGAAAGCCATCGCAGCGAAAGACTTCGCCGCGATCCGCACGATGGCCGAACGCTACACCGCCATCGTGAAAGCATTTCGCAATCGATAAACAGCAATCCCGCTTGAGGCAGGAACAGCAGAATCACTTGTGGAGGTGCATTCATGGTCGAGGCAATCATTGGCCTGTTCGTATTATTGCTTGAAGGCTTATTCCTGCTGATCGAAGTCGTCGGGCATATGCTAATATCTGTATTTAAGATCTTCGGGCGCGGATCGCAGAATCGTAGTGGTAACAGCGAATAATCGGCATGGTTCAAAAAACGGGTTTTTGGGTAGCAGGTGCCTTCTTCATTCTTCATTTTCTGGTCGCCGCAGGTCTTTAGCCCAGCGTTTTCCACCGGCAACGACTGCGAAATCGCAATCGGCGTATACGTCGGGTGAGTTTTGGGCACACCCACACGAATTCTCGAAGTCAAAAAATCGGAGGCGAATTGACGTAAGTCGACTTTTGCGTGGTGCGCGAAGTGTCGTGAAAGTGTCTCCAAGTGTCGTGAGAATGTCGTGCGCGGTCGATTTCATGTCGTGGTCGGTCGATTTTATGTCGCACTCGGTCGATTTTTGCGCTGAGTGTCGAATCGATAGCAATCGGCGTAATCCACGAACCGGCTTCGCGATACGGCAAACGGATCGGCGACACGCGATCAAAAAGTGCCATTTTGGGGACTCAAAACCCGGAAAAA